>CAYROM010000016.1:0-42667 GCA_964425905.1 uncultured Lachnobacterium sp. | reverse complement strand
CGGGAGTACGGCTCAATACAAAGTCGGCTTCCTTGATAATCTCCTCCACAAAGTAAACAAGATCATCCGTCTCCTCCGCCAGCTCCGCAGCCTTGTCGGCCGCTCCCTTTGCAACGGTAAGGATCGTTCCCTCCTTCGGCTTCATAACCGCTTTATATGCGGTTTCAACAGCCTTCTGGCATGCCTTGCTGATAATTGCGACATCAAGTTCATCATAAGTCTTGATCACCTTGCAGAACCCGCGGAAAAGCTGCGATAAGATTACGCCGGAGTTTCCTCTTGCGCCCCGAAGGGAACCGGAAGAAATCGCCTTTGCCAGCTGTTCCATGGTCGGATCGGAAATGGCGTTTACTTCCTTTGCCGCAGACATGATCGTCATGGACATATTGGTTCCGGTATCTCCATCCGGAACAGGAAATACGTTCAGCTCATTGATCCAGTCCTTTTTTGAATCCAAGTTCATGGCTCCGGCCAAAAACATTTTTGATAACAATTGTGCATTAATGCTTTTGATTTCCAATGTCGTAATCCTCCTTAATCAATCACACGTACGCCTTCGACGTATATATTGATTTTTTTAATTTCCATTCCGGTAAAGGATTCCACCTTATACTTCACCGTCTCAATCAGATTGTCGGAGACAGTCCCGATACTGACATCATATGCAATGATCACATGAAAATCAATCGTGATCTTATTCTCTTCGTCAATATCTACATTGATTCCATGTGTCAGGTAATCCCGCTTTAAAAGTTTTACAAGACCGTCCTTCATATTGAGAGCAGCCATCCCGACGATCCCGAAACACTCAACCGCAACAGAACCTGCATAGGTTGCTATGACATCACTATTAATAATAATTTTTCCGTACTGGGTATCCATTTGTCCATTCATACTAATTACCTCCAGGAAATTATGACGTAGATATAGTTATTATACCCGTTTTTAATCAAAAAGCAAATACTATGCGTAATTATTTCATTTTTTATATTTTGTTCTTGCATTATGAAAACGAATCTGTTAGAATATCCATGTTGTGAGCTTGGAAACACATTCCGGCTTAGAAATGTGCAAGGAGGTGCAATAACATGGCAAAATGTGCAATTTGTGAAAAAGGCGTTCATTACGGAAACAACGTAAGCCATTCTCATAGAAGATCTAACAGAGTTTGGAAATCAAACATTAAACGTGTAAGCTGTAAAGTCAACGGAATACCGCAGAAATTATACGTTTGTACTTCCTGCTTAAGATCTGGTAAAGTTGAGAGAGTTTAATTCAAAATGGACTTTAAAGGGGACTGTCAGCCGACAGTCCCCTTTTCTTGTATCATAGGAAAGACCTTGTTGCTTTAAAGTGATAAAGTACTCTGGCCTTTCCTATGATACAAAGCAAAACTTCAATGGCAGGTGAAGATATAATAGCTGATCAAAAGAACCGCCGCAATTATGAGGATTCCCAAAAATTCATTGGAAAGCACCAGCATTACCAGCATCCCCATTGCAAACCAAAACAATGTATATCCAAGAATCCGCTTCATTCCGGCACCTAAAAAAGACATATATTACTATTAATATATGTCTTTCCCTCTCAGATATGTTCCATGTGCGCTATACGGTCTTTTTTGCCTCGTCTATGATATCGTCCAGATCGTCCACTTCCTCCACGACCACTTTCTCCTCCTTCGGGGAGCCGGAGGTAAACTTGTTTATCACATCCGGAACCATATCGAGGATCTTTGTAACGCTGTCCTGATTTTTTATGTTGACAAGCTTTGTGGTTCCGTTTTGGATCACAAGGACCGCGCTCGGCGTAATCTTTCCGCCCATGCCGCCGGCGCCGTTATTCTTTTTATCCTGGGAAAAAGCTCCGGCAGCCACGCCGAAAGACACATCCACAAGTGGAAGGATGATCGTATCGTTTATATGGATTGCGTCACCCACAACCGTCTTAGTTGTAATAAAGCTGTCCATCCCCTTGAATAAAGACTCAACCGTATTGTTAAAACTGTTCTCTGCCATACCTTATGCCTCCTATGCATTGATTTTATTATATAGTCTTCTGCAATTCTTATCCAAAAGAATCCGAAGGATTACTCCTGCCAATTGATAGACGAACACACGTCCCCCGACGCGTGCCTCTCCATCAATGTAAAAATGATCCGCCGTAAAATCAGGGGTGATATTCCATCGGTTTTTATAGCCGATCGGAAACAGCGCCAATATTCCAAGCGCCTCCCCCGTGGTGTCAGGGGAACCGGTAGAGTACACCGCTTTGACCTTCATCCGCTTCGGCATGATCTTTTTGAGCAGATAAAAAAGTTCCTTCTTTAGATGGAGAACCGCCGCCTGATTCCTACGATCCTCGAGCAGTTTCTTTCCCTTTTCTATCGTTACCTTGATATTTTTTAGCATTCCCCAAATGGAACCAATCATACCAAACTTATCCGAACCTGCGGCTTTCTTAACCCTTTCTGCGGACTTTACCACATCATCCGCATTCGATTTCTCTGCCGCTTTCTCAATAAGCTTTGCAGCCCTGCCCTCGTTTTGTTCCGCTTCCTTTCCGGTTTCCGGCGAAGGCTTCTCATTCTCGATATCCTCCGTCAGCTCTTCTGCGGACTTTCTGACGTCAGCCCCGGCTTCCTTCTCGGCCTCTGTCTTTCCCATCCCGAAAAGCTTTAACGGAAAAAACAAGATATAAATCTTTGCGGAAAATTCCTGCCCTGAATACGTCATATAAAACCGTACCATGCGAAGAAGCCATGACACGCGAACTTTTGCTTCCGTTTTCCCATGGGAAAACACATCCGCCTGATACCTGACCGGAACAAACAGAACCAAACACGCGGCGGCAATGACCAACAACAGCAGGATAAGCACTACCCAGCCAATGACTTTTAATATCGCAAGAAAAATCGTCATCTAATCATCCTCCGGACATTTACGTCATTGGTTTTTTGATAAGTCTCCTCGATGATCCTTTGTACTACCCCGAGCGCTTCCTCATAGCCCTTTGCAAGGCCTATGATCGTCAACTCCTTCTTGGGATAGCCCTTCTGTAAAAGTTCTCTCGCCGGAATGATATCCAACAGATTGTCCGGATTTGACGCCAGGGCGATCACATAGATGGAAACCGTCCCCGCATTATGACTGATTTTCCACTTAATCCGTCCCGCCTTTGCGGCAATGGATTCTCCTACGTACAACCGATCATACCATCTCATAAAAATCCTCTAGAAATATTTATGGGTTCCCCACAAATTACTTTTTTTCAGATCCAGATATTCATTGTAAGCCTTCTCCAATATCTGCTTTTCATTCGTAAACTTGAGCAAATGATATGCCTCATGATATTTATAGAACCCGGAATCAATAAAAAACTCCTCTTTCTGTGGCTTGCTGTAATAACTCTCACCCATCATCAGATACCAGTAAACTTCTTTTTCCACCGTATCCTCCGGCACAGTAAACGTATACTGGCTTTTACCAATATACTGAATAATGGTGGCGTTCGCCCCGGTCTCCTCTTTCACTTCGCGGATCGCGGTATCCTTGAACTCTTCTCCCTCCTCAACTGTTCCCTTCGGAAGAACCCATCCTTCATATTTGTTCTTATAATTCTTGTATAAGAGCAGTATCTTACCTCGAAAAATTACCACACCGCCACAGCTCGTTGCCTCAATCATTGCAATACCTCCTAGTGTGGTGAAACATTAAAACATTAGAATCAGTATACCCTAATTTGTCCGGTTATGCAAGACGGACGGTTTTCAAACGGCAGTTTTCCCCATCCGCTCAATGAAAGTAGGCATCAAAAACCTTCTTTGCCACCGGAACTGCATAGGCGCTTCCGGAGCCGGAATCCTCGACGATCACCGCAATCGCAATATCCGCATAGCCCTCTTTATGGGCATATCCCACAAACCACGCATTTGTCTGATCCGTAGTATCGGACACCTGGGCGGTTCCGGTCTTTCCATATACCTCATAGGAAAGCCCGCTGAGCTTACCTGCCGTGCCTTCGTACACGACCGCGCTCATATAATCCTTAAGCAGAGCGGCCTCCTCCTCACTCAAAAGCGTTTTATATTCCTTTGGAGAATTTTCCTCCACGGTCACACCGGTATAATTTTCCGTATGGTCGATCAGGTAAGGCGTCATGAGCACGCCGTCATTTGCAATAGCGCTGGTGATAAGAAGCATGTGCAGCGGTGAAACAAGCGTATTTCCCTGTCCGATCCCCGTCTCCATGATCAAGAAGGAACTTGCGTCATTCGAGATGGAAAATTTACTGGAATTTGACTCGAAGGCGATCGGCAGACTCTGGTTAAAAAGCAGCAGATTGCAAAGGCTCTGAAAAGAATCCTGATCCAGTTCAAGCGAAATATTTGCGTAACTGCTGTTGCAGGAATTGGCAAAGGAGGAGCGCAGATCCTCCTCCCCGTGGGCAATATTGCCTGAACAATGGATCGTCTGTCCGTCATAGGTGAATTCGCTGTCACAGCGGAAGGAGTATTCCTCGTAGGCAAAAGGATTCTCCCTGTAATATTCTAACGTCGTAAAGATCTTGAACACAGACCCCGGCGCATACTGTCCCTGCGTGGCCCGGTTGAAAAGCACGGATTCGGTGCCGTTTGTGATCTCCTCCCAATCCTCCCCAATGGTATTCGGATCGAAAGCCGGCAGGGAAACCATAGCAAGTATCTTTCCGGTCTTTGGTTCCATTACGATGACTGCGCCGTCATAGCTTCCCAGCGCCTGATACGCCGTCGTCTGAAGGTCATAATCTATGGTTGTCACCACGTTATCCCCGATATTCTTCTCCCCCTGAAGTTCCTTCCATATCTGCTCAAGGAAAAAAGCATGGGATCTGAGCAGGGAAAAGTTCGCCTGATTTTCAAGTCCCATCTTGCCGTTGACCGCATACCCGACCACATGCGCAAACTGGTCGGAATAGGGATAGACCCTCGTCTCATTGCCCTCTTCGTCCACTTCCGTTTTCGCAAGGATATAGCCGTCCGATGATATGATCTGCCCCCGCACCACATGCTCGGAAAACAAATCCTGAAGAGAATTATAGGGACTGTTGATAAAGGACTCTTTTTTGACCGCCTGAAAATATACAAAATACAGCATCAGCCCAAGGAACAGGAGCAGAAACAAATATGCAATCACGGAGAATTCCAGATTTTTATTGGTTCTTTTTTGCTTTTGCGGACTTTTCTCTTTCATATCTGTTTTTCCTCCTTCCTCTTTTCCCTTTTCTTCTCGTTTTCTGATATATCCCCGTCCGCCGCCAGCCGGTTCGGACGTATGTACAAGCCCTGGATCACCCCAAAGACGATCAGCGTGGCGACCAGGGAGCTGCCCCCGTAGCTCACAAGCGGAAGCGTAACTCCCGTAGAGGGAATAAATTTAATTACCCCTCCGATCGTCAGAAAGACCTGCATGGCGTACAGGCTTCCCAGCCCCAGGGCCACCAGCTTATAGAAATTATCCTTCATCTGCATGGCAATATTCATGATCATAAAAAAGCAGCTCACGCAGACCATGATCAGGCACAGGGCGAATACCCCTCCCAGCTCCTCGGAAATCGCCGCAAAGATAAAGTCCTTTTCTACGACAGGAATCTTATTCGGCAGCCCCTGGTTCAGCCCCAGTCCGAACCAGCCGCCGGTGCCGATCCCAAACAGGGACTGGCTTACCTGATAGCCCTCGTTGTCGATCACACTTAAGGGATCCTTCCATGCCACTATCCGGGTTGCAACATGGGAAAACAGCTTCGACCCTGCAAAGGCCGCAGCCGCCATAAGACAAAGGCCCCCTGCAAAATAGTAAAACTTTTTTGTGGACACATAGATCATCACAAGATAGGTCACAAAATAAAGCAGCGCCCCGCCCAAATCCTTAGAAGCCACAAGCATCAGGACAAACGCCGCCGAAAATGCGCTCGTGATCAGAACCTGACGAATATCTGTTTTTTCATACAGCATAGAGGCGATAAAAAACACAAACAGAATCTTCACAAATTCCGAGGGCTGAACCGATATTCCCCCGACGGAAATCGAAAGCTTTGCACCGTAGCTTGTCGTACCGGCAGCAGCGACAATCCCAAGAGCGAGAATGCCTGCCGCCGCGTAAACCCATGTCAGTTTCCGGAACAGGGATCCGCCCCTTAGGACCGCCGGAATGATCAATGCCAGAACCGATCCTGCAAGCAGAAAGATGAACTGCCTTACCGCCTTATCAAAATCCAGTCTCGCCAGCATGATCAGCCCTATAACAAGAAGCATACACATATTGTTTAAGATAAGCTCCGACGCCTTTTTATAGCAGAGATGGTAGACCATAAAGATCACGGAAAAAACCACGAGCTGGGAAATATAAAAGGCAAGGACCTCCATATTCTGCGTTGTCAGGTACAGCACAACAAAAGCATCGCAATGGATCATATACAAAAGAATTCTCTGCAAGCGGTATACGCTTTTCTGATCCGCAGCGTCATTCCCCCGTCGAAAAACAAAAAAGCACGCAAAGGTATAGACCAGAAACAATATGATCAGAAGATATTTTGACGTCTGGACAAACAAATGTACCATAATTATTCGACTCCTCTTTTATAGTGCCCGCCTGTATATCCTTCCCCGTCATCCTGCCGGACGCCGGCTTTCTCCCCCGATAAAAATTTCTCAAACCGCATGCATATTTCCTCCATTTTTTCCCCGCTTTCGATGGAAAAATGAAGACGGAAGGAACGCACCCCGTAATCTCTTAATTCGTTCAGCTGAGAAAACAGTACCGTCGGCACGGAATTATAAATGATATTATAGCAGTCGCTGCAATAATTTTTCACCGGAAAAAGTTTCTGGTAGCGGTCCTTCAAATACAAAGTTTTCGGACAATGGTCGCAGCCTGCGGCGTTTTGATTTACGCACTGGGCAGAGATCATGAGGGGATAATAGCCGTATACGATCATCCGGCTTTCTTTGTTTTTTCGTTTGCCCAACTCCTTCCGGTTCAGCTCCAGCGGAACCGTATCCCCGGCCGCCCCGGCTTCGTGAAAGGCAAAGACGGCCGCATCATTGAAGGTATAAAGGTTATGGTCCATGATCAAAAGCAGCTTTGGCAGGTTTGTTTTTACAAAGAAAAAGCCGTCGTAATTTCTGACCACCGCCCCGGTAAGTCCAACGGAATTTAGTTTTTCCAGATTCCGGTAATAAAATTCCCGTACAGCTGCCCCAAAGACCGCTGGAAAAATCAAATACATATTTTTTCCCGCACGCCCGCACAAATCCGCATCCTGCCGCAATTCCTCAAAAAAAGTATCTCTTTTATATGCCTCCGCGTCAATATATACATCTTGGGCCCAGGACTGCCTCAACGCACAGGAAAGAAGCCTTCTATCCTCTATGGAAACCACATGGCCGCCCCCGGCGCCCTCCGCCTCCGTCACGTCTTCTGCTCTTTTAAAGTCCTCCGCCTCTCTGCGAAAGCTCTCAAGTATTTTCTCTTCCAAGGCCCGGATAGCGTCCCTTTTCAGCCGGTTGACCGCTCCGTTCGGGAGAAACAGCTCCCCCTCCATATCAATATCCAGTCTCTGAAAGAAAAATGCGCTGTCCTTTGTTCTGGAAAGCCGCTGTCTTAGCTCCTCCTTTGTAACCGGCTGCTTTTCCGCAGGCTCCGGAGCCTGCCCGGATACCCGAACGGTTTTTCCCGCCGCCGGACAGTTGACCGTCAGCTCCGCCGGCTCTCCCGCCGCAAGCTTTAGCGCCCCCTCTATTGGGACGTATGTTTTTTCCGCGTTCCTGTCCGTATCCTGCTGGGCGAAGGAGGGCTTTTCGTAGGTGATCATATTCCTTCCGTTTCTTTGGGAGAAATAGGTGTCCGTAAAACCGCAGCGGTTTCCAAGGGCGTATAGCGTACGCATATCTTCCCCGGAAACCAAACAGGTCTCCTCATCCGCAAGGATATCTGCATATTTGCGGTACATGGATACCACGCCGGCCGCATAAGAAGCCTGTTTCATTCTTCCCTCGATCTTAAGGGAATACACGCCGGCCGCCTTCAAATCCGAAAGCTTCTTTATTCCGCACAGATCCTTCATACTCAAAATATAAGACTCGCCCTTTATCGTCCTTTTTGCTTCATCCAAAACCGCATAGGAAAGACGGCAGGGCTGTGCGCAGCGCCCGCGGTTTCCGCTTCTTCCCCCCAGCATACTGCTGAAAAGGCATTGCCCCGAATAGGAATAGCACAGAGCCCCGTGGACAAACGCTTCCAGTTCCATCCCGGTCTCCTCACGGATCTGTTTCATTGCGGCAATAGAGGTCTCCCTTGCCATGACCACCCGGGTCACGCCGTACTGCTGTAAAAAGCGGACGCCCTCCGCTCCCGCGACCGTCATCTGGGTGCTGGCGTGTATCGGAAGGTCAGAAAACCATCTGCGGATACAGGACAGCGCGCCAAAATCCTGCACGATCACGGCATCCAGCCCCCGCTCATAATAGGGGAGCAGATAATCATATAACCCGGAGAGCTCTTCGTTTTTTAACAGCGTATTTACCGTAAGATAGATTTTTTTCCCGCGTAGATGGGCATAATCCAGCGCCATGAGCAATTCATCTTTTGAAAAATTATCTGCATATGCCCGCGCACCGAACTGATCGCCGCCCAGATATACCGCGTCAGCCCCCGCATCGATCACCGCCTTCAATATCTCAAAGGAGCCCGCCGGAGCCAGCACTTCAAAATCGGGATTCATACTCAAATCTCCTTTTTTCATCAATCTTCCTAATCAAAAAGGGACAGAACGGTATCATTCTGTCCCACGCTTTTCCTATTTGGCAGTTTTTTTCGGAGCCTTGCCGTCCAGAAGGGTATCCTCCAGAGTTGCTTCCAGTCTCGCTTTGTTAAGCAGCAGCTCCCGGTTCTCCGCCTCCACTTTTTTCAGCGACTCTTCCGCTGTCTCGACCTTGATCTGATTGGAAATCAAGTCATGCTTGAGATCGTAGATCTCTTTATCCTTCAATTCAAGATCACGTTCCAGCTTCTCCACCTGAGACTTTGCCTTAAAATAATCATCTGCAATATTAAGCTGAATCAGCGTTGCCTTCATATTCAGCGGAAAATGCTTGTAATCCTCCAGCGCTTCAAATTCGCTGACCTTGTCATTGATATATCCGGCAACCTTCTGTAAATATTCCGCACCTTCATAGCCGCTTAAGGTGTAGACCTTTCCGTCAATTACCACCTCGGCACTCGTTTTGGCTGACATAACTATCCTCCAATTTTATCTGTCTTATACAAGATTTAGTTCCTACATACACAATATATAGTATCATTATCCCCCTGTAAACGCAAGCCTTTCTTAACAGGAATCTATTTCGACTGCGAACCGTAGCGATACGCCAGCTCCGTAGCCACCCTGCCCTTCGGCGTCCGGTTGATAAACCCGTTCTTGACAAGATAGGGCTCGTATACATCCTCAATCGTTCCGGAATCCTCCCCTAGGGCTGCCGCAAGGGTGTCAAGTCCCACCGGACCCCCCTGAAACTTCTCAATGATCGTCATAAGGATACTGCGGTCGTTCTGATCCAGACCGAACTTATCCACCTCAAGAAGATCGAGCGCAAACGCCGCCACCTCATAGGTGATCTTTCCATCGTATTTTACCTCCGCAAAATCCCGCACCCGCTTCAGCAGGCGGTTTGCCAGACGCGGGGTTCCTCTGGAGCGCCTCGCCAGCTCGTAGGCCCCCTGCTCGTCAATGGATACCGCCAGTTTCTCAGCGGAATGCACGATGATCGTCTTAAGCTCCTCCACCGTATAATACTCCATATGACAGACCACGCCGAAACGATCCCGCAGGGGTGCGGACAGCATTCCCGCTCTCGTCGTCGCGCCGACCAGCGTAAATTTCGGAAGATTTAATCGGATAGATCGGGCGGATTCCCCTTTGCCGATCATAACATCGATAGCATAATCCTCCATCGCCGGATAAAGCACCTCCTCCACCTGACGGTTTAAGCGGTGGATTTCATCCACAAAAAGGACATCCCCCTCCGCGAGATTATTGAGTATTGCAGCCATCTCCCCCGGCTTTCCGATCGCCGGTCCGGAGGTGATCTTTATGTGCGTCCCCATCTCATTGGAAATGATCCCGGCAAGGGTCGTCTTTCCAAGTCCCGGCGGTCCGTAAAACAATACGTGATCAAGGGATTCCTTTCTCTGCTTCGCCGCTTCTATGTATACCTTTAGATTTTCCTTGATCTTCTCCTGCCCGATATATTCGGAGAGCGCCTGAGGCCGCAGGCTTGTCTCGATCTTTAAGTCCTCTTCCTGTATCTTTGTCGATATCACACGTTTTTCCATCTTATCATCCATTCCTTAAAAAAGCGCCATATGCTTTAACGCAGCTTTTAAGACATCCTCCACATCCATCTCCTCCGTAATCTCAACCCTTGACACCGCCTTAAGGCTCTCGGAGGAGGAATATCCAAGGGCAGTCAGCGCAAGCACCGCATCATTTTTCACCGTGCCGCCGGAGGCGGAAGCAGAACCGGTTTGACTGTGCTCCAGCTTCTTTTCAAAGGCATCCTCAAGGGAAAGCTTATCCTTAAGCTCCAGCACCACGCGCTGTGCGGTCTTCGCCCCGATCCCCGGAGCCTTTGCTATCGCCTTGGAATCCCCTGACAGAACCGCAAACCGCAGATCGTCCGGCGTTAATGCAGTAAGGATTCCCATTGCGCCCTTCGGCCCGATCCCGCTAACGCCGATCAAAAGCTTAAAAACCTCCAATTCGTCCCTGTTAAAAAAGCCGTACAGCATCATGAAATCCTCCCGCAGATACAGGTAGGTATGAACCTTTACATCCGAGCCTATGGGGGGAAGTTCGCTCATCGTCTGCCCTGAGATCACAAGCATATAGCCGATCCCCCCCGCCTCCACAACAATATGGTCCATATTTATTTCCGCCAGCTCTCCTTTGATGTAAGAAAACATAAACGACTACTCCTTTATCTAAAACAACATTCTTTTTCCGATGCGGAGAATGACCTCCTGTGACACGATACCGATCAAAAGCCCCGTGACAAATCCCGCTGCGATCAGCACCGGAATATAATAAAAAATCGAAAAGTTTTCCACCACAAGGGCCGCGACAAAAAGCTGTCCCACGTTGTGACAGATTCCCCCCGCCGTGCTGACGGAAATACAGTTCAGTTTCTTCGACTTCTTCAATAAAAGCATGACCAGAAAACTAAGGACAGCTCCTGCGAGGGAATAAAGAACCGCAAACATATTTCCGAACATAAATCCGTTCAGGATAATGCGCAGCGCGGAAACGAGAAATGCTTCCTTTGCACCGGCGCAGTACAGCAGAAGCACAACAACGATATTTGTAAGCCCAAGCTTTATGCCAGGTATGCCAAAATGAAAGGGAATCAGCGATTCCACATAACTGCAGATCAGGGCAAGAGCAAGAAACAAACCCATATATGCAATTTTTCTTCCCGTCCTTTTATCTTGCGATTGCATCAAGTCCTGACTCCTCATTGCTATTTACTGTAACGACCACCCGGTTCGGAAGGCAGACGATATTCTCCCCTTCAAGGGAAACCGCCTTCTGGTGCATACAGAGCTTGTCCGGACAGTCCGCTTCGGTCATTTTTGCTTTGCCGCCCGAAATTTCAAGCAGGTTTGTGACCACACCATCCTTGTCCGTAATCTCGATCACCCCATCGACGGAAAGCGGATAACTGCCATATATTTCACCGTCCACCGTAACCTCCGCCACAGCCCCCGCCGAAGGGCTGCGCAGATAGAAAAAAGCAAGGATGATCAATCCCGCCGCAAATATGATCCCAAGAAAAATAATATCATTCTTTCCCAGACGCTTCTGCATCACTTATTTCCCCTAAATAATAAAATCCTTTGCATTCCTTAAGGGTAACCGGATAGATCTTTCCGATCATCCCCTTCGTCCCCGGCAGATGTACAACGGAGTTATTGGAGAGCCGTCCGGTCACAAGAGTTTCATCCTGCTCATTTTGCTCCTCGATCAGCACCGGATAGGTCTTTCCGGTATGGCTTTCCGATTTTCTTGCGGAAATCTCCTGTACACACTTAAGGAGCATATCGAAACGGCGTTTTACCACCTCGGGCGGAACCTGATCCTCCATTGCTGCCGCAGGCGTGCCGGTGCGTTTGGAATAAATAAAGGTAAATGCGCTGTCGTATTCCACCTGCTTTACCACTTCCATCGTCTCGGCAAAATCCTCCTCCGTCTCCCCCGGAAATCCCACGATAATATCCGTGGTGATGGCAATATCGGGAACCTCCCGGCGGAGCTTTTCCACGAGCGAAAGATACTGTTCCTTTGTGTAATGGCGGTTCATCCGCTTAAGTATCCTGGAACTCCCGGACTGAAGCGGCAGATGCATGTGGCGGCACACCTTTTTGCAGTCGCGGATCGCAGCGATCAGATCCTCCGACAGATCCTTCGGATGCGAGGTCATAAAACGGATGCGCTGCAAGCCCTCGATCTTGTCCACCTCCCGAAGAAGTTCCGCAAAACTGACCGGATTTTCCAGATTCTTTCCGTAGGAGTTGACATTCTGCCCCAAAAGCATGATCTCACGCACGCCGTCCGCCACAAGCCCTTCGATTTCACGAATGATATCCTTCGGCTCCCGGCTTCGCTCCCTTCCCCTTACGTAGGGAACGATGCAGTAGCTGCAGAAATTGTTGCAGCCGAACATGATATTGACCCCGGATTTAAAGGAAAATTTCCGTTTGATCGGCAGATCCTCCACGATCTTGTCCGTATCCTTCCATATATCGATGATCATGGAATCCGATTCCAGACAACTGCACAACAGTTCCGCGAATTTGTAAAGATTGTGGGTTCCGAAAATAAGGTCTACCGAGCGGTAGCTTTTCTTGATCTTCTCCACCACAACATCCTCCTGCATCATGCAGCCGCATAGGGCGATCTTCATATTCGGATTTTTCTTTTTGTAGCCGGACAGGTAGCCAAGCCTCCCATAAACCTTATTATTTGCATTCTCCCTGACCGTGCAGGTATTGTAGAGAACAAAATCGGCGTGTTCATCCTCACTCTCCACGTAACCGATCTGTTCTAAGATTCCCACCAGCTTTTCCGAATCCCGGGCGTTCATCTGACAGCCAAAGGTATGCACACAAAAGGTCAGCTTTCTCCCAAGCTCCTCCTCCTTCTTTGCAACATACGCCCTAGCCTTTTTTATATATTCAAACTGCCGTCTGGTTTCCTCCTCGCCGGAAACCGTCAAATCATCAAAATCTCTCATAAATTCTTTTCTACCTTCTGTTATTTGCGGATCTGACCGTTGCCGTATATGATATATTTATAGCTGGTCAAGGCCTCCAGCCCCATCGGGCCTCTGGCATGAAGCTTCTGCGTGCTGATCCCGATCTCCGCGCCAAAACCAAATTCGTTTCCGTCCGAAAAGCGGGTGGAGGCATTGACATACACACAGGCGGAATCGATCTCATTTAAGAATTTCTGGGCTTCGTCATAGTCCTTCGTGATGATGCTCTCGGAATGGGAGGTGTTATATCTGTTGATATGTGCAATCGCCTCATCAATATCCCGGACAATCTTCACAGACAGGATATAATCCAGATATTCCTTTCCCCAGTCTTCCTCTTTTGCCGCCTTTACGCAAGGCGTTTCCTCTCCGAGAATTTCCACCGCCCGGCAGTCGCCCCGCAGCTCCACATTTTTCTCCTTCAGCGTCCCATAGAGAAGCGGCAGGAATTCCTCTGCAATATCCTTATGGACAACAATGGATTCGCAGGCGTTGCAAACACCGATCCGCTGGGTCTTTGCATTATCAATGATGTTGACCGCCATCTCAAGGTCCGCATTTTTATCCACATATATATGACAGTTTCCGGTTCCCGTCTCGATCACCGGAACCGTCGCATTATTTACGACGCTCTGAATCAGCCCCGCGCCTCCTCTTGGGATCAGTACATCCACATACTGATTCATCTTCATAAACTGATTCGTAGTCTCCCGGTCCGTGGACTCGATCAGATTCAGGGCATACTCCGTCACCTGATTGTTCACAAGCGCCTCTTTTAAAGCGGCAACGATGGCAATATTGGAATGGATCGCATCTCTCCCGCCCTTTAGGATCACGCAGTTTCCGGTCTTAAAGCAAAGGCCGAAAGCGTCCGAAGTAACATTTGGCCTCGCCTCAAATATCATTCCGATCACACCGATGGGCACTCTGCGCTTTCCGATGATAAGCCCGTTGGGACGTTTTTTCATGGAAAGCACCTCTCCGATCGGATCATCCAGCAATGCGATCTGGCGCAGGCCCTCCGCCATCCCCAAAAGCCGGTCATGATTCAATGACAGACGGTCAAGAAGCCCCTCCGGCATATGGTTTTTTATTCCGTTTTCCACATCCTTTTGGTTTGCCTCAAGGATCGCCCCCTCATTTTGAAGAAGCGCATCCGCCGCGTCCCCAAGCACTTTGTTCTTTAGGTCGGAATCCAGCGTGCCGACCTTTAATCGAGCCTCATGTGCGTCCTTACATAATTCCAATAAATCCTTCATGAAAAGCCACCTCCCTGTTTTCCGTTATGATCATTTGCATATTTCTATCATTGCTTTCCGTCTCAAATCCGTCCACAAGCTGAAGTTCAAAGGCAATTCCGATCGGGATAAGGAAATTTCGATTTTCTTCCCTTGACAGATAACGGTCATAATATCCCTTTCCATAGCCGATGCGCCCTCCGGTCAAGGAAAACGCCACCCCCGGAACCAGCATTATGGTTCTTTCCCCGGCGCAAAAAGGTTCCCCCTCCCCCAAAGGCTCCCTCACACCAAAGGCTCCCTTGTATAGCTTGTGCCAATTATCTACCGGGAAAAAATCCATGGATTCTCCAAAAACCTTCGGAAAATAAAGCTGTTTTTCATCCCGCCAGGCCTGTTCGATAAAGGGGCTTAAATCCACTTCGTTTCTGACTGCGGAATACAAAAGGATCTTGCGGCATTTCATATACCAGTCTTCCGCTAAAAGTTTTTGACATATACCGGCGCTTTTTTCGGAGATTTCTTCCGGGGACAATGCCTTCCTTCTGGAAAGCAGCTCCCTACGAACCCTGCTTTTTGTTTCCATATTTCTCTCCAAGATTCTCGATGGTCCCGTTTTCATTTACCATATCGATGGCATTCAGCTGACTCACAAGATTTCCACGGACATTTGCCACAAACTCTTTGCGCAGCAATTCCTGCTCGCTCTTTTCTTTCTCCGTCAGCCCCTCTGCCTTGGACTTCTTGTACAGCTCGTTGATGCGTGCAATCTTACTATCGTTCATTGATACTCTCCCGTATAAAATCAGCCAGCTTAAACTCCGGATTCTTATTTTTATGGAAACGCGTTCCGATATAATCGCCGCTGAAAATATCATAAATAATCTGCATATCCCTGCCGTTGGCAATAATCATGTCTGCCCCGGAATAAGTGGCAATCCTTGCCGCCGTAAGCTTGGTCGCCATGCCCCCGGTTCCCATACTGCTCCCGGTAGAATCCTTTGCCATCGCAAAAATCGCGTCATCCAGGCTCTCCACATCGTGGATCAGTTTTGCATTTGGATTTTTGTGCGGATCGTCGGTATACAGACCGTCGATATCCGACAACAGGATCAACAGGTCCGCATTTACAAGGGATGCAACAATAGCGGAAAGCGTATCGTTGTCCCCAAACTGTACCAGATACTGCATCTCATAGGTGCTGACCGTATCGTTTTCGTTGACGATCGGAACCGCCCCCAGACGGAACAATTCTTCGAAGGCATTCTGCACGTTGGCTCTTGATACCGGGTTGTTCACCAGATTTTTGGTCATTAGGATCTGTCCTGCCACACGGTTATATTCTGCGAACAGCTTCTGATAGATCATCATCAGCTTTGCCTGTCCGACTGCCGCGCACGCCTGCTTGGTCGCGATCTCCGCCGGCCGTTCTTTCAGTCCGATCGCTCCCTTTCCGACAGCGATCGCCCCGGAGCTCACCAGACAGACGTCCATGTCCCGGTTTCTCAAATCACAAAGCGCCCGTACCAAATGTTCCATTTTATATAAATCCATTCTTCCCGTCTCCTCGTGGGTCAGGGAGGATGAACCGATCTTGATAACAACTCTCATAACAATTCCTCCAAAGTATAAACGCTCCTCTTTTCTTTCGACATGATACCATATATCTAAGGAAATTACAAAAAGAATTCCACAAAAGTATGAAATGGTGTTAAGATACCAAAAGAAGGTTCTGAAAATACACTTGGAAAGGGCTGCCCGAATTTTATGATAAAAGAAATTGGTTTCCGAAAAAAAAGAAGATTCCCGCTGCGCACGCCTGCCGTATCTGTGTGCGTGATGATTCTGCTGTCCACGTTTCTTTCCGCCTGTTCCGTTTTAGGCGGAGCTTCCCCCGATAATTACATGAAGCAGAAGGTTTCCTCCTCCGGTTTCTATTTTGATACGATCATTACCATCACCCTCTACGGAACCGAGGACGCTTCCTACATTGATAAGTGCTTTGCGCTTGCCTCCAAATATGAAAATCTGTTTTCCAATACCAAGGAAGACAGCGAGATCTCCCTGATCAACGCCAATGCCGGAACCGGAAACTATGTGGCGGTCAGCGATGAGACGCTGGAACTGATCCTTGACGGAATTGCCTACGGAAGCTTGAGCGGCGGCGCTTTTGACATTACGATCGGCAAGCTTTCCGACCTTTGGAATTTTTCGGAAATCGCAGCAAATCTGGACGCCGAAGATAACGAAGCCGACCTTTCCGTTCTTCCCTCCCCGGAGGAAATACAATCCCTGCTCCCCCATGTGGGCTATGAAAATATCATAATTGACCAAAACCGGGTTCTTCTTACGGATCCCGAAGCAAAGATCGATCTCGGCGGAATCGCAAAGGGCTACATCGCCGATAGGATGAAAGAATATCTTAACGCCGAGGGCTGTACCTGCGGATATATCAATCTCGGGGGCAATGTGCTTACCCTCGGTCAAAAGCCGGACGGCGCCTCCTACTCCATCGGGATCCAGATGCCCTTCGGCGAATCCGGCGAAGCCTTAGGCGTTGTGACCGTATCGGATAAATCCGTTGTGACTTCCGGCGTTTACGAGCGCTACTACCGGATCGACGGACAGCTCTACCACCATATTCTGGACACCGGCACCGGGTATCCCTGTGATACGGGTCTTTATGAGGTAACGATCATCAGCGATTCCTCTATGGACGGGGACGCCCTAAGCACGACCTGCTTTATCCTCGGATTAGAAAAAGGCTTGCAGCTCATCGAATCCCTCGATGAAACCGAAGCCATTTTTGTGACCAGCAGCTATGAAATTTACACCACCTCCGGTATCGGGGATACGATCGGATTTACGGAAGAGCAGACCTCATTGGGCTTCTCTCGTTGATGCAGTTTTATTTCAACCGCACATACACCACCGATGCCTTATTGTTTTTCGGATTTGGCGCCACATCAACCTCAAGGAAGCTGTATCCCTTGATCAGTTTGCTCAGCTTGGAAAAACCGTAATTTCGCGGATCAAAGCCGTGAATGCGGTTGGAGAGGATGCTTCCGATCTCCGATTGATCGATCCAGCCCTCCTCGTTGGATTTTTCCTCCACGATTTTTCGTATTTCTTTTCCAAGTGCTTTCATGGACAAAATAGCCTTGTCCCCCGAAGCCTCCTCCTGACTGCTCTGGGAGCGGCTTTCCGTTTGTTTTGTCTCATCTCTGCGCTGCTCCTCCCGAAGCAGAAGATCCAGATATTTAAAGGTCTCACAGGCGGACACAAGGGAGACCGGCGTTTTCTGCTCCCCCATCCCGATCACCAGAAGCCCCGCTTCCCTCAACCTGTTTGCCAGCTTTGTAAAGTCGCTGTCCGAGGTCACCAGACAAACTCCGTCCACATCGCCGGTATATAAAATATCCATCGCATCAATAATCAGCGCCGAATCCGAAGCATTTTTTCCGGAGGTATAGTTAAATTGAAAGACCGGGGTCAGGGCATGCTGCTTCAATTCCTCCTGCCAGCCGGACACGCTCGGATTGGAAAAATCTCCGTATACCCTCCGGTATGTAGGAATACCGTACTCCATAATCTCATCAAAAATCAGCTTTATATATTTTGGGGAAATGTTTTCCCCATCGATCAATACCGCAATTTTACTCTTACTTTGCATTTTCTGCTTCCTTTCCTCATGTTTTGCCTTTTTATTATATCCCGTTAGAAAGTCGTCGTACCGACCGGAATGACCTGTCCGCTGTATTTTTCTCTCCCTCAAAGGTCTGGATATATAACTCCTCTGTTCTCACTAATCCATCAGCAGTTTAAGTCTGTTCGGCAGACAGGTAAAGGTTACTTCCTCCGCCTCCCCGCAATACTCGCCGTCCGCATGGATCACCATCGGCTTGGAAAATTTCATATGTACCGCCTCGCTGTCTACCACCTGAAAGCCGTTGATCCTCTCGTGCTTTGCCGCCATCAAAAGGGGCAGACAGAAAAAAGTCCGCCACTTCGGAATCCCATAGGCGCTGCTAACGGAGAGCAGACCATCATAAGGATTCCCCTTCGGCGCCATCGGAACGCCTCCTCCCTCCGCCCTAAGATTCATTGCGGCGGAAAATATCATCTCTTTTAGATGTTTTGCATCGGTTTTTCTGCCCGCTCCCGAGCGATAAGTCACATCCGCTTCCGCCGTATCCATACTAAAAAGCGTCTGCACCGTCAATAAAACATAGGTAAGCTTTCCAAGGCGGACCTTATTAAGAAAGGTTTTCAGACCGGAATGTAATGCTTTTTTACATACGATTGCATCAAGACCAACGCCTGCGCTGATTCCAAATAATCTTGGCTTTTTACAGCCGCTCCATTCCACTTGTCCAAGATCAATGACGTGATAGGACTCCCGCCCCTTTATGATATGTGACTTTATGATTTCCCAGTTTTCCTCTGCCCCTTTCGGAAGCTTAAGTCCCCTGCCAAAATCATTGCCCGACCCTGTTGGGATTACTCCAAACCGGATCTTTTCAAAATTGGTCATACCGTTTAACACCTCATTTACGGTGCCGTCCCCACCGACCACAACAAGGCAGATGTCATCATCCGCCCTGTTAGATATCATTGCCGCCAGTTTTGCAGCATGCCCCTCATATTCTGTCTTAAACGCCTGATATTCTAATTTTGACCGAAGCACAAGCTGTTCGACCACATTCCAGACATCAGCGCTCTTTCCTGTTCTCGATGTCTCGTTGATAATGAAGTATAGCATTCACAAGAAACCCTCCAAAAGCTTTTTTTTCATTATACATGAAAAGGATTTATTCTTTCAAGGATTATCTTGAAAATACGATTCATATATCTTAAGCGGCATCCCTTCATAGATCAGCGCCGGATCAGCGCCTACGATGTTGCGGTTTGCCTCATATATTTCCTCCCAGCGGCTTCCGTCATCCAGCAATTCCTCTGCTATACGCCACAGGCAGCCGCCTTTCCTGACATAATAGATATACCAGTCGGTATCGCCCTCATTCTCCAAAGTATCTTTGCCTGTTATTTCTTCGCTCAGGCCTGTCTCCTCGAAGACAAAATCCTCAGCGTACAGATACCGGTATGGCGCTATCTTTTCGTTATTGGGACAGAATAGGGATACGCTGTATCCCGTTGCCTCATACGAATCCGAAAAATCCCATGCAGCAATTTCCCCACGCCCGTTGATTAACAGGATATTTCCATCCAAGGAGCTCCATGTTCTTACTCCGTAATAGAGAATCCCGTATTCCTCCTCATCCCATCCCGCGGTATTGGTCTTTAGCGGAATCACGGAAAGCGCCGAGACAAGCGGGGATAATGCCTTTTCCTCATCATAGCCGTAAAGCATGGTATCCACGGAGGCAATCGTTCCGTCCGGCGGCAAAAAGCGGAGATTAAAGCCGGATGTCACCATCAAAGTTTCCGGCAGATCGATCTTCGTTTGAAGATCAAAAGAAAATAAGGTCTTGCAAGCATCCACCAGAATAGTCTTAGCCCGGCTCCGCCCGTTTTCACCTTCTGCATTTTCACCTGTTTTTGTTCCATCATAAATCTCCTTAATTCCTGTATACCTGTTTTTGATACTGCCAGCTTTCTCCGCCGTCTAAGGTTTCCAGAAGACAGGGCATCCCGGAACTGTACACCGAGACAAAGCCGATCTCCTCGGTAATAAACCCGAAATCCATTGTCAGGCTGTGGCACGCCTCATTTTCTTCCAGCGCAAGCTCCTGCCATGTCGCTCCGCCGTTCTCATAGTAGACAACTGTAATTGGAGTTTTCTCCCCGATGGCATAATCATAATCGCTGTAAGAAAATATCTGTTTTACCTCGTCGCATTGATAGCTTTCCTCCCGGATGCCGGAAGAAGTTCCGGCGAGCGGATCCCCGGAATCCAGAAGCAGGCTTTTTCCCACCGGAAGCACGATCCAGTCCGAATCCTCTCCTGCCCGAAACATCACCGTCTCCCCCTCTGTGGAAACGCTGTATCCTGTGGCGGAGCCGGATTCCTCAAAAGCTTCCTCCCCGGAAAACTCATCGGTAAGCATAAGCTCCGTAATATCGGAAAAATCAGCCTCCGGGTATCGCAATAAAAGATACGGCTGATCTGCCTCTTTTTCAGATTCAATTGCCGGCAGACCGCATAATAACTTTCACAGACCGGATCGTCCTCCTCTGCCCGGTAAATAAACGGCACGCACTTTGCGCGAAAACGGCGATAGGAAAAATAGCAGCTGATTCCGGCAAGGACAGCCCCATAAGCTGTATCATAAAAATCGCCCAGATTATCTTTTTCCACTTTCCGCTCATGCCGTCTTTGACCTCCCTTTCGGCTTCTCATTTCCCGGAATCTGACGTTCTTTTTTCGTCCAGAAAGCGCTGCAGTTCCTCCAGATCCGCCTCCGACATATGATCTCCGTCATAGAGCGCCGTTATAAAATTGCGCACCGAATTTCGGTACATCTTTTTTATAATATTGCCGCTCTCCGCCTGCATGTATTCTTTTTCCGAAATCAGCGCCTCATACAGATTGTTCTTCCCCTGCTTTGTCACTCTGACAAATTCCTTTTTCTCCAGCCTCGACAAAAAGGACAGGATCGTAGTTGCGCTAAGCTTTCTCTCCCTTGGCAGCCGCGCTTCAATATCCACCCTCGATAAGGGCTCATCCGCCCGCCAGATGATCATCATAAGCCCCAATTCCGAATCCGGTAATCGTTTCATTTTCCTTCTCTCCCGTTTCTCATTTTCGGCTTTTGCCGAACTTTATTGTATTCTACACTTGCCGAAGATATTTGTCAAGCTATATTATAAAAATACACCTCCGACATCTCCAACTTTCCTTAACTGACAAATAACGTTTTCAGACCGGCCTTTTTATGTCAGAAATCTGCATGCCGTATGTACTACATTTAAATAATCCTTATTTTTCATAAAATACAAGGTTTCCAGCACTTCTCCCATATATCCCAGATATCGGTCAGAACGCTCCCAGCCCTTTGGCGTACTTAACTGCTCCGTTCTCTCCAATATCGGAAAAAGCCAATTGCAATAATCTGAAAGAACATGTTTTTTTGCGATGATAATATTGTAATTATACAAATACCTCTGCTTTAATACGGTTGGAAAATACTCTGCATATTCCGGACTGACTTCTTTTAAGGCTGTAAGCAGCGCCTGCCAGTCGTCCTGCTTCAGATATCTTTCGTGGTGAACCTCTATATCCGGTTCATACGGCATCGGATACGGGAGAATTACGTCGATGTCGTTGGAAGCAATCCGGTTAAGATCATCCTCCTTCATTTCCAGAAATCTCCTGTACTGCATAAAGCCATAATATTGCCTTCCGATCCCTTCCGTACCGTTCTGCAGTTTATTTTTCCATAGCCAGAACAGCCCCGTCAGCTCGGAGTAATTTCCATTCTTCTCCGATATGTTGTTGTCGGTATTGTCATATCTGTCAGCGATTTTTTCCTCCGACAACGCCGCTCCCACCTGCAGCGGTACCATATAGCCCGGATATTCATAATTTCCTCTAAGCGGCCGGTCTTTATGGCTCTTTGCTGCATAGATCCTCAGAAATGGAGACACGCTCCCAACCGGCAGCGCCTTGATGGGTGTAAACAGGCCCTTTGCGGCATGAAACATACACATCATTTCCGCGAACCGCCCGGACGTAATCCTTTTATGATGAATGAATCCGTAATCCTCAAGACTTTCCTCGATATCAATCTGCACATTCTCCGGCGTGGCAATCAGCACCTCCATATTCATTTTTTCTTCTTTCTTCAGCGCTTTTGCAAATTCATTCAGTTCCACTACCGGCAGATTTCCTAACACCGGGGCATTATTCCCCATCCTTGTAACCATAAAACATTTTATCTTCCGGCGCGGATACAATGCACGAATCGCTTCATATACTCCAAGCGCCACTCCCTGCGCACCGTAAATGATTATCTCCAACCCTTTCCATTCTCCCATTTGATAGATTCTCCCATTCAATACATCGTACACAATGTATTATATCCATTCATCTATTTCCCTTTGTGAAACCTTCCACTTGTGCCCCTCTGTCGTTTGATCAACCTTACAATATCTGCAAAAGGGAATAGGTTTTGCAAGAAATTTTGTAATTTCATCCTTACTTTTTGCTTCATAAATATCAATTCCGTCATAAGCGGAACATCTAATGTCTAAATTAAAATATTCCTTAAATATATGGGCATTCGCGGCTTTATCGCATGCATATAAACGATGATTTCTTAGTTGAACGCAGTCCCCCGCCCGAAAACAATGCAGCCATTGATATCTGGCATCATTCCTCCCACGTTGTCCATTATCTCCGATTGCCAGTAAATCGATTACGTCATGCGTCAGGCATTTTGCCTCTGCTCCATTGAAAATCCGGTATTTTATTCCTGCATTCCTTAATGAACGCTCTATCAATTCATTCTGTTTTTCTCCAATAGGATACCTTGTCCATTCCAGACATACATCATTTTCTCTGCAGGAATTCCAAAAGCGTTCCTCCTGATTTGGGATCAACAACCCATTTGACAAAATTTCAACGAATGTATCCGGCAGGTATTTTTTTATTATATATGGAAATCGGTATGCCTCCGGATGCAGTAACGGCTCTCCGCCAAAAAGAGAAAAAAGCGTAATTTCCCCCTGCATGATTTCCGCTAATCTTGATACATCTCTTTCAAACTCATCAATATCCGCAAAACTAGCATTCCTTTTCGCAAGCGGTGCAAAGTGCCAGCATCCCTTACAATTCAGATTACACTCATCCGTCAAATGAAACGACACATTAATTGCCGGTTTTGGAATCATCCGAATATAAGACATTTCAAGCTCATCTATTCTTCTCTGCAGCAAAGAGAAGTCCGAGTTCTGATTAACCAGCATCTCTTTAATGCAATCATCTGTAATACAAATAATCTTTTTAATGTCATACTTTTGCAGGTTCCGCAATAATTCCGGCTGCTTAGATGCTGTTACTCCCAAAATGACACAGGAATCATAAAGCCTTTCTGCAATATCCTTACACAGATAAAATATGGCAAGCCCGTTCATATGGACAATATCATCATCCTCTTTTGACTTTAAAAAGCCCTCTAAATGCAGACTATAACGAAATGAATTTGATAAGGAGCGGATTCTATTAACAACCAGATTTCCCACCATGCCAGCCCCATATATGTATGTATTCATTTCTCCAGTTTCTTTTACTAATTCCTCCTCTGAACAAACCTGAATCATTTAAAACTCCTCATACACCCGTTTTTCAAGCTCCCTGTATCTATCCATCATATAAACATATTCATCCGATACTCTTTTTCTATGTCCCCGCTCAAGCGCATTGCATAGCCATCTCAACGATTTTTCTTTTTCTTTCGCAAGAATGCGGTGAACCTTTTCATATGCAATACTCTCAGCCAAAATATCTTTTTCATTTAATTGGTCTATATTTGTTACCATCCTGTTTTCAAGACCTAACAGCTTAAGGATGGAATGAAATCTTGCGGCACCCCTCTTCTCATTGCAAATGGCGGCAAAATTCTTTTTACATATAATTGCAACACACATTCCATGAAATGAATCAACAACAACAAACCTGCTGTTTATGAAGCCCGCAATCCATTGCTCTTCCGATAATCCGGTCTCAATCCCATCCATTGCAAAACCGTCGACATGGTATGCTGCATCGGAAACTACCCTCAATTTCAATTTATTTTTATCCGCAAATTTCCTAAGAATATTTATGGTTCCTTCTGTGGGATCAAGAATATAGCAAAAGAGACAATCATCTGGCGCAATATATTTTTCTGCAATTGATTCATAGAATTTTGGTTCCTGTAAAAACACGGGATCCAAAACCTGTTCGCTCTGTATGTCGAATAATTGCTTCATTAAATCCACCGCACTATCTTCTCTAACAGATACATCATCAAAAAGCGCTAGCTGAAAAGCAATATTTCTTTTATCCGCCTCTTTATATTCCACATTCTCATGTCCAAATGACATCGCATATGAAATTTTTTTCTTATCGCAGTCGACCCAGTCCAGCATCACATTTCCACCATACATTTCGTATAGATATGGATGTAGCAACTGATCCGAACCCTGCACAAACATCCTGCATTTTTCATTTAATGCATAAAATTCCGAATGATTTTTTACCGGCTTTGCTATCTCATACCAGCCATACGGTTCATTCTCAAACAATTGTGTTGCGCCATAAGTGTGCCACGGACAATCCTCTGCCCATTCAATCATCAGAACCGAGTAGCCAAGCGCCTTTAATGTCGAATACAATGCATAATAAGTCAGTTCCGAACCATAATTGGGATAGCTCCAATTACCGACCAGGCCAACGTCATACATGCCCGTATCTACGTCATCTACCGCCTTGTTAAAACCGAATTCCCGGTACTCCGTATAGAACCGGTCCCTATACGGATGGGGCGTTATACAATCGATTGTTCTATTGGAAAATGTCCATGAAAATGGCGTCTGACAGGCTTTTATTCCGTCGGGTGCAATCATGCTGTATAAATGCTTTCCTCTTTCAGAATTTACGATAATTGTGCTTGTCCCCTTCCCATCATCCAACCCGGGTTCATAGTCTGTTATTCCCCATGCATCACCGATGGTAAGATCGCCGGGTCTTGGAATCGTCAGAAAAGCGCAATGCTCACAGGATAGCGGCATCATCATTCTTCCGTGGTAGGCTTTTTGATACCGGTCTTCAAATCCATACAATCTTTTCCTTCCGCTCTTATCTCTTACACTAAAGGAATCCGGCCGCCATCCTCTGTCTTTATCCCTGAAATCACATTCCGATATGGCATCAGTATCAAAATTCTGCTCTAAATAATCGCGAAATATCTCACCGGAAGGAGCTTGTGCACAAATCAGGTCAACAGCGGTTAAATTTATATATCCCTTACCAAGGTACTTCTTTAAGGCGTCCACCTGACAGGGACATCCGACAAACAAAACCTCCTTCCCTTCCTCAAGCAGTTTTTTGAGCTTTGGAACTACCGAATGAATATCGCTTCTTAAATATTTTGACTTCTGAAGCTTCCGCAGATCTTCTTCCTTATCAATAATCAGATGTTCCACCGTAAAATCATCTTTCCATGCAGCGCCACAGACATATCCTTTCCTGCGAAGAAAAATTTTCGCCAACAATGGAAATACGCCGCCGCTGCTGCTGTGTTTTCTGACAATATCATCCGCCATAAATGTATAACACTCCGGAGTCTTAGCTTCAAACTGTGATTTTTGGGCATACACCGGACATATATCGAAACATTTACCGCAGTTTATACATTTTTTCATATCACAAAACGGTTTATCATACCCATTATTATCTTTCAACATAGTAATGGCATCTGTTGGACAGATCATACTGCAAATGCCGCACCCAAAGCAAAGCATATCGCTATGTAAGCTTTGCCGGTCTCTTTTTTGAAAATAAAGAAGCGTATCCTCCGTATAATAATCTCTCCTGCTTCTATATATTTTTTTCTGACCGGAAAGCATGAATCCTTTTTCCTTTGCTTCACAAATCAAAGAAAACTGCTTATCCTTTAAATACTTATATCGATAAGAAATTACTATGTTTTCACAGATCTCCAAAGCATGGTTCATAAACGCGCGCCAATCACTATTCCAATCGATCAGGAATATATATACCGTTTTATAAACCGGAGCATTTATCTTCATAAAGGTCGCAGTCGAAATAATCAAATTTTCTGTGTAGGGAAGCCTGATTTCTGTGTCCGTCACAAACAAAACGCCATTTTTCTCTGGATGCGCCAAACCTTTCATTTCATTTAGTCTGATTTTTAGCGAGGCTATATCGTGCTGTATTGGAACAAAATGCTTTCTCATCTGCTGAAACATCGTCTCACTAACTGCATACAGATCATAAATGCCGTTTTCACGCAATGTTTCAGCAATCGCAGTATGTGAATCTGACAGCGTTGCAATGATAACCGGAATTTTCTTATCCACCTCTTTTACGGATATCACCGGAACCTTCTTAACGGGATCTAAATTTGCCGGATATCGACTTACAACTAATGCCTTGATGCCAATATTGGAATAGGTTCTTACTTCGTCAATCAAAAGTTCGGCAACCATCCCTGCGCCATAAATATATATTTGTGCTGTCTCTAATTCACTTAATCCATTAAGCTTTACCATACAAATTTTCCCTGATCTTATTTTCTACCATTTCTTTAAAACATAAACGGAACAGATCATATGCAGCTGCAAATGCCTTCTGACTGATAAAATCTTCCTCATTCAAAACAACGTTTCTCCAGCTGTCAATCCAGCACCTATCAAACGTCTTAAGTTCCATCTCGTATATATGCCTGCAAATATGTAAATCCGCATTATAATTGTTATGATCAGCGGCATCCGCCTCAGAGCCGATCCGATTCCCCAACATATCCAATCCGATAAATTCAGAATCATCCCGGATCGTTATTTCAAATGAATTTCCCGTTTTCTTTTCGAGTTCATACAATCTGTTCACGATTCTGCGGGTAGGCTCCCACAACCCATGCATATGGAGCAAAATTGTTTTTTTGTCCTCCAGAAAAATATCAAATCTCTCCTTTGGATTTTCGCGCTGTCTGATCTTATATGGTTCTGCCTTACCGGTCACGTCGCATAAGGCGTCAAGAAATGCTTCCATTCTTGTTTTAGACATATTTGGCATTCCGTTTTTATAACAGGAATACACGCCTTCAAAAATATCTCTTAGGATATCCTCAGCCCTCTTGCTGATCTGCATTTCAGTAACCTTGTTATCGTCACCCTCCGTACAAATAAATTGTGTAAAAAATCTAATTTTGTTGCGATTCAGATAATAACTCGCAAAGGTTGTCGGATTAACCGCAGCGCCTCCTTTGTGCCATGCTTTTGCCAGCGAGGTAACCATTACCCGGTATCCGGCCCTATGGCATCTTTCCCCCCAGGTAATATCATCGTAGTAAATAAAATTCTCCTGCGGCATAAGTCCTATTTTCTTGATTACTTCTTTTCTGACCATCATTGCACATGCGGGCACGTAGTCACAATCTGCAAAAACGGGCAATTGCCCATGGTCAATTTCACCCCCATGATTTAATTCAAAATTCATGACCTCATAATTTAGCGTGGGACCGAATTCCTGAATGCGATCCGGCTCATCCATTTTTAAAATCTCACAGCCAAGCATTCCAATATCACTTCTGATGTTCATAATATGAATGCTCTTCTCCATACAATCTTCCGCTAAAACAACGTCATTGTCCAAAAGCATGATATAATCATACCCCTTCTCCATCGCTATCCGGATTCCTGTATTAAAGCCGCCGCTGCCTCCAAGATTTTCCGTATTGCATATGAGATGAATTTCATCACCAAACAATTCCAAAAGATACTCGGCCGATCCGTCTGTTGATGCATTGTCCACAACATAAACATCAAATTCTTTTAATGTCTGCTTATTTAAGGAAGCCATACACTTTGCAACATATTCTTTTTTATTATAATTACAGATTACAACCCCTGTTCTTTTCATTTGCTTTCTACTATGCTCCTCAGGAAATCCTTAAGACACCCTCCTAAGGTGTCATCTTCAACCCTTATTGATTTAGCGAATGGCCCGCTCTTATAATATGCTTTCATTTGATCTTCATTAACAGAAATACCTACCTCTCTTTTCGCAACCGTTTTTCTTTGTTCATCAAACGTATATTGGCTCAGTTTGCCGTTGTTATACGGCAGTAAAAACAATGTATCCCCATACTCCAGCCGCCCTAAATACGGACGCCGGTATTTTGAGTCCGATGAAACTCTATCTGCAAGCGAAATAAGTTCATAAGAATTATCATGAAATATAATCTTGTATAATAAAGTGTCATAACAGCGAAGCGCCAGCAAGTAACCCTTGAACCAATGTAAAGTAAGTAACTCATCTTCCGCCTTACATGGAGCATAAACTTTTTCAATAAACTGTTCCTGCTTAAGATCAGCTTTGATGATGTTCATATTCATGGTCAGGATGAATAGGCTGTTGTTATTAGCATAAAGGCTGTGTATTTTTTCCCCTATTTTTTTCCTCTCTATCCGCATATTGTTAAAATCGATCGTGAAGAAAAAGGGAGTGCCATTACAGCCGACAATCAGCACATGATCCAGCGCTGCCAAGACATCAAAATTGGGGACTACCTCTTCACCCCCATAGGCCTGCATAATGAGGTTTGATAGTTCAACCCATTTCTCTGCTTTTTGCTTTTCATAATCGAATATCAAAGCAGAATAAAATTTATGCTGTAAGTTATATTCAAGTACAAACACAAACTTTCTTCCCACTTCACAGGTTTCGAAGCAGACATTTCCTTCCTCCTGCGGTAAGGACTGAATCACTTTATCTTTTTCTATGTCGTAAACTTCATAAGAATCTCCGTCATAAGGAAATGTAAAGATCAATCCTTTCCACTCATATATTTCTCTGTTTTTACTTGCGATTTTTTTAGGTTCTTTTTCATAGCCGGTAAGATACCGAGTTTCGAAATTATCAGGATTCAAAGAAAGCAATCCGCTTACTTCATTGGAAGAAAAATATATATTTTCTTTATAAACACATGCCGTATTAAATTTGATATTCCGTTTATCCATGTGAAAATTACCTTTTTTGATATAATCTTTTTTTATTCAGCAGATCTTTCAGGTAGTCATATGTTGTGGCCGGAATCATGTCGACAACGTTTTCCAGTTCATTTTTCATGTAAGCCTCCCTGATTCTGCCCGCTCTGATCTCCCCTATACCGTCTTTTCTCAGCCGTTCTATCTCCACCAGGTCAATTCCAAAGGCCGGAAGCACCCTTTTCATATCCCTATTGTATTGAGAGGTTGTCCTGTCCCCCTCTTCGGTTCCGACGAATCTGGCGGTGATATTGCCAATTGGCGCAATAAATCTAGCGAAAAATACATGCTCCTGAATTGTTGCGACATATGCCTCTGTAATATTCTTATCTTTTTCAAAATATGCAGGAAAAGTCATTTTGGATCCAAGAATACCACTTGCAAGAATCTTCACCCTGTCTTTATACGCCTTAAGCCCTTCCTGCACCATATCAAACCGTTCCTTGAAGCTAAATTCAGATTCATCTTCTTCCACTACAAAAATATATAAAAAATCCATTCTCCTTAATGCATTTTCAACAAGATACATATGACCATTCGAAAAAGGATTTGCATTCATAACAATTGCCCCAATATGATCCGACTCTTTCCATGCCGGATCAATATCTTTCATTTCCTTTTCCATTTTCTTTAATACATTTTCAACAGAATATTCAAACGGTACTTTCCGGTAAATGTCAAATACATTATTTTTTTTCAGCATTCCATCGCAAACGATGTTCTTTATACCGACTACAAGCTCAGGAAGCAAACTCATTGCATATGCTGCACTCCCCTCGGCAGTACAATGTGTATATTCATCTAAAAAAAACGCGCTTGTGTGATATCCTTCTAATCGTTCTGATATATCTATAAGATTTATTCTGCTTGTATGAAGCTCCTCTACCCGGAAAGGATGGAGGATCAGAATAACATCATCTTTCTCCAGTTTGATGCGGTTTAGAAGATCACATATGTTTGCAACAATAGCCATCCCAAGATTTACCACTCTGCATGAAAAACCTCTCTTATTTAATTCCCGCTGCAATATTGAGGGAATCGTATCCTCATCTTCAACATGGACGCCAAACATTGTGCAGGCTCCCATACAATATATTGTTTTATCATAATAATCAGGCTGTTCTGCTGTCACTCTTAAGCCATTTTCAAATGTTATATTTTCAGCCTTATAGTCTTTAAAACCACAGGCGTCTCCTTCTATAAATCTGCATACTGGGGTAAGCGCAGTCGTAACTTCTTTTTTCCGCACATTTTCATAATAATCTGCAGATTCAAAAGATTTCTTCTCCTGCTTTAATAAAGGAATATCCCGAAATAATGAAAAATTTAATATTTTGTTATGATATGTTTCATTTATTTTTACAGCATCGATCTCGAATAAATATTCTTCTAAAATTCTGTACATGGGAGCATAAAATTCATACAGATGATTTCCAGCATAATATTTAATTAAGCTTTCGCCCCTTTTTTTCAAGCATGCGTGTTCCAATTCAATGTTAATCCCTGCCCGCTTTATATGGTCATAAATTACTGCCGACTCCGGCTGGCGGTCATATGAATATTTCATCCGGCCGATTCGTTTTTTTAAATAATTTTCAAATCCCTCACATTTACTATCTTCGATAAGTCTATACGCATTCCCAAATGTGCCTGCCTCGATCCGCTGTAATATGACATCCATAAACCAATTCCATGCATACCCATTACACAAGCGGTCATACAATTCTGCCCTTAAAGGATACTCATCCGTAACATCAAGGAACAAACCATTATTAGCAATTAAAAATTCATATGGATCTTTCAAGCATTCAATAAAATTAATTCCGGAAGTATCTAAAAACAAAAATCCCAGTTTTCTCTCAAATTCATCTCTATTTCCCAGAACGTTTATATTTTGAGAAGATAATATTTTTCTTAATGCCTCAATCTCTTTTCTTAAATACCTGCTCTGTTCATATTCAAATATTCTTTTTTTAAAGCTTTCAATTTTAGCATTTATATTAAAATCAAGATCATCAAATATTTCTCCTGCAATGTCATTTTCTTTCGAAAGAATCGGAAAGGAGCTGCGTATTTTATAGAAAGTGCAGATTTCTTCTGCGGTCTCCACAATTTTTTCTCCCGACAGGTCACACCGGACAAATTTAAAATCCTTATTGTAGCGCTGCGAATTTTCATTTATATAAAAATGGATAAAATCCGAAACAGAAATAATCCCCAAGATATGATTTGCGTCATCAACAACATATAAAAGTCTTCCTCTGCAATAAAACAAAGCATTGAAAACGTTGCGGACATTTAGATCCTCAATATCAATTGTCTGAATCAGACCGTTGATGCTCCACAAAACTTTTTCCTCCAAATACCTCAAATAGAAAGCATTAATTTTCAGGTAACATTTAAAGGAATGACGGGAGAATCCCGCCATTCCTTTTAGCCGCAAAATAGCAGCTCAAATAATTTAATCAACTGTAACTCTCGCTGCTATTGCTCCTTCTTCATCGATGATATATAAGGTTCCTCCTTCAGGTAAGAATCTTGCCACAGAAGGATCAAGTGTAATCGTATTACCTTCTAATGAAGCAAATGAACTGGTAGCAAGTCCTGTGTTACCATTGTACACACCTGAATAGCAATAAATTGCACCATCGTAGTTAATTCCAAAATCTCCGGCTGACATATCTGAAACAACCGCAGAATCAACAGCAATGGTAAGATCAGAGGTTCTATCCCATGTTACAGAAGCAGCGTCACTCGAAACAGTCACATCCGCAACAGGCGCATCCGCAACAGGCGCATCACTATGTACCGTTACGTTCCACGTAATAGCTACCTCAGGAGCCGCATCCGCAAGGCCGGACCAATCTCCATTTGCATTTGACGCACCGGTAAGCTGGAATGAATAATCCGCAAACGTTGTATTCTCTTCGTCGGCCAGCACATACTCGTACTTGCTGTCCGTAGAATTCCATTGAACCTCATATGCTCCGCTCGGCGCTGCTGCAATCTGCGCCTTTACCGTTGCTCCGGATTCTGTGATCGGAGTTTCATCCGTGCCGGATTTAATAGCCAGATAGATACTGGCAGAGGTATCATCCGCAAAAGTGCTGTCAGATGTCAGAGAAATGCCCTCCGCATTGGAAACTGTCGCGCTCAGCACAACATCCACATCAACGGAACTCTTGTTGATTACCTTCAACGCATCGCTTGTATTGCTGTAATCAGTTGCACCTGATGAATTGGAAAAGAATAATGTACCTGACCCAAAAGTATCGCCGCTATATCTGGCCGCCGTTGTCGCAGTAATCAATCCCTCCGGATCTAGAATAAAATCAAATGTGGAATCACCGGCATTAATCGTAGGCAGAACAACCGAAAATACATCCGGAGATACAGTTCCTTCCAATTCTCCGGTTCCGGTAGTACCTCCCGACATCTCTGTTGCAAATGCTGTTACCGAACCGCTGATTACCGTTGTTGCTGCCAGAACTCCGGCAACGATTTTCTTAAGTTTCATTTTGTTTTCCTCCTTGAATTTTTTTGCATTCTTCCATGCATGCTTAATTTTCGATAACGATCGTAAGTCCCATATTCAAGCTGCTGACCGGCTCATCGTTCTCATCCAAAAGATGATAGATCATCACACAGTCATAAGTTCCAGCCGGCAGAACCGTATCAAGAGTTATCTCTTCAAGATGTGTGCCAACCGGAAGAATCGGCGACTCATAGATCGTTTCCTCCGTATCGTTACGAACAATGTCAAAATAAACGGAATTCGTGTTGGCATTCGCGTTTTCCACGTATGCATTTTCCGATGCTGCATCTCCGCTTGTAAAATTCCATGTAGAATTCATCGTCACCTGATAAAATCCGGCGGGAGTTTTCTCCTGTCCGATCATCTCAGAAGCAACTTGTTCCGCATTTTCTTCATTAACGACCACATTCCTTTTTGAGGGATTGTCTTCGTTATCCTCATCGTGCAGCAACAGATAACCTATCACCCCCACTAATGCAATGATAACTACGAAACATACTATGAGAGCTATTTTCCCTCCTTTCCCTCCTTTTCCCTTTTTATTACGGTTTGTCATCTGTTTTGACATCTGCTCCTTTCTATACGGAAATATATCTCTTGGAACGAGATATATTGTTCACAAGGTATATGCCCCTATATGCCCAACCGTTTACTCTTGCCACATTTTGAAGCCTTTTTCCTTGTTCTTTGTTATTTTATTTTAACATATTTGAATAAAAATGCAACACTTTGAAGCTTAATTCACAAAAAAAGTTCATATACTTTAACCAATAGATTTAAGGAGTATATGACAATGGAAAATACAAAACTTGCCTCACTATTAAAGGGCTTACGAAAGGCGCACAACTATACGCAATATGATGTTGCCTCCATGTTAGGTGTTGTTCGTCAAACCTATTCTAATTATGAAGCCGGAAGGCGCACGCCTGATTCCGAAACTCTATATAAGCTTGCAGGCTTTTATAACATATCTGTTGAAGACCTGATACAACTTTCCATAGATTTGGATCCGGATGAGTATTATGACGCGCCTTCCCCTACTGCATCGGGCATGCAGCTTGAAAATTACCTATCCTTTCTGAACAGCCCTGAAAACAAAAAGAAACTTCAATATCTTTCGGATCTTGAAAAAGAATTATTGTTTTATTTTTCCAATCTTTCCGAAAAGGATATGCATGAAATCATAGCGTTTACAAAAATTAAGACAACAATGTGACCCAAAGATTACATTTAAAGAGGGATAACCGTCCCCGGTTATCCCTCTCATGCAATAATGTTACTTTTTTTAATTTTAAAGAATGATCTTCTTCGGACACTTCTGGGCACAGATGCCGCATCCGGTACATTTCTCCTGATCGATGTATGCAATGTTGTCAACAACATGGACCGCATCCGATGGACAGTTCTTTTCGCACAGATGACAGCCGATACATCCGACGGAACATGCCTTCATAACATCCTTTCCCTTATCCTTAGAGCTGCATTGTACAAGGTGCGCCGCGTCAAAAGGCACAAGCTCGATCAAATGCTTCGGACAGGCAGCAATACATTTGCCGCAGGCTTTACAGGTAGCCGCATCCACCTTAGCGATTCCATCCACGATATGGACGGAATCAAACGGACAGGCCTTCACGCAGTTTCCGAATCCCAGACAGCCATAGCTGCATGTTTTCGGACCGCCGCCCGGAACAAATGCCATAGCCGCACAATCCTCAACCCCGGTATATTCGTAATCGGTGTTTGCCTTCTCGCAGCTTCCCGCACATTTTACAAATGCAACCTTCTTTGCGCCCTCTTCCGCCGCGACACCCATAATGCCGCCGATCTTATTGGCAACCGGCGATCCTCCCACAGGACATTGGTTTACGGGAGCCTCTCCCTTGACAATCGCCGCTGCAAGACCGGAACATCCGGCATATCCGCAGCCTCCGCAGTTATTTCCCGGAAGCGCTTCCAAGATTGCTTCCTCCCTTGGATCAACCTCTACCTTGAACTTTTCTCCGGAGATTCCGAGGAAAAATCCAAGAATGATTCCCACTAAGCCGACGATGACAGCGGCTACAATAATCGCAGTAATATTCATAAGTCTTTTCCTCCCACACTATACCGAAACCATGCCAGAGAAGCCCATAAATGCAATCGCCATCAGGCACGCCGTGATAAGGACGATTGCGGTTCCCTGAAAAGTCTTTGGAATGTCGTTGTATTCAATCTTCTCGCGGATTCCCGCCATGAGCACGATTGCAATAAAGAAGCCCACCGCGGTTGCAAGACCGTACACAATGCTCTCGATAAAACTATATCCCTTTGTTACGCTGTTCAATGCAACGCCAAGCACCGCGCAGTTCGTCGTGATCAGCGGCAGATAAACTCCCAGCGACTGATATAACGACGGAATCTTCTTTTTTAAGAACATCTCAACGAACTGAACCAACGCCGCAATTACAAGAATGAATACGATGGTCTGCAGATAGGTCAGATCGATTCCCTTGCTCTGCAGATAGCTGTTATTCAAAATTCCCCGGTAAATAAGCTGCGTAACAATATTGGCGATCGTAATGACAAAGATTACGGCGCCGCCCATTCCGGCAGCGGTCTCCGTCTTCTTGGAAACTCCAAGGAAAGGACAGATACCAAGGAACTGGCTTAATACAACGTTATTAACGATGGCATACGCCACAGCAATCAATAATAATCTTCCCATGTCTCTCTCCCTCCTTTACTCCTCCGCCGTTTTTGCGGGTTCTTTTCCCGCCGCTTCCTTCACCGCCTCCTCTTTTGCAGCAGCCTTTCCTGTGCAAAGAGCGGACTGTCCGCAATGGGCGCAGTCACCGGACAGACATCCCGCAGGCTCGGCAAGGGGCGTCCCCTTTGCCTCCATCTTTCTTCGGACGATATTCATTCCTGCCACAAGAAAAGCAAGGACAAGGAACGCGCCCGGCGCCATGATAAAAATGGTGATCGGAGTAAACCATCCTGTGGTTCCCGCTTCGGTTTCCGTCAAAAGAGGAAGAACCTGTGCGTCAAACAGGGTTCCCGCTCCAAGGAACTCCCGGATCAGACCGATAATGGTAAGTCCAATAGTAAATCCAAGTCCCATGCCGATTCCGTCAAAGATGGACTCGACCGGGCCGTTTTTGGAGGCATAGCTTTCTGCCCTTCCTAAGATGATACAGTTTACTACGATCAGAGGAATGTATACACCTAAGGATGCGGACAGGCTCGGAAGGTACGCCTGCATCAAAAACTGAACAACTGTTACAAGGGAGGCAACGATCACGATGTAGGCCGGCATACGCACGCCGTTCGGAATGATCTTTCGGAATAAAGAAATCAAAAGGTTTGCAAAAACCAAAACCACCATCGTTGACAATCCCATTCCGAGTCCGTTGACGGCAGAGGATGTAACCGCAAGGGTCGGACACATGCCAAGCATCAGTACGAAGGTAGGATTCTCCTTGATAATACCGTTATAAAGACGTTCTGCATATTTGTTCATTATTGTCCACCTCCCAATTCATTTCGGAAGTAATAAAGCGCCGCATTGCAGCCGTTCGCCATCGCCTTGGAGGTAATGGTGGAACCCGTGATCGCTTCTATCTCATTATCTGCGGAGGGCGTCTGCTTTACGACGGTAAAGGAATCCACCAGCTTTCCCTCAAACTGGCTGTAAAACGACTCATCCGCAGCCTTCATTCCAAGCCCCGGTGTCTCGGAGATGTCGGTGATGGAATATCCGTTGACGGTTCCGTCATTTTGAATGCCGACCGCAAAGGTAATGCTGCCCTGGCTTCCGTCCTTTGCCGTAACGGTAATGACATAGCCAAGGGTGTTCCCATCGGCACCCTTTGCGATTTCGATGTCGTCAATAGTGTCGCTGTATCCGTTCTCCGAGAGCAGTCCGTCCGCGGCATCCTTATCATAATCTAATGTCTCAAAGGCGTCCGCCTCCTTGAAAACCGCCTGATACGCCGCCTGCGCCGCCGCAAGATTTGCAGCGTCGATCGGATCTTTGGTGATACCGTACACAAGGGCAAGGATAAATCCTAAAACAAGGGTAAAAGCAGTCAAAACAAGCGCGTCGTGTACAATCTGTTTATTCATTCTACTCCGCCTCCTTTGTCTTTTTCTCTTTTACAAGACCAAATGCCATAGGAATAGTAATCTTTTCAATGATCGGTACAAACAGGTTGCTTAAAATGATTGCAAAGGAAACGCCCTCCGCATTTGCACCGAAGCAGCGGAAAATACCGGTCAAAACCCCGCAGCAGATTCCAAACAGTATTTTCCCCCAGGGGGTGATCGGTGAGGTCACATAATCGGTTGCCATGAAAAACGCACCGAGCATCAGACCGCCGCCGCACAGCTCCGCAACAAGATAGGTTACGTCAAAGCGCTGCGCACCGAAGATCAGCATAAAAATTGCAAAGGAAATGATATAGGCCCCCGGAATCTTCAGATCGATAACCCCCATAAGAATCAGGAATATCGCGCCGATCAGTATGGCGATCACGGAAGTCTCTCCGATGGTTCCCGCTGTTTTTCCCACCAGCATATCCATGACATTAAGATACGAGGGAACGCCTCCATTGTTGCGGATCAGCGCCAGCGGCGTAGCTACTGAAAGCGTCTCGTATTTTGTTCCGGTCAGATAGCTTGTCATATCTGCCGCAAAGGCGATCAACAGAAAGCATCTTGCCCCAAGAGCCGGGTTCATGAAGTTCTGTCCCAGACCTCCGAACATACACTTTACGATAACGATCGCAAATACCCCTCCGAGCACCGCCTCCCAGATCGGAAGTGTGGACGGAAGGTTTAGCGCCAGCAGCAATCCGGTGACCACGGCGCTTAAATCGTCAATTGTATTCTTTTTATGTACGATCCTGTTGAACACCCACTCCGAAGCAACGCAGCTTGCAATAGTGACAAGGATCAGTATCAATGCCCGATAACCAAAATTATAGATTCCAAACAGACTTGTCGGCAGCAATGCAATGATTACATACAGCATGATGCGGCTGGTTGAGTCCTTGGAACGTACATGCGGTGATGAAGATACATGGTATAAATCACTCACAATAATCCACCTCTTTCTCTATTTTTGTTTTCTCTTTTCAGCCAGAACCAATTTTTTCATTGTCTTAACGGACTGAGCGATCTGCCGTCTGGATGGGCAGACATAGGAACAGCTGCCGCACTCGATGCATTCCAGACCGTGCCACTTTTCAAATTCCTTCATAAGCCCCCTGTCGCCGAACTTGGCAAGGCGGCTCGGGATCAAAAGCTCCGGACATGCCTCCACACATCTCCCGCAGTTAATGCACGCGATCGGTGCATTCGCAGCCACCTCGTCCCTGGTAAGGCAGAGAATCGAGGAGGACGTTTTTGTGGTAGGGATATCCAGACTAAACATGGAAAATCCCATCATGGGTCCTCCGGAAATGATTTTTTCCGGCTGCTCCTTAAATCCGCCTGCCGCCTCGATCAGCTCGGCATAGGAGGTTCCGATACTGTAAAGGAAATTGGAGGGATTTTTTACCGCATCCCCGGTAACGGTAGAAATACGTTTCATAACCGGCACGCCGTTCTTGACAGCCTGATAGACCGCTATGATCGTCTCTACATTATCCACAATGCACCCTGCATCTGCCGGGAGCTTTTTAGAATTGATTGCCCTGCCGGTAACCGCATAGATGAGCTGGCGCTCGCCGCCCTGGGGATACTTGGTGAGAAGCTCGCACACCTCAAGGCGCTCCTCATCCCCGATCAGTTCCTTTAGCTTTGCAATGGCATCCGGCTTATTATTCTCAACGCCAAATACTCCCTTCGCATTCGGAAACAGCTGTAAAATGATTTTCATACCGGCAATGAGTTCCTCCGGATTTTCAATCATTCTGCGGTAATCCGCCGTAAGATACGGCTCGCACTCCGCGCAGTTTGCAATGACGTATTCTATTTTATCCGGCTCCTTCGGGGAAAGCTTTACATGTGTAGGGAAACCCGCGCCTCCCATACCAACCACTCCCGCTTCCTTCACTTTGCTGATGATCTCTTCCCCGGATAATGCCGTAACATCGTCCACAGTCACATACTCGGCCTCATTGTACTCGCCATCATTTTCAATCACAATAGAATTGACCATATCCCCCACGGCTACGCGGCGCGGCTCGATCGCCTTCACCTTTCCGGATACGGAAGAATAGATGGGTGAAGAAACAAAACCGCCCGCCTCTGCAATCTTCTGACCCTTTAACACGGAATCTCCCACAGAAACGATCGGTGCAGCCGGCGCTCCAATATGCTGTGATACTGGAAATACCATTTCACCCTTGGGTAAAACTTCTTTAATTGGTGAATCTTTTGCCAATTCCTTACCTTCGTAAGGATGCACTCCACCTTGAAATGTTTTTAACCCCATTCTTATGTGCCCCACTTTCTTTAAAATTTGTGAAAAAATGCCAATTTTTTCACATTTAATAAATTTAATTATACCACTTTTACCATGAAATTGGGACTTTAAATTGTACTTTTTTAAATACTTGTGATATAATGTCCGCGAAGGCAAAAGTGAGCATACGGATATATCAGGAGGCGATGCTTGCATCAACCGGATGATATATCGAATGCGAACGCGCCCGCGATCCCGGAAAACCGGAGGTTTTTCGGGACTTTTGCCAAAGCGTGGAAAGTGTTATAATTATCACGCGCGAATGCGCATAAATATCAGCCAAATCGAGGAAAAAACATGAAGCACATACATAAGGAAGAACTTTATTTCTGCCGCAGCCGGTTTTCGGATCAGCTTTCTGATCCGGAGTCTGTCTTTTTCGATATTGAGACCACCGGCTTTTCCCCTGCCCACGCATCGGTGTATCTGATCGGGTGCGCCCGCAGGATAGACGACAAGCTGCATATCGACCAGTTTTTTGCGGAAAATCCAACGGAGGAGCGGGAAATCATAAGCGCCTTTACCGAGATACTCTCCACCTGCCGCACGATCATCTCCTTCAACGGCGTCGGATTTGATATTCCGTTTTTAAAGGCAAAATGCGATCTGTTAAATCTGCCTGAGAATTTTAAGGATTTTCATTATCTTGATATTTTTAAATCGGTATGTGAACTCAAATTTTTATTAAAACTGCCGAATTATAAACAGAAAACGATCGAGACGTTTCTGGAAGTTCCGCGTGATGACCGCTTTTCCGGCGGGGAGCTGATCAACGTATATCATGAATATGTAAACGCCCCCGATCAGAAAAAGGAGGATCTGCTGCTTCTGCATAATTATGAGGACGTGATCGGAATGACCGGGCTGCTTCCGGTTCTCTCCTATCTGGAGGTTTTTCACGGGCAGTATTCCGTAAAGGAAACAAAACTCGGCACCTACCAGTCGATCGACGGAACGAAAGAACAGGAGTTTCTCATCACTCTGGAAAATGATTTCGCCGTTCCAAAGCGGGTTTCCTATCAGCTCCATGAATTCTATCTGATCATGAAGGATACCACGACGACCATCCGAATTCCGTTATTTTCCGGAGAACTGCACTATTTCCACAGTAATTACAAGGAGTATTATTATCTCCCTCAGGAGGATATGGCAGTCCATAAGAGCGTCGCCTCCTTTGTGGATAAGGGCTACCGGGAAAATGCCCGGGCTTCTAACTGCTATACGCGGAAGACCGGCACGTTCCTTCCGCAGTATACGACCATCATGAATCCGGAATTCCGCAAGGGTTACAAGGATAAGGTCGGCTATTTTGAACTGAGCGAAGATTTCTGCGGCTCGGACATTATGCTCCGAAGATATGTCGAGCATATTCTGCATTTGATGCTGAACTCACCGAAACGGACAACATAAGGTAATATATGAGAAAACAAGGTATTTCCTATGAGATAAAAAAACAGACTGGATTTCCAGTCTGTTTTTTAACTCATTACAGCTCCTTCTCAAAATAGAATGAACTGAGTCTCTTTAGTCCGATGTCCTTATAATTGACGATCTGTTCTGTGCTTCCAATGAACAAAACGCCTTTGTTCTTAAGGGTATTATAAAACTTCCTATAAATTTCGTCCTTTGCCTCATCCGTAAAATAGATGACCACATTCCGGCACAGGATCAAATCATAATCCGAAGGATAAGGATCTTTTAACAGGTTGTGTTCCTTAAATGTCACACAGCGCTTGATCTCATCCGCGATCTGATAAGAATTTCCCACCTTGGTAAAATACTTTCTCTTCATCTCCTCCGGAACCGCAGCGATACTCTTCTCATTATAGAGCCCTACCTGCGCCTGCTGAAGCACCTGCTTATCAATATCCGTCGCAAGAATGCGGATATTGGACAGGGGAATATGCTTAGAAAAAGCCATCACAAGCGAATACGGCTCATCTCCGGTAGAACAAGCCGCACTCCATATCTTAAGGGATCTGCCATGATCCTGAATCAACTGGGGGATCACCTTCTCATCCAACAGCTTCCATTGATCCGGGTTCCGGTAAAACTCGGACACATTGATCGTAAGAAAGTTAACAAACTGCTCAAACAACTCCTTGTCCCGCCGAAGCATCTGAATATACGCCTCATAGGAATCCGCATGATTCTTGGTCGCCAGAGTGTCTATTCTCCGGCGCATCTGCTTTTCCTTATAGCAGTTCAGATCGATGTTTGTCAGCTTGAATATCTCGGATTTAAAATAATCATAATGATCTAACATAATTTAAGCTTACTCTTCCACCTCGGAAGCCACTTCCTCTATATTTACATCTGCGATATCTTCGGACACAACTTCTTCCGGAGCAGTCAGGGCTTTAATGCTCAGGCTGATCTTCTTGTCTTCCTCATTGAAATCAACGATCTTTGCCTCGATCTCCTGACCGATCTTCAGCACATCCGACGGCTTCTCAACATGTTCCTTGGATATCTGGGAAACATGGAGCAATGCGTCAACGCCCCGCGCCAGCTCGATAAATGCGCCAAAGTCGGTCATTCTCGCAACCTTACCGGTCACTACGTTTCCAACCGCATATTTCTCGGAAGCGCCGTTCCATGGATTCTCCTCCGGAAACTTTCTGCTCAATGCAATCTTTGCCTCATTGATATTCTTGATAAATACCTTTACTGTCTCGCCGACGGTAAATACCTTCTTAGGATTCTCAACCCGTCCCCAGGACATTTCGGAGATATGGAGAAGTCCGTCCACGCCCCCGAGATCGATAAATGCGCCAAAATCCGTGATGTTCTTGACAGTTCCTTCGACCACATCGCCAATCTTGATCTTTTCAAACAGTTCCTTCTGCAGCTCCGCCTTTCTGGAAACCAGAAGCGTCTTTCTGTTTCCGATGATACGTCTCTTTCTCGGATCAAACTCGGTAATGATGAACTCGATCTCCTGATCCTTGAATTTGTTCAGATCCCTCTCAAAGGTATCGGATACAAGACTTGCAGGAATAAATACCCTTGTCTCATCGACGATCACACATACGCCGCCGTCAAGCACCTGTGAAACCTTAGCCGTAAGGACCTCTTTGTTCTCAAACGCCTCCTGAAGTCTCTTGCTTCCCTTCTCGGCTGCAAGGCGCTTATGGGAAAGAACAACCTGTCCCTCTCCGTCGTTTACTTTGATTACCTTTGCTTCCAAGGTATCGCCAACCGAAACAACGGTTGTAAGATCAACGTTCGGCTCGTTTGTATATTCACTGCGTGAAATGATTCCGTCAGATTTATATCCGATATTCAGTACGATTTCATCAGGCTTAACATCAATAACGGTACCTTCAACCACTTCTCCATTTCTTATTGTTTTTAATGACTCT
>CAYROM010000015.1:0-45539 GCA_964425905.1 uncultured Lachnobacterium sp. | reverse complement strand
TGAAGGATTGTATTGTACGCCCTGTGAGTCCTTCTGGACGGAGTCCCAGCTCGTGGACGGCAAATGTCCGGACTGCGGGCGCGAGGTAAAGCCTGCCAAGGAGGAGGCTTACTTTTTCAAAATGAGCAAATATGCGGACCGCCTGATTGAGCATATTAATACCCATCCGGATTTCATTCAACCGGTGTCCCGGAAAAATGAGATGATGAACAACTTCCTGCTGCCGGGACTTCAGGATCTTTGTGTATCCCGAACCTCGTTTAGCTGGGGAATTCCGGTAGACTTTGATCCAAAGCATGTGGTTTACGTATGGCTGGACGCGCTGACAAACTATATCACCAAGATCGGTTATGACCCGGACGGCTCCTCCGAGCTGTTCAAGAAGAACTGGCCGGCGGAACTGCACATCATAGGAAAGGATATCGTGCGTTTCCATACGATTTACTGGCCGATCTTTCTGATGGCTCTGGATCTGCCGCTGCCAAAGCAGGTATTTGGTCATCCGTGGCTTTTACAGGGCGGGGATAAGATGAGCAAATCCAAGGGAAACGTAATCTATGCGGACGATATGGTAGATTTGTTCGGAGTGGACGCGACCCGCTATTTTGTACTCCATGAGATGCCTTTTGAAAATGACGGAATCATCACATGGGATCTGGTTATCGAGCGTTTCAACTCAGATCTTGCCAATATACTCGGCAATCTGGTAAACCGCACCGTTTCCATGAGCAATAAATATTTTGGGGGCATTGTAAAAAGTACGGGGGCTGCCGACGGGGATCAGGCTGCTATCGATGCGGATCTGAAAAAAGTGGTAACAGAAGCCCGGGATAAGACCGCAGAGAAGATGGAGAAGCTGCGTGTGGCTGATGCCATCAGCGAGGTGTTTGTATTGTTCCGCCGCTGCAATAAATATATCGATGAGACAACCCCGTGGGTACTTGCAAAGGATGAAAACCAGCAGGATCGCCTTGCGGAAGTGCTTTACAATCTGACCGAGTCCATCACGATCGGCGCGAGCCTGCTCCATCCGTTTTTGCCGGAAACCGCGGAGAAAATTGCGGCGCAGCTTTCCACAGGGCTTCGGGATTTTGAAACGCTGGATCAATTTGGTTTATATGAAAACGGAACAAAGGTAACCGACAAGCCGGAAATCCTGTTTGCCCGGCTGGACGCAAAGGAAGTAATGCCAAAGGTTGAAGCGATTCAGGCTGCTCAAAAGGCGGAATTTGAAGCGGAGCAGGCAAAGCTTGCAGCAGGCGGCGGGGGGAATGGAGCCGTGGGTGGAGCAGAAGCAGCTTTGGGCAGCGGAAGCGAAGTCGTTATCGATATCGAGCCAAAGGAAGAGATCACTTTTGATGATTTTGAGAAGCTGCAGTTTCAGGTAGGCGAGATCATTGCCTGCGAGGCAGTAGAAAAGTCGAAAAAGCTTCTCTGCTCTCAGGTTCGGATCGGCAGCCAGATAAAGCAGATCGTATCCGGAATCCGCAAATATTATTCCCCGGAGGAGATGGTTGGCAAAAAGGTTATGGTTCTTGTGAACTTAAAGCCGGCAAAGCTTGCGGGCGTATTGTCGGAGGGAATGCTGCTGTGCGCGGAGGACGCGGAGGGAAACCTTGCTCTTTTGACACCGGAGAAGCCGATGCCAAGCGGCGCAGCTATCGAATAGACAGGAGGACTCCAGTGGAATATTTAGATATCGTGGATGAAAACGGGACGCCGACCGGTGGAATTATCGACCGTAAGACCGCGCACCAAAAGGGTGTCCGCCACAGAACTTCCCATGTCTGGATCGCCCGCAGGGTAAAGGGGAAGATCCAGATTCTCCTTCAAAAGAGGTGCCGGACAAAGGATTCTTTTCCGGGCTGCTATGATATTTCCAGCGCCGGTCATATCCCCGCAGGAGTGGATTATATTCCATCGGCGATTCGGGAGCTGGAGGAAGAGCTGGGGGTGAGGATCAGGGAAGATGAACTGATCGACTGCGGACTTCGCAGGGTGAACGTGAAGGAGGAATTTTACGGAGAGCGTTTTATTGACGCACAGGTCAGCCGGGTGTTTCTTCTGTGGCTGGATATGGAAGAATCGGAGTTTGCGGTGCAGGAATCGGAGATCGAGAGTGTCTGCTGGATGGACTTTGAGGAGTGCAGGACGGCGGTAAGGGAAAATAGCATTCCCAATTGTATTGCGATGGAGGAGCTGGAGATGCTGGAAAAGCATTTCTAATATAATTTAAAAGACAAAATAAGGAGCAAAATGAACAAGGAGGCGGTAATATGGGATTATTAAATTCTTTACTGAATGCGGCGGAAAACGGCGCAAAGAGCGCGATGACAAGCGCAACGAGACAGGCGACAAGGCAGGCAACGGATAAGATGATCAATTCGGTGACGAATGGGTTAAGGAATGCGGTTGGCAAAAATACACAAAATGCGCAATCCGCAAATACCTCTGCCGGAAACCGTCAGCAGCCAGTACAGACGGTGGTTTTTGCAAACCCGGCGATTCCCGCAACATCAAAAAGAGTAGCGGTTGATGATTACGACTGCAACGATCAGGGGCAGGAGATCATTCAGACATACTGTTTTCCGGTGGCGGAAGGATTTGTTGAGTTTAGTTCCGGGGCGGGAGAAATATTGGCAAGTTACGCCTATTCCCCGCAGGATGCGGCAGCGGGCTACTGTCAGAACGTGGATTTTGAGCGCATGCCGATCTTGTACATAGGAGAGGAGAGCTCCGTTGGAAAGATCGTGGAAGAATACGAGAAAAAGGGCGCGGTGAGCAGCGGATGTACGATTGAAATAATCTCCGGAAGCTTTGTTATTTATAAAACATGCTCCGCTAAAAACGGCCATGAGATCGTTGCGTATCATTTCCACAAGAGATATCACAGCGATTACTATACTCAGATCGTTATTGATATTCCGGGGGGAGCAAAGAGCAGCAGAGATCAGCTCGTAAACGCGTTGGATTGCATGGTTGCCGGGATGCAGATTACGGAGCGCAATGCATAAAGGGTGAAAAACACATTACTTCCGGACAGAGGAGGATAATATATGGAAAAACGTTTGAAAAATTATCTGGAATATTTGGAACAGACCAGCAGAAAGACATTAACAGAGGAAGAGCGCCAAAAGTTCCTTGCGGAGCTTTTGGTGCAGATTCAGTTTTTCCAGCATGAGAGGCTGGTGCATCTGATCGTGACGGTGGCATTTGCAATACTGATGATGTTGTCGCTGATCGGCTGCTTTCTTGCGGACACTTTGCTCATGCCGGTACTTATGCTGCTGTTTTTTGTGCTTCTGGTTCCTTATATCCGGCATTATTATATACTGGAAAACGGTGTACAGAAGCTGTATGATTACTATACGGCTTAACATGAGTAAAAAGCATTTCTAACGGCAAAATTCTTCAATCTCATCCGCGATCATCTGAAGGCTGAGATCAATGCCAAGTAATGCGCCGTCTTCCTAGTCCTTCGCTTCCTCGAGACTGTACGTTTTATCGGATTTTCCAAGTGGGGCAAACAGCTCAAACCACGGAAGACCATTGCGGCAGCTCCTGCGCCTGTTCCGCCAATTCATGCATGTTCCTGTTTGCAGTTTCCAAAGACCTTATATCCGCTTCATAGGAAGGATCATCAAGTCCCGTGTAAAAAATGCTTAGGTTCCATTCTGTTTTCATATAACAATACTCTCTTTCCTTTTTAAGATTGCCTTTCGAAAAATGAACGTGTACAATATATCCTGTGCAAAATACAGGATATATTGTACACGATTGGCGGGGAAAAAGAAAGGCAGAGACAGTTATGATATTTGAAACACATGCGCATTATGATGATGATAGATTTGACGATGACCGCGAAGCGGTGCTGGCAGATGCAGAAGCGAAGGGAATCTGCCCGATCATCAATGTGGGGGCTTCTATTGAATCCACAAAAACAACTTTAGAACTTGCCCGCACACATAAGAATATCTATGCAGCGGTGGGGGTGCATCCAAGCGACGTTGATGGATTAAATGAACAAACCTTTGCCTGGCTCAGGGAACAGACAGGGTGGAAGAAAACGGTTGCGGTCGGGGAAATCGGGCTGGATTATTATTGGGAAAAAAATGAAGAAGCACAGAGGGATCAGCGCTGCTGGTTTGCCCGCCAGCTGGCGCTTGCAAGGGAGGCGGAGCTTCCGGTGATCATTCATTCCCGGGACGCGGCGGCAGATACCATACAGGTCATGCGGGAATGTCATGCGGAGGAAATACCGGGGGTGATCCATTGCTATTCCTATTCCAAGGAGCTTGCATTGGAATTTGTTAAGATGGGATATTATATTGGCGTAGGCGGAGTTGTAACATTTAAAAATGCGAAAAAGCTGGCAGAAACCGTAGAAGCGGTTCCGATGGAACGGATTCTTTTGGAAACCGATTGCCCGTATATGGCGCCTGAGCCATTCCGGGGAAAACGGAATGATTCCCGAAACATACCCTATGTCATTGCCAAAATTGCGCAGATCCGGGGAATGTCGCCTAAGGAGGTTGAACGGATCACGGAGGAAAATGCGTACCGTTTGTTTACAAGGGTGAAGCTTTGCACGTCGAGCATGGTCAGCGCAAGCTGACTTTTTCTCCTTATGCGTGCGCGCTTCCCGCCGGAGGCATTTGTCTCATAGGAGATCCATACGCTTCAGCACTTTAGCACAACAAGGTGTTTCCTATGAGACAAAAAACGAACCGGCAGGAAATCCGGTTCGTTGAATGTGCAAAATGTGTGCTGCCGCTCTTATTTTCCGGTTGGGATATATGGGCGGATAGCTCCGGCAAGCTGTGAAACCGGCATACTCTGCAGCCATACCTTACCCGGACCGGTAACTACGGTATTGAATACGCCTTCGCCGCCAAAGAGTATATTCTTTACTCCGGGAACGGTCTGGATATCGATGGAGCAGGTTGCGGTCATTGCGGCAAGATATCCGGTGTCTACAATGATCTGCTGCCCCGGACCAAGATCATATTCCTTGATATATCCGTCAAATTCAAGAAAAGCAATGCCGTTACCGGAAAGACGCTGCATAATAAATCCCTCGCCGCCGAAAAAGCCGCTTGCAGCGCGTTTTTGAAAGAAAACGGAAAGCTCTACGGTAACAGAGGACGCCAAAAAAGCGGACTTCTGTGCAATGATTTCCTGTCCCGGTGCGATATTGAATGCGCGGATCGAGCCGGGAAAGCTGGAAGCAAATGCGATCAGACCATTTCCGTTTCTTGCGGTATATCGGTTTACGAACATGCTTTCACCGGAGAAGGCGCGGCCGAGCATCTTTCCGACGCCGCCGTTGGAGATGGTTTCCATCTGCATGTTTGGCGACATCCAAGACATAGCGCCTTTTTCCGTGATCATGGTCTCATTGTCCTCCAGATTGCAGATGACGACCGGTAACGGTTCCCCTTCAATTGAAAAATTCATAAAAAATCCTCCTCATATGCAAAGTTATAGTTTTATTGTAACAGACAATGAAGTTTAAGGAAAGCAGATTATCAAAGAATCCGAATACAATCTTGGGATTGTAAAAAACGAAAAAACAGAATACAATAATGGGCAGAGATAATAAAATGGGAGACAAGGACGATGGATAGCATTTTTGAGAAATTCCCTACAAGAGAAGCTTTTGACGAGTATTGGAAGGGAAATTACATACCGCTTAGCTACGAGGATGTAAGGAAAGAATTTGAGGAGTTTGTGTTATCCGCAGATAAACATATTTTTCTGTCGGATTATGAAGAGAGCGGCAGCGTAAGCCGTGATACGTTTATGGACAATCTGTCGCAGGACGCGGCTTTTACCTTTCAGGATACGCTTACGGAAGTATTTTATGACAAGAATCCGGATTTGTATGAGACTGCCTTTGCACTCTATGAGGAGGCGCAGATGAGCGGACAAAAAGACAGCGATGTGGCGCAGACCTTTCATGAAGAATATAATCGTCTGTATCAGGAGTTTCTGCTGGCAATGTACGATGGGCTGTATGATTAGATCCCGATGGCTGCGGATGATTTTCCCAATTGGCGCATATCGGATCGCAAAGGATATATAAGGAGGCAGCGTGGCGGAACTTGGCAATCCAAAGAATACCATAGAGGTATTGCAGAAATATAATTTTAATTTTCAAAAAAAATTCGGGCAGAATTTTTTGATCGATTCCCGTATTCTTGAGAAGATTATTGGGGCTTCGGGCGTTACCGGGCAGGATTTTGTTCTGGAGATCGGGCCGGGAATCGGAACTATGACACAATATCTGTGTGAGTCGGCGCGGGAAGTGGCGGCGGTTGAGATTGACAGCAATCTGATTCCGATTCTTTCGGATACCCTTAAGGCATATGACAATGTGACGATCCTTAACGAGGATATTTTAAAGGTGGATATCAATAAGCTTGCCGGGGAACGAAACAGCGGAAAGCCGATCAAGGTCGTCGCCAATCTGCCCTACTATATCACAACGCCGATCATTATGGGGCTTTTCGAGAGCCATGTCCCGATTGACAGTATCACCGTTATGGTGCAGAAGGAAGTGGCGGACCGCATGCAGGTAGGACCCGGGACAAAGGATTATGGTGCGCTCTCTCTGGCGGTGCAGTATTATGCGAAGCCCGAAATAATAGTCAATGTTCCTCCAAGCTGTTTTATGCCGCAGCCGAAGGTAGGAAGTGCGGTTATCCGGCTGACCAAGCATGAGAAGCCGCCGGTGGAGACGGAGGATGAACAGCTCATGTTTCAGATTATTCGCGCTTCCTTTAATCAAAGGCGGAAAACTTTGGCAAACGGACTTAATAATTTTCCGCAGATTCCCCTGAGCAAAGAACAGATACAGGAGTGCATTTTAAAGCTTGGCGTTCCGGTCACGATCCGGGGAGAAGCGTTGACTTTGGAGCAGTTTGCCGCGTTGAGCAATATTATAAAAAATGTCCCAAAACAAAAGGAAGCTGAATAAAAAATATGAGGGCGGAAATACTGTTGTCAGAGATTAATTTTTGACGATGGAGGAAACGCCCTATGAAAAAGAAGCAATATATCGCAGCAGTTGCATGTCTGGCCGCCGGAATAATCGGGTTTGGAAGTGTGTATGCAACAGAAAAAGCGCAGGAGAGACGGCAGGCACAGCAGCTTGCCGAGCAGGAGGAGGAGACGCAGGCGGATGATGTCTTAGAAGAGGCCTCAAGCATTGTAGAGCCAACGCAGCCGTCTGTTCCCCGGGAAACGGCGGAGGATACCCCGCAGCAGGATACGACGGTATCACAGAAGGAAGAGGAACAGGAGGAGAAGGCGGAACAGGCACAGGAGACCGTGGCAGCACAGGAAACGGCTGTGGCTGCAGAGTCCCTGCATTTTGAGGGAGCGGAAAATATGGTTTGGCCCCTGGAGGGAAATGTGGTGTTGGATTACAGTATGGATTCTACCATTTATTTTCCGACTTTAGAGCAGTACCGCTATAATCCGGCAATTGTAATTTCAGGAAACGTAAATGATAAGGTATACATTGTCGCAAAGGGCAGAATAACCGATATCTCCACAAACGAAGTGACGGGATGCACCGTAACGGAGGATTTGGGAGATGGATATTCCGCGGTATATGGACAGCTGAAGGAGCTCAATTTTTCTGTTGGAGATCTGGTAGAAGCAGGACAGGTGATCGGCTATGTCAGCGAACCCACAAAATATTATTCCATCGAGGGGAGCAATCTGTATTTTCAGCTCCTAAAGGATGGAGAGCCGGTCAATCCTTTGGATTATTTTGAATAAGCAAGGTATATCTTAAACAAATCTTAATCCCTTAACTAATTGGAAATTCATAAAAAAACCGCTACAATGTGTTTATGATGAATCATAAAACAGGGCAGCGGTTTTTTTGTTGGATTAAAAGTGTATCCGGCGGGATTCGCGTCACCCTGAAAAGCTCCGGAGGAAGTTATGTATAATATTTTAGTTTGTGATGATGAAAAGGATATTGTGTCCGCACTAAAGATCTATCTGACCAGCGACGGCTATCAGGTGTTTGAAGCCTGCAATGGAAAGGAGGCCCTTGCCTGTATACGACAGAATCAGATCCATCTGGTTCTCATGGATATCATGATGCCGGAAATGGACGGAATCCAGGCAATGGTGGAGATCCGGAAGGTCAGTAATGTTCCGGTTGTGCTGCTTACGGCCAAAAGTGAGGATACGGATAAGGTCTTAGGTCTGACCGTCGGGGCGGATGACTATATCACAAAGCCCTTTAATCCGGTAGAACTTCAGGCAAGGGTAAGATCCCAGATCCGCCGCTATATGCAGCTTGGCGGGGGGAAGATGGGGAGTACTGCGCTTTCCATCGGCGGAATTGAACTGGATGACCGGGCGAAGGAGGTCACATTGGACGGGGAAAAAGTGAATCTGACTCCTACGGAATATGATATTTTAAAGCTTTTAATGGAGCATCCGGGAGAGGTATACTCCCCCAATCAAATTTACGAATCGGTTTGGAAGGATAATCCCTATGGCACGGAAAATACGGTTGCGGTGCATATCCGCCATCTTCGGGAAAAGCTTGAGTATGATCCGGCAGAACCGCGTTACCTAAAGGTGGTCTGGGGACGAGGATATAAGATGGAAGGACAGTAGAGCCGGAAAGGAAGGAGTATTATGAAAAAAATGGCGCGTAGGATGTGGGCGAAGGCGCTTGCAATGATTTTGTGCATAATTAGCGGAATAGGGGGCGCAGCCTGTGTGATCGGACTTCTCCTGTATCAGGAGATCCCTTCGGAAAATATAATTTTAGATGAATTTTATGAGAAAATTGCAGCAAATTATTCGGCGCGGCTCTTGGATAACATGGATGCGGGTGATCCCGAACAAACCCTCGGGGGAGTGGATGAGACCACCGGTATGCGGTACGCGGTGATCTGTTCGGATGTGGATCCGGCTGTGCTGAGCGCACGGGGAGAACTGGATAATCCCTCTATCTATTTATACGGCGATTCGGAAATTGCCGATTCCTACCGATATATCTTTCGAGGCGGCTTGGTTGGTGAAAATGCGAATTATGATTATGACACCACCTCGTTATTACAGGCGGTTTTCAATGCGGGATATACCTGGGAGGAGGATACCCTTCAGGTTGAGGAAATTGAATACTTTGTTTTTTCACCTGAAACAGGAATTTTTTATACAAAAACGGAAAGCGGATATTATCCGGTCAGCCATATCGGAATAAAGGTTAGAGAAGAAGGGAGTCTTTTTGAGGAAACGGAAATAGCTTATCATATTGGGCAGACAGGGGCAAATAGCTGGAGCTATCTGGACGACTACGGAAACGAGCTTGATGCGGCGGAATACGATAGCTGGCTGTCAGTTTCTCTGGGGAATTATTATTGCGATCTTACCCTTTTGAGTGAAGAATACGCCAACGATGTGAATCTAAGCGATATCTTTATAGTAGTCCGTGTGACGGCGAGAGCGGCGCTTAACCCGGTATACGAACCGCAGACAGGATGGTTTGAGGATGGGTTCTATTATCATGAAAAGCCGGAGACACAATACTACTGGGTACTGTCCTATGTGGACGAGACGGATGCCGCAGATGACCTTTTTTCAGAGGCGAGAACCCTTGCGTCGTTTATTATGGGATTTAAGAAGATGGCCGTTGGTCTTGAGATCCTGTTTTTAGCGGTTTTTATAGCAAGCTTTGCATTTTTGATGGCGGCAGCCGGGCACCGGAGGGAGGATGACGAGATCCACCTTCGGATATGGGATAGGATTCCTTTCGGAATATACCTGGTGGCAGTATGTCTTATCATAATAGCCGGTGTAGGGGGATTTTATATAGCCGCCGAGCTTACCGGCAGATATATAGCCGGAATGCTTGCGTTTATGATTGAAGATATTGCGTTGATGGAGTATTTTGTATTGGCGTTTTTGATGAGCATTTCCGTCCGGATCAAAGCGAGATGCTTCTGGAGGAATACCGTTCTTTACCGGCTCTCTAAATTGGGAAAACGGCTGTTTGGAAGGATCAAAGACAGATGGTCTGCCGTTCATCAGGCGATCAGGGAGCATACTTCAATATTTTGGAAGACGGTACTGTGTCTGCTGGCGGCATATATTGTCGAATTTATTGCGCTGATGCTTTTTGCAGAAGGCATGTATTTTGAGGGGATCTTATGCTGGTTTGTGATCTTTGCAGCGATCCGGTCGGGAATAATCATATGGGCGGTACTTCAAATGGCACGGCTCCAGAAAGGCGGCGGCAGGATCGCGGCAGGGGATCTCTCCACGCCGATCGATACCCATGAGATGTTCTGGGAATTTAAGAAACATGCGGAAAATATCAATAAGGTTGGAGACGGGATTGCTTTGGCGGTGGAAAAGCAGATGAAAAGCGAGCGTTTTAAGACGGAATTGATCACGAATGTATCCCATGATATTAAAACACCGCTGACTTCCATCATCAATTACGTGGATTTGATCAAGAAGGAGGAGATTACCGATCCGAAGCTTTTGGAATACATCGAGGTGCTGGAACGTCAATCTGCCCGGTTAAAAAAGCTGATTGAGGATTTGATGGAAGCATCTAAGGCCTCCACCGGAAATCTTTCCGTCAATCTGGAAAAATGTGACGCAGCGGTACTTCTGGGTCAGGCGGCGGGTGAGTTTGAGGAGCGGGCAGCAGCGGCTGGCTTGGAGCTGATCACCACCACACCGCAGCAGTCGGTGCAGATACTTGCGGACGGACGTCATCTTTGGAGAGTTTTCGATAATCTTCTTAATAACATTTGCAAATATGCACAGCCCCAGACCCGGGTATATATCAGTCTGGAACAGCAGAACATGATGGCGGTGCTTATTTTTAAGAATATTTCCAAGTATCAGCTCAATATTTCAAGTGAAGAACTGATGGAACGTTTTGTAAGGGGCGACAGCTCACGCAATACGGAGGGGAGCGGATTGGGTCTCTCCATCGCCCAAAGTCTTACGAACCTGATGAACGGTACGATGGAACTTCAGGTGGACGGCGATCTGTTCAAGGTAATTCTTCGCTTTCCTGTGGTATAGCAGGCGGGCGGAAAAAGTGAAAAATGGGGAGTCGGCTTAACAGCTGGCTCCCTGCGTATTTGCAATCTCCTCCTGTGCCTTGATCTGTCTGCGAAACAAAGCTTTAAACAGCACGCGTACCAGGGGCTGGATAAAAAACAATTGGGTAAAAAAGGCGAACGGAAAATTGAAGCATACCAGCTTTAGCCAGTTGGCCAGCAAAGTAAAAAAATCAAAGCCGGCATAGTATGGGTAATAGAACCAGGCGGCGAGGAAACTCATCGCCGGACACATCAATCCCACCGTTGCGCAGATGATGGCGCTCTCAAAAAGCATGGGATGGGTGTCTCGGGGATCAAATACGCGGCAGGCGAGTTTAAACGAGCATGGACTTCCCATCAGGATCTCAAGCCCATATGCAAAGCAGAACTCTATTAAAATTACCGCCCAGATCGGAAGCAGATGTCCGAAAATATAGACGCCGCCCTGTGCATTGATGGCTTTGATAACGCTGCTCTGTCCGTTTACCGACATAAGGATATTACCGTTAATGACGTACAGACTGTAAAATACATATCCATGTACGGTAATGATTACGGTCAAAAGAGCAAAGATCATTCGTTGAAACTGATTTTGTGGCATAACATACACTCCTTTTCTTTTGCAATAAAAAACACAAGCAAGCCGGCAGAGATTCCGATCTTTGATGTACCGTGATCAGATTTACATGCCAGAGCAATACTTGTGTCGTTATGCATTACATTATTTTATTTTCGATAGACATTGTAGCAATAGTGTTTTTGAATTGTCAAGTAAAAATGTCTGCCTGAATTGCGGTTTTCTTCTCAAGGCATCATTCGTTCTGCGGATTCTGCGGAGGGCTGCGTATTTGCGATTTCCTCCGAGAAAAGATATCTTGCAATCGCGTGGGAAACGTTGAACTGGCGGATGCTGTCGTCGGTTTCCTCTGCCATGCGTGCGGCGTAATCCTTTACCCATTCGCCCTCGCAGCGCGCAATTACAGGCGCTGCGTCGGAGGAAAGCCCGGAAAGATAGGAGTAATCCATCATGGCGCGGGTGTTTTCTCTGTCGTAGGCAGATTGCGTCCATTCCCCGGAGGAATTCATCCGTGCAAGATTATACCGGGCGATCCAGTAATCCGGATGGCAAAAGGATAGCGCCAGATAACAGACGCAGACCGCCACAAGTCCATAGCGGAACAGGGGGAAGGCGTCGGAGAAGATCTGAATCAGCACACCGGCGAGCAAAAGCGCAATTAGTCCCAATGCCCAAAATACAAAAAATCTTAAGAACGTCAGATGATAATTCCGGACATAAAGGCACATGCGAAATGCGCTGGATGCAAGCATGATATACGTGCAGCCGGAGATGATGGCAAGGAGTATATTCAAAAAAGTATGTTTCCGGAAAAAGCCCAGCGTAAACAGTACAATCACCAGATTCAAAAGACAGACAAAGAGCAGCTGGAAAAAGCCTTCCCTTGCATACTGTGCATAGGTATAGTCTGCCGGAAGTTCCATCTTACCCCAGAAGAGATACAGGATCTGTATCATGGAGAAAAACAGGTATATGATGGAGACCAGCAGAAGAACGGTGATCGCTACAAGCGGCTCAAAGCGGCGGTGGTCGGTGCATTCCTCGCGGATACTGCGCTTGCAGAGAAAGCGTACGCCGCAGTAAGCGGAAAAAAATGCGAACAAAAACATGATAAGTGTGCCCGCTATGCTTCCCGCATTTATGTTTTTGGTGAAATTGTGAAGGTAGTCCGCAAACACAAGGTCCGCAAAGGATAAAAGGACGATGATCACAAACAAAAGCGGCAGCGAAATTCCGAGACCGATCAGAATATATATAGCCTTTGAATTGTGGGAACCCTTATTCTCCCTTTGATAGCAGGAGGCATCGGAAAAAGGGTCTCCAATACAGCCGATGGAACCGAAGATTGCCGTAAAGATTGCGGCAAAATATTTTCCAAAGCCCCAATTGGAATCGGAAAAGAAATTGTGCAGCAGAAAACAGAGCAGCATAAGTATGATTCCGATGGTGTTCATGGCAATGATCGGGGTACTGCCGGTAATAGCGGAGGAAACGCCCAGTAAAAGCATAACGGTGATGTAGAACCAATTGCCGGATTTGGTGGAGACATTTGTCTGTTTCATACAATAGAAGCAGTATATAAGTGTCGTGATGATAAAGAGCGGCATGGTTATGCTGCTGAAATTCTTATATAGAAAAAAGGTGTACAGAACCGCATAAAATAGTGTAGGAAGCGCAAGACTGCGAAAATACGCGGCGCGTTTTTTTTTCTGCTCCTGGGATTCCTGATAGACGGCGTAGTTTCCCTGCATCCCATATGCAGCCTGCGGCTGGTCATTTTGCTGGGGGAAGGTCCCGTTTGGGGCGTGTAAAGCGTTGGGGACGGCGGTTGGGTTGGCCGGTGTTACGTTATATGGCTGTGGATTGTTTGTAAAATTTGTTGGATCCATAAAATTATCTCCTTATTTTAAATAAAGCGTTAGTCTTAGGGTGTTTCATTCGGGTCCGGCTGATACTCCAGCAGGTCGCCCGGCTGACAGTCAAGCGCCCTGCACAGCTTATTCAAGGTTTCCAGTTTAATTGCCTTTGCCTTGCCATTTTTTAGAATGGAGACATTGGCCATTGTGATATCCAATTTTTCTGACAGTTCCGTCACGCTCATTTTGCGCTTGGCGAGCATAACGTCAATGTTGATAATAATTGCCATACTTTTTCTCCATTTCCTTAGATAGTCAGTTCGTTTTCCCTTTTTACCTCATAGGCATTTTGAACCAGTCGGGAAAGTGCCTCGCAGAGGATCATAAAAATGAGGCTTAAGATAATCTCCGCAATAATAAAAATCGCAATGGGGAGGGTTGCTGCGCCGCAGACGACAAACCACAGCAGACGTGCTGCAAAGCCAACCGCCTCTGCAATGCCGCAAAGTCCCATGTGATGGAAAGCCTTTGTATTTTCCATGGAAAAGGAATTATCTTTTCCGATCTCCGTGCAGACCTTCCAGAATTCGATCAGGATGACGTAGCAGAAGGCAGCGGTATACCAGGCAAAAAAAACAAAGGTCCAAAGCAGATTATCCGGCTGCCCGTTTTTTATATAGATAGCACAATAGGTCAATCCTCCGAAAAAAAGGATTCCCATGACCGCCAGAACGATTACAAGCCCCTTTAACCAGTATGATATTTTTGTTTGTCTCATAAATAACCTCCCTTCGGCAGTATCGCGAATCCTGCCGTTTGAGTGTAGTATAATATATTGTACTCGAAATTGCAATAAAAATTTATCGTAAAACAATAAATACGAAAAATCACTAAAAGAAAAGGGGACGTAAAGAATGGAAACATATTTATGCAAAATTTATAAAAACTGGTATAAAATAGCAAAGAAATATGTAAAATCTTTAATTTTTGAAAAAATGGGAAAAAATTGCAATTCAAGATTTTGACAAAAGAATTAGACAAATTGCATAATTTTTGGTTATCAAAATTGTTGACATTTAATAGAAAGAGACATATATTACAATGTGTAACAAAGTAATTGCAAAGAGCTGGCTGCAGATTGGCGGACGGCGGGAGAAGATTTGCGATTGCTCATGAAAATAGAATAGGAGGTGTATACCATGTACAGTATTCATCCGAGGATGACCTTCTCCGAGATTTTTAGGTATTACAGGAGCTATGCCAAGGAGGCAAGAAAACATGGGCGCAAGCCGATATCGCTCCTCCGCTTTATTACATGCAGATACTAAAATCGGATGATTCGCAAAGCAGCGTTCGCTGTTTGCTATCATCCGATTTTTGTTCCGATCAGTAGCTTAAATCAATATCGCCAAGGCTTGTGTAAGCGGTAAGTGAATTAGAAAGGCCGGAGCTTTGCTGATGAAAAGTCTTTTTGTGTTTTTCTCCATTGACGGTGACAGCCCCCATACTGGTAGTTAATTCTATCTGATATGCGGAGAGGTCGCCGTTGGAGTCAATGGATATATCCCCCACATCGGCAGAGACATTCAGATGAGTGAAATTACAGGATTTTATCTCCACATCTCCCACATCGGCAGAAAGATCAGATATTGTAAAAGAGCATTTTTCGATATCCAGTTCTCCCACGTCTGACTGGATGGTGGCGGAGTGGGACGTAAGTTCCGATATGGAAACATCCCCAACATCGGTTGAGATATAAAGCTCGTTCAAAGCGGATTTAGAAGGAACGGTCAGAGTCATCTGGCAGTAATTATTGCTTCCTCCAAAATGCGGAACGGCGGGCTGGATGATCGTGAGCGTATCATTCTCCAGAGAAATATCGGGAAGCAGATAGGAAACGCAATCGTAGGAAAGGGAGTAGCTGCTGCCCGATTTGACGGTGATATCCAATACGCTTCCCTCTATTGTAATGTTCTCAAAGGAATCCAATACTTCCGAATATGTTACGCGGCTGTGGTCAAGACCTGCGCCGCTTTCCCAATTCCATAGATGAAAGGAACCGGAAAACCAGTTAAGTACATGAAATGCGGTTCCGCCGATAATACAGATAACGGTAATGACAACAAGAATAGAAATATATATTTTTTTCATAAGCTCCTCCTACTTTTTATATGCGCTGTTCAATACAGCATGGATGATTGCAGCCACAGGCCAGATGATCCATGTAATCCACCAATCAAAGGTAATAAAACTCCAGCATAGGTAGACGCAGGTGACGGTGAGCCAGTAAACAGACATGATGGCTGCAACAACAGGAGATGTGTATTTATTCTCCGGCCGCTGGTTTGGCACAAAATTTCCGCCTACTGTCATCGCGTCGTTAAGCTGGAGGAGAGAAGAAAAACTGCTGTTTACGTTACTTCCGAGGACGATCATGAATACTCCGATCCCAATTAGGAAGAACATAATGATTGCGCCGAATTCATCCATGTCCAGCCGCCCGATTTTTGGATTTAACTCATCTAAAATAATAATGGGAAGAAAGCTGATCACGCATAATACGACGCCGACCGTAAGCAGCAGCGCGTAGGTTGTGCGGTAGTGGTTTTTCTGATCCTGCACATAGTTCGTCGTGGCAAAATCCGTGGCACATGGCTCCAGCTTTAAAAAATCCCAATAGCGCATCGTGATGGACGGATGGATGAATAACGCCACGCCGATGGCGATCAGGAGCAGCATAAAAACAATGCCGAAAACGTCATTTGCTGAGACGGCTTCCGTAAAAACAGGACCGGTTACGCTGATAATGCAGCAAAAGACACCGAGGGCGATCTGATATGCCTGCCGGGAACGGTCGCGCAGATAATCTTTTGTCTCATCTAAAGTGATCATTCTGCGATTGATATTGACGGTGGGCTGAATAAAACTTCGAATGCCCAGATCGCCGGAAAGCTCCTCAAGGTTGCCGAATTCTGCAATGACCGTTCCGACCGCTTCATTTTCACTTTTTCCTTCGTTTTTCAGTTCGGTATATTTGTCTTCCATCATTTGCCACAGTTCGCTTTTGGCGCGCTGGACCTCCGGTGTGTTTGGCAGGTTTTGGAACATCGTTTCCAGATAATTTCTAATTGCCTCCATAGGGCGTTTCCTCCTTTAATATAAAATGTTCAATAACTTCCTTTGTCAGTTTCCATTCCTCACATTTACTCTGGTAATACTGTCTGCCGAAATCCGTAATGCGGTAATAAGTCCTCCTCTTGCCGCCCTCCTCGTTGAGAAAAAAGGATTCAATGTAACCGTTTTTTTCCATACGGGTAAAGGCAGAATACAGAGTCGTTTCCTTAATGACATATTTTTCCTTCGTCAGATTTTTGATCTGCTTGGAAATCTCATATCCGTAGGAAGGCTTCTGCAGAAGCAAATATAGGATCAGGGTATCGTTGTAACCACGGATCACATCGCTGCTGATTGTGTTCATTCCCATACTCCTTTCTAAATGTACGTCTGTCGGTACAACGACTGTCGTACTACGTCTGGCATAGTAAGATTAACATTATATTGTATATATGTCAATATAAAGAAATAATATTGTCATTTTTGTCATTTTTGCACAAAAAATGGGCAAAAGTTTTATTAATCTATACGAAATGATAAAAAAGGGATTGCAAGAAAGGGGGGAAGGGTCTATACTGTAATTACTGAAAACGTTACCGAAAACATTTTCGGAAATGCTTTCAGCGGGAAAACTGTTGATACTTTTTATAGGAGGGAAAAAATGAAAAAGAAATTAGTATCAGTATTATTAGTTTCTGCTATGGCAGTAGCAATGCTTGCCGGCTGCGGAAACGCAGGTGACTCTGAGGGCGGCTCTACACAGGGCGGAAGTACTGCGGGAGGATCTGATTCATCAGCTGGCGGATCTGTATATCTTTTGAACTTCAAGCCGGAGACAGCTGAAGCATGGGAAGATCTTGCAGCAGTTTATACTGAGCAGACAGGTGTTACAGTAAATGTTCAGACAGCTGCTTCAGGAACCTATGACACAACTTTGGTTGCAGAGCTTGCAAAGGATGATGCCCCGACAATCTTCACGATCGGCAGTGCGGCTGATGCAGCAACCTATGCAAATTACATTTATGATCTCGCTGACACAGTACTGTATGATCATCTGACAGACAAGTCATTATCCATTGAATATGATGGAAAAATAGCTGCAATTGCAAACTGCTATGAGTGCTATGGACTTGTTACAAACGTTTCCATTCTTCAGAACTACATTGACAATTACGAAGGAGCAGTAATCTCTTCCGTATCCGACATCAACAGCTTTGATACTTTAAAGGCAGTTGCAGAGGATATCGCTAACAACCTTGACGCAATCAACGAGGCATGCGGAACCGAGCTTACAGGAGCTTTTGCTACTCCTCAGCTGGATGCAAACCAGAACTGGAGATATTCAGGACACCTTACTGGTCTTGCTCTTTACTATGAGTTCAAGGATGCAGGATGTGATCTGACAGCAGGACAGGATACCGTAACAGGCGATTACTTAGAGCAGTACAAGAATGTATGGGATCTCTATGTTGCTACCTGCCCGACAGACGCCGCTTTACTTGATTCCGAATTATATCAGGGCGAAGCTGAATTAGGACAGGGAAATGTTATCTTTTATCAGACCGGTGATTGGGATTACTCAGCATTCAGCGGAAGCAACGCTGATTACACCGTAACAACCGATGACCTTACCATGATTCCGATTTACTTTGGCGTAGATGATGCAAGTGAAGGCCTTGCAGTTGGTACCGAGAACTACTGGGCAGTAAATGCACAGGCTTCTGATGAAGACATCGCAGCTACATTAGACTTCTTAGAGTGGGTTATCACTTCTGATGAAGGACGTACTGCAATCTCTGACACAATGGGACTTACCGCTCCGTTTGATACCTTTACCGGAGATTTTGCTTCCAAGAACGGATTTGCTTCTATGGTAAACACTTATGCAGCAGAAGGAAAGACTTCTGTGGCATGGAGTTTTAACGCTACCCCATCCGTAGATGCATGGAGAGCAGATTTCATTGCAGCTTTAACAGAGTATACTGAGCGCGGCGGTTCTTGGGATGACGTTAAGACCGCATATGTTGATCAGTGGTCATACTATTGGAACCTTGAGTAAGGGTAACATATAATAATATTTGACAAGCGATTGTAGCGAAAGAGGATGAGTGAGGCATCGCTCATCCTCTTTTATAAAATGAAAGGGAATTGTTATGGAGAAAGCAATAAAAAAATATTTTCCTATATTCGTTATTCCGACAATGATAGCATTTGCAATAGGATTTATTGTGCCATTCATATACGGTATTTTCTTATCCTTCTGTAAATTTTCCACGGTAACCGATTGGACCTGGGTAGGATTCAGCAACTATATGAAAATATTTTATGTGGGAGGTAAATTAGATACATCGTTTCTTCACTCGATATGGTATACGGCATTATTTACCGTTGTGTCCGTTATCATCATTAATATAGTGTCCTTTGTGATTGCGATGGCGCTGACCAAGGGCATTAAAGGGACAAATTTGTTCCGTACGGTATTCTTTCTTCCGAACCTGATCGGTGGTATTGTATTGAGTTATATCTGGCTGATGATCTTTAACTCAATTTTGCAGAACTACGGAAAAACAATTGTTTCGAGTCAATGGACCGCGTTCTGGGGACTTATTCTTGTAGTTTGCTGGCAGCAGATCGGTTATATGATGATCATATATATTGCCGGTATCCAGAATATCCCGGGAGAATTGATCGAGGCGGCAAAGATCGATGGGGCTAACTCCTGGCAGATGCTTCGCCATGTTACAATTCCAATGTTAATGCCAACGATTACGATCTGTTCATTTTTAACTCTGACGAACGGATTTAAACTGTTCGATCAGAACCTGGCACTTACGGGGGGTGCGCCGTCCAAGCTGTCAGAGCTGTTAGCACTCAATATCTACAATACAATGTACACGATTACCGGATATCAGGGCGTGGGTCAGGCAAAGGCTGTGATCTTCTTTATTCTGGTAGCGGTTATTTCTGTGGCGCAGAATAGGCTCACCACAAGTAAGGAGGTAAAGGACTGATGGCAAAAGAAAATCAGGTTAGTACGGTTCGGCAGTCGAAGCATAGTGGACTCCTTACCGCAGTATTCGCGGTGTTAAGCTTGATATGGATTTTTCCGATCCTGATTGTAGCGTTGAACTCCTTTAAGAGTAAGACCAATATATTTAAATATCCTTTCAGCATCAGTATGAAATCTATTTCTGAGGGCTGGGAAGCGTTTGCGGAAGGCGCAAGGAAGCTTTTTGTCGGCTGGGAGAATTACGCAAATGCAATCGCCAAAACGAATTTCTGGTCCAGCTTCGGAACTTCGCTGTTTATTACAATTGTGTCCGTTTTGCTGATTATATTATGCTGCTCTATGTGTGCATGGTATATTGTCCGGGTGCATACGGTTGCCACAAAGACCATATATCTGTTGTGCCTGTTTTCCATGATCGTGCCATTCCAGATGGTAATGTTCACATTGTCCAAGTTTGCGAATCTCCTCCATCTGGCGACGCCGTGGGGAATCACCATTGTCTATCTTGGATTCGGGGCAGGTTTGTCGGTATTTATGTTTACCGGTTTCATCAAAAGCATTTCCCTTGAAATAGAGGAAGCCGCTATGATTGATGGCTGCAGCCCGTTGCAGACATTTTTCATGATAATCTTTCCTATTTTGAAGCCTACTACTGTTACCGTTGCAATTTTGGAAACTATGTGGATTTGGAACGATTACCTCTTGCCAAGTTTGGTATTAAGTAGTAAATATAAAACTATACCAATTGCGATTCAGTATTTAAAGCAGAGTTACGGCTCTGTCGACTGGGGTGCAATGATGGCAGCTCTGGTTCTTGCCATTCTGCCGATCGTTATCTTTTATATCATATGCCAGAAATACATCATTGAGGGCGTACTCGCAGGAGCGGTGAAAGGTTAGACAAATGACTATTGTTGATATAGCAAAGGAGTCAGGGTATTCCGTAAGCACGGTATCCCGGGTTTTAAACAATCGGAGAGACGTAAGTCCCGAAGCGAAGCAGCACATTATGGGAATTGTGGAGGCGCACAATTTTGTTCCCAACAATAACGCAAAGCACTTGAAGCAGGCGGTTTCCAAGAGTATCCACGTGTTGGTCAAGGGTACGTCAAATATGCTGTTTGCCAACGTTTTGGAAGTGATTCAGCACATGGTGGAAGGGTCGGAATATACGGTCGGGGTTACCTATCTGGATGAGGATGCAAACGAGGTGGAGGAAGCGATCCGGCTGTGCCGGGAGCGGAAACCGCTTGGAATTCTGTTTCTCGGCGGAAATCCTGTTTTTTTCAAAAGAGGATTTAAAGAGGTCAGCGTTCCCTGCGTGCTTGTTACGAACCGGGGAGAGGAGCTTGGGTTTGCCAATCTTTCTTCGGTGGCCACGGATGATGTGCTTGCGGCAGAGAAGGCGGTGGATTATCTGATCTCCAGAGGGCACCATAATATTGCGGTGCTCGGCGGTGATTTGAGTTCATCCCATACCAGCATGGAGCGTTATCTCGGGTATGTGAACAGCTGCAGAAAGCATGGTTTTGAGCTGGACGCGGCAAAATACTATGAGAAGGCAAGATTTTCCTTTGACAGCGCGTATCGGGCGATGAAGCGGATTTTGGATAAGCGGATTCCGATTACAGCGGTATTTGCAATGAGCGATGTCATGGCGATTGGCGCAGTCCGGGCGATTCGAGACAAAGGGCTGCGGGTTCCCGAGGATATCTCTATTATCGGATTCGACGGGATTGCCCTTGCAGATTATTATAATCCGAAGATTGTCACCATTCGTCAGGGGTACGAACAGATGGCTTCCCGGAGCGTGGAGATATTGTTTCGAATGATAGATCTGCATACACCGGCGATCCATGAGAATGTCCCGTTCGAATTGAAAAATACAGAAAGTGTAAGATATATTAAGTAAGAGGGTGGTTATCCACCCTCTTTTCATATCATAGGAAGTACTTTGTTGCGCTAAGGTGCTAAAGTATACGGATTCCCTATGAGAGAAAAGCCTTCGGAAATTAGCGTCGACCTGTATAAAAGACTAGCTATTGATGAAAAAAAATAGTATAATGTACGGGTGTCTGAAAGGGAGACCAGAGATATGAAGGAAAAAGTCATCTACTATCAGGATGAACAAAACGATGAATTTTCCACCGCAGAGATTACACCTAAAAGGATAGATGGCAGTTATGATTATCTGAGGGACAGTTTTTGGGGGAAATGTGCGCATATAGTATGTTATCGGCTTGTGGCGGAGCCGCTGGCGTGGCTGTATTTAAAGATAAAATTTCACCATAGGATCAGAAACCGCAGTCTTTTGAAAGAGGCAAAAAAGACCGGATACTATCTCTATGGAAATCACACAAATGCCGGAGCGGATGCGCTGATCCCGAGTATGCTCACCTTTCCGAAGGCGGCGACGGTGATCGTGCATCCCAATAACGTATCTATGCCGGTATTGGGGAGGATTACGCCATATCTGGGCGCGCTTCCGCTGCCGGATGACAAGGCGGCAATGAAGAATTTTTCCGGGGCGCTTCAAAAACTGATGGAGCGGAATGCGCCGGTGGTGATTTATCCGGAGGCCCATATCTGGCCCTATTACACGGATATCCGGAATTTTTCAGATGCATCTTTTCGATATCCGGTTTCAGCCGATGTACCGGTGTACTGTTTTACGAATACCTATCAGAAAAAGAAGCTTGGGGGGGGACCAAAGCTTGTGACCTATGTGGACGGTCCCTTTTATCCAGCGGATAATACGGCAGGACAGGGACAGACCGCAAGGGAAAAACGAAAAAGCCTCCGGGATCAGGTGTATGCGCGGATGAAACAGCGGGCGGAGAATAACTCGGTCCAGATGATACAATATATAAAAAAGGAAACAGATCATGATTAACATACTTTTTTCCGGCAACGAAGGTGTTTTTGACGGTGTGCTTACCTGCATGCTTTCCATTATGAAACGGACGACCGCTGCGGAACCGTTTCATATTTACATATATACGATGGATGTTTCCCACCTGAAACCGGAATATGTCCCAATTACCCGGCAGGCGGCGGATTTTTTGGATGAGGTTGCAAAAGAGTACAATCCGGACAATTTGGTGGAGCGTGTGGATGTGACGGAGATTTATCAAAGGGAATTCGGGGGCTGTCCGAATGAGCAATGCTACTGTTCGCCCTACACGCTGCTGCGTCTGTTTGCGGACATGATCGAGGGGATGCCGGACAAGCTATTGTATCTGGATGTAGATATTCTTTTTAATCGCGACATCCGGCTGCTGTATGAGATTGATGTGACGGATTACGAATATGCGGCGGCTCGGGATCATTATGGAAAATATCTGTTGAACCCGAACTATATCAATGCAGGGGTGCTTTTATTTAATCTAAAGCGTATGAAAGAGACAAGGCTGCTTGAAAAGGCGCGGGAGCTGATTAAAACGAAGAAGCTTTTGTTTGCAGATCAAAGTGCCATATACCGCAGTACAACCAGAAAGAAAATGCTTCCCCAGAAATACAACGACCAGAAGTTTTTGCACAAAAGTACGATCGTCAGACATTTTTCAAAGAGGCTTTTCTATCTGCCGTATCCGCATACGGCAAATATTAAGCAATGGAAGGTTAGTCAGATCCATAGGGTTTTCAGGTACTATACGTTTGATGATATACTGTATGAATATATTTATTTAAAGAGGCTGTATGAGGGCAGACTCTTAAAAAAGGGAGATTAGATTATGGAAAAGAAACAGGTTATACCGATATTTTTTGCCTGTGATGAAAATTTTGTAAAGTATATGATGGTGACGCTTCGTTCGGTGATGGATCATGCATCCAGAGACTTCGAGTACAGAGTATACGTATTAAATATCGGGATCAGCAGGGAGCGCCGGGAGAGTGTGGAGGCAATGGCGGATGGAGACTTTTCCGTCTTGTTTATCGACGTGACTTCTTATCTAAAAAGCATGAAAGACAAGCTTCCGCTCAGAGATTACTATTCTATGACGACCTATTACCGGCTGTTTATCGCGGAGATGTATCCGGAGTATGACAAGGTCATATATCTGGACAGCGATGTGATCGTTCTGGGGGATATCTCGGAATTTTACGGCTATGATCTGCAGGGCTATTATGTGGGAGCAGTAAAGGATCAGCTGGTGCAGCAGCTGGATGTATTCGGAAGGTATGTGGAACAGGTGGTTGGCGTAGAACGGTATCGGTATTTTAATGCAGGCGTGTTGTTAATGAACTGTCAGGCATTGAGGGATACGGATTTTCTGGATCGTTTTGTGGAGCTGATCAATACATACACATTTATTGTGGCGCAGGATCAGGATTATCTGAATGTCATCTGTAAGGATAAGGTGCGCTGGCTTCCTGTTTCGTGGAATGTCGAGGCCTCCAGTAAGCTTTCCGTTCCGGAGGACGAAATTTCGTTGATTCATTTTAATATGACGGCAAAGCCATGGAAGTATGAGGATTGTGTTTTAGGGGAACATTTCTGGGAATATGCAAAGAAGACCTCCATATATGAGGAGATCTGCGGGGTAAGGGACAGCCTTACGGAGGAAGAGCAGGAGCTGGATGCAGAGGTTTCCGAACAGCTCTTTGCAATTTGCGAACAGGAGATCCTAAAAGAAGATAATTATCTGAAGATCCGCGGAAAGACAAGATCCCAGGCGCGGCTTGATATAATAGAAAAGATAGCGCAGTATGAGAGAGAGGGACGGTTTGACGAGGATGTGGAGGAGGATCCGCCGGGAAAGCAATTGAAACCTGAGGATATCAACTATCTTCCAAAACGGACATACAGTAAATTAAAGACCCGCATGGTGTATTACATTGCCCGCAAATTTATGAATCATATGCTGCAGGAAAAGCAGCTCATCATCAAAGATATTGTGGGGATCAAGAATTTTAACAGCCTGAAAAGCGGCGCGGTCATTACCTGCAATCATTTTAATGCGATGGACAGCTTTGCAATGCAGATCGCTTATGAAGCCTCCAATCAAAAGAAGCGGAAGTTTTACCGGGTCATCAAGGAGGGGAATTATACAAGCTTTCCGGGCTTCTACGGGGCTTTGATGCGCAACTGCAATACGCTTCCGCTGAGTTCCAACACGCAGACGATGAAGAAATTTCTTGAGGCAATGGATAAGGTGTTGTCTGATGGACATTTTGTGTTGGTTTATCCGGAACAGAGTATGTGGTGGAATTATAAGAAACCAAAGCCGCTCAAGAGGGGAGCCTTTACCTTTGCCGTGCGCAGTCATGTGCCTGTGCTTCCGGTCTTTATCACCATGGAGGACAGCGAAGTCTTGGACGGGGACGGTTTTTTCGTACAGGAATACACGATCCATATCGGGGAACCGATATATCCGAAACCGGAGTTAAAGGACAGAGAAAATGTGGAGTACATGATGGAAGAAAATGCCCGCATTTGGAAAGCGATTTATGAGGAAACCTATGGACTGCCTTTAGAATATACGACGGAGCGTGCAAAGGAGGCATAAATATCATGAAGGAAATGCTCGTGACAGGCGGAACGGTGTTTGTCAGCAGATATGTGGCGGAATATTTTGCAAAGAGAGATTATAAGGTATATGTATTGAACCGGAACCACCGTCCGCAGCCGGAGAAGGTTACCTTGATCGAAGGAAACCGGAATCAGCTTGGTGAAATTCTTCGCCGGTATCATTTTGACGTGGTGCTGGATATTACCGCGTACACAGAACAGGATGTGGAGTCCCTGTTGGACGCTATCGGCAGTTTCGACCAATATGTCATGATAAGTTCCAGCGCGGTATATCCGGAGACAATCCCGCAGCCCTTTTATGAGGAGAGCCCCACGGGGGAAAACTGTTTCTGGGGAAAGTACGGAACCGATAAGATCGCAGCAGAAAGGGTGTTGCAAAGCAGAGTTCCAAACGCATATATCCTCCGTCCGCCATATCTGTACGGGCCCATGAACAACGTATACCGGGAGGCGTTTGTGTTTGAGTGCGCATTGAAGAACCGCAGTTTTTATATTCCAAAGGAAGGAGAAATGAAGCTGCAGTTTTTCCACGTAAAGGATCTTTGCCGGTTTATTGATATCATTCTTGAGAAGAAACCGAAACAGCATATATTTAATGTAGGCAATAAGGAAACAGTTTCCATCCGGGAATGGGTGGAACTGTGCTATGCCGCCGCAGGGAAAACCGCCGGGATCGTGCCTGTTTTTGAAGAATGTGAGCAGCGAAATTATTTCTGTTTTTATGATTATGAATACTATCTTAATGTGGACAGGCAATCGGAACTGATGCCGGATACCATTCCGATGGAGCAGGGGCTGCGGGAGGCCTTTGCGTGGTATGTATCCAATTCGGATCAGGTTGGCAAAAAGCCGTATATCGAGTATATTGACGACAATCTGGGGGCGTAGGAACGCTTCACAAAATATCGTTATATATTTTCAATAGGGATCATACATGGGAACCGGATTTTTGGAAAATCCGGTTCCTTTTTCATGCAATTTTGCCATTGATCGTATCCTCTTTCAACATTATGAAAATTAGTGCAAAAATATTGTCAATATCTTCATTTGGCTGCATAAGATACTAATAATATAGTAGGAGTATGTGAAAAATGAAGAGATTTATTACCTATTTATTTGAATATGGAAATGGGCGCAAAGGAAAAAATATTGGATTTATACGTATTGATATACGCAATGGGACTTGCAGGATGGAAGTACATGTACATAATTTGAACCGTTTTCAAGGAAAAGGACAGATATTTCTGCTGGCGGATCAGGGAGAACTGGTCGGAATCCCGGTAGGAGAGATGGTGATCAGTCAGGGGAGGGGAGATGGAAGAAAAGCATTTTCTGCAAATCCGGCGGCAGGAACGGAATACCCCTTTACGGCTATTGTAGGAGTTGGCATTCGATTTGGAACTCAATATTATGCGGCAAGCAGCTGGATGGATGAAAACAGGGAAGAACTTGGCTTGGGAAAATTTCGCGTGTGGGAAAAGGACGCCGGTCGAAAGGAACCCGCGCCGGAGGGAAATCTTTCCGGAGAGCCCGGGAGGATGGAGCAGGAACAAAGCCCGTCCGGCAGGGAGAAGGAACAGCAGCCGCAGATCCGCCAGCCGTTGTCGGAACCGCCGCAAACGAATCCGTCGATGCCGGAATCGATGATGCAGCCCCGGCAGCCAAAGACAATGGGCGGCGAGCCCGTGGTCAATATATCAAGGATGGATATCAGCGGGATTCGCCAATTGCCGAAAAGAAACTGGTATCTGTGCAATAACAGTTTTGTAATTCACGGATATTTTAACTATCATTATCTGATCATAAAAGAAGTAAAAGAGAATGGAGTTTGCAAGCATTACCTGGGCGTACCGGGTATCTATGAAAAACCGGAGCGGGTAATGGCGATGCTGTTCGGGTTTCCGGAATTCGAACCGGAAACCGATCTGCATAAAGGATCTCGCCAGCCTTTAGGCGAGGATAAGGAACCGGGGGAAGAGGGCGTATTTGGCTATTGGTTCTGTCTGCTGGATACGTAGATCATAAAGGCGAGATCAGGCTGTATTGTGTGTGATCGTACCAGCGATCGTGCATATACAGCCGGTCGCGGCTGATTCCCTCAAGCTGGAAGCCAAGGGCTTGGAGAAGGCGGACGGAGGGCGTGTTTTCCGGCATTGCCCATGCCAGAATTTTGTGCAGATGCAGCTCTGTAAACATAAGGTCAATGCCCTTTTCCACAGCCTCGGAGGCATAGCCTTTGTGGTGGTACGCGCTGGAAAATTTGTAGCCCAGTTCGCAGCAGGAATACATGACGGGCTGAATATTATGGAAGCACACCGTTCCGATGATGTTGCCGGGGTCTTCCTTCAAAAATACATAGAATCGGACATGCATCCCTTTGCAGGCCAGATTATATTCGCGCTGAAGGGCCTCCCTTTGAAATTTTACGGTATAAAACAGCGGCACGCGTTCCCCCTCATAGCGTTCGAACAGCTCCCGGTCTTTAAGAAGAAACTCCAGAACCTGCGGAGCGGCATCACAAGAGAGTATTCGAAGCAGCAGTCGGTTGGTTTCATATACAAATAACATAATTGTCAACTTTCCTTTTTTTCGTTATAATGAGCGCAGGCAGATTCCGCAGGAATGCGCATAAATATCAATATAGTATATTCTGATTATATCATTTTGGAGCAGGAAGTCTATGACGCAGGATGAAAAATATATGAAGGCGGCTATTGTACAGGCAAAAAAGGCATACGCCCTCAATGAAGTACCCATTGGATGTGTGATCGTGCAGAACGGAAAAATAATTGCCAGAGGCTACAACAGACGCAATACGGATAAAAATGCCCTTGCCCATGCAGAGATGGCAGCGATACGCAAGGCGAGCAGAAAGACAGGTGACTGGAGGCTGGAGGATTGCACGATGTATGTCACTCTGGAGCCTTGTCAAATGTGTGCGGGGGCGATCGTGCAGTCCCGGATGCAGCGGGTGGTGATCGCCACCGGGAATCCAAAAGCGGGCTGCGCTGGCTCCGTTTTAAATCTGCTTCAGGTGGAGGCGTTTAACCATCAGGTTGAAATCGTGCAGGGGATTCTTGAGGAGGAATGTTCCGCTATGCTTTCGGATTTCTTTCGGGAGCTCCGGAAAAAGAAGAAAAGAGAGGGCTTATCTTGACAAAAATAAGTATCATAGCGTATACTTAAGTCTCCGAGCAGCCGGGGTGTTAGCGGTACCTTGTACCAACAATCCGCTAAAGTTGGGGTGATGTCCCGCAGAGGGCTTTGACAGTAGAGCTGCCCTTCATAAGTGACGTTGACGTTCGGGTCTTGCGCAATGGGAATCTGTGAACCGGGTCAGGGTAGGAATACAGCAGCCCTAAGCAGAACCTCTCATGTGCCGCAAGGTCGCCTGAAGGGAGTTAACTGTGAAGGTAACGTCCGTTGGAGGAGTTCGAAGCGGGACGCTCGGTTTTTAATCTTTGCCCTATATTATCTATGAAATGATCGATCGGACCGTCCGGGACAAAAATATTTTTTCCGGGAATAGCAAGCGCGGATCGGTCTTTTTTTATGTATAGGAAATTACCTATGCGATAAAAAGCCTTTCGGGCAGATGATGCGCATGCGCGCGGCGAAAAGCTGTGCCTGTGAGATTTTGGGAGGCGCGAGAATGTGGCAAAGGCGCACTTTTCCTGTACCATACGTAAAATCTTTTCTCACTATGGAAAGTTTAGTGTTGACAAGCGATTATTTGGAATGTATACTTGTTTACTAGGAATTAGAATTGCAAAACCGGAAAGGAGATGAAAATATGAAAATCTCTTCAAAAGGAAGGTATGCGCTACGGCTGATGATCGATTTAGCCACAAATAACAACGGAGTTCCCGTAAGTATCAAGGAAGTGGCAAGAAGACAGGATATTTCTGATAAATATCTTGAACAGATCATAGCTAGTTTGAATAAAGCTGGGTATGTTAAGAGCGTAAGAGGTGCACAGGGAGGTTATCAGCTTCGCAGAGACCCAAAGGAGTATACCGTTGGAATGATACTCCGGGTGACCGAGGGAAGCCTTGCGCCTGTTGCATGCATCGAGGATGATGAAATCGTATGCGACCGGGCCGATGCATGTGTGACGTCGATCGTCTGGAAACGGATTAACGATGCGATCAAAGATGTGGTGGACAGTATTACGCTCCAGGATCTTGTAGATTGGCAAAATGAAAAAAATGGACAATATATTATTTAAAAGAAAGAAGGTATCACATTGAGCAATAAACTGATATATCTGGATAATGCCGCAACAACAAAAGTAGCACCGGAAGTTTTCGATGCAATGAAGCCTTATTTTACGGAGTGTTATAGCAATCCGTCCGCGATTTACAGCTTTGCGGATGAGGCGAAAAAGGCAGTAGACGAGGCAAGGGAGACAATCGCAAATGTCATCGGCGCAAAGACCGAGGAAATTTACTTTACAGGCGGCGGCAGCGAATCTGACAACTGGGCGCTTAAGGCAGCCGCGGAGGCATACGCCAGAAAGGGAAAGCACATTATCACCAGCAAGATTGAGCATCATGCAGTCCTGCACACCGCGCAATGGCTGGAGAAGCAGGGATGTGAGGTCACATATCTCGATGTGGATGAGAACGGTGTTGTTGATCTGGAGCAGTTGAAAGCGGCAATTCGCCCGGATACGATCCTGATCTCAATCATGGCGGCAAACAATGAGATCGGAACGATCGAACCGCTTAAGGAGATCGGTGCGATCGCACATGAACATGGCATTTTGTTCCACACGGATGCGGTACAGGCTTTTTCCCACGTACCGATCAATGTGGACGAGATGAATATCGATATGTTGAGCGCAAGCGGACACAAGATCAACGGTCCGAAGGGAATCGGAATCATGTATATCCGAAAGGGCGTGCAGATCAGATCTTTCATTCACGGAGGCGCTCAGGAGCGCTCCCGACGTGCCGGAACTCATAACGTACCGGGGATTGTCGGAATCGCAAAGGCAGCGGAGCTTGCCGCGGCGGATATGGAAAAACGCAATGCCTACGAGATCGGTCTCCGGGATCATCTCATTGAGAGAGTTTTAAATGAGATTCCGTACAGCCGTCTGAACGGACATAGGACGGACAGGCTGCCGAACAATGCAAATTTCTGTTTCCGGTTTATAGAGGGTGAGTCCATGCTGATCCTTTTGGACCAAAACGGAATCTGCGGCAGCAGCGGTTCCGCCTGCACGTCAGGCTCCCTTGACCCGTCCCATGTGCTTCTGGCAATCGGTCTGCCCCATGAAATTGCGCATGGATCGCTCCGTTTGACATTATCGCAGGAAACCACGATGGAGGATATTGATTTCACCGTGGACACGCTTAAAGCGATTATTGAGCGCCTGCGCGGAATGTCCCCGCTCTATGAGGATTTTGTAAAAAAGCAGGGCAAATAAACTGAATAGATTTGGAAAGGAAGGAACATCATGGCATATAGTGAAAAAGTAATGGATCATTTCAACAATCCGCGAAATGTTGGGGAGATGGAAAATCCCAGCGGCGTAGGCACGGTCGGCAATGCAAAGTGCGGCGATATCATGCGGATGTATCTGGATATTGATGATAACGGCGTGATCCGTGAGGCAAAATTTAAGACCTTCGGATGCGGCGCAGCCGTGGCAACCAGCAGCATGGCGACGGAGCTGGTAAAGGGAAAGACCGTGCAGGAAGCCCTCGAGGTAACAAATAAAGCCGTAATGGAAGCTCTTGACGGGCTTCCGCCTGTGAAAGTGCATTGCTCGCTCCTTGCGGAGGAGGCGATCCATGCGGCGCTGTGGGATTATGCAGAGAAAAACGGAATCAAGATAGAAGGTCTGGAGCGTCCGGTAAACGATATTGGAGAGAAAGAAGAGGCTCCGACTGAGGAGTACTAATGAAAAAAAAGGTTGTAGTTGGCATGTCCGGAGGGGTGGATTCCTCTGTGGCAGCGTACTTGCTAAAAGAACAGGGGTATGATGTCATAGGCGTGACGATGCAGATATGGCAGGAGCAGGATGTGTTCGAGCGGTCGCAGGAGGGCGGCTGCTGCGGACTTTCCGCAGTAGAGGATGCCAGACGTGTGGCGCAGGTGCTTGGAATTCCCTATTATGTGATGAATTTCCGCCAGGATTTTCAGAGGGAAGTGATCGACTATTTTGTGGCGGAGTATGAGAGAGGATATACCCCGAATCCCTGCATAGCCTGTAACCGCTATGTAAAGTGGGAATCTCTTCTCCACCGGTCGCTGGAGATCGGGGCGGATTATATTGCGACCGGGCACTATGCCCGCATCCATAGGCTTGCGAATGGAAGGTACGCAGTCGGCAGGTCTGCCACAGCAAAAAAGGATCAGACATATGCGCTTTACAATCTGACGCAGGATCAGCTTGCCCGTACGCTGATGCCCGTCGGGGAGTATGAAAAGCCGGAAATTCGCAGGATTGCGGAAAAGGCAGGACTTCCGGTGGCGGGAAAGCATGACAGTCAGGATATCTGTTTTGTACCGGATCATGATTATGCGGGCTTTATCGAGCGTGAAACCGGAAGAACCTTTGAAACCGGAAATTTTGTAGATGAACAGGGAAAGGTTCTGGGAACCCATAAGGGAATCATACATTATACGATCGGGCAGCGGAAAGGGCTGGGGATCACGGCGGAAGCCCCCTTATTTGTAAAGGAACTCCGACCAGACAGGAATGAAGTTGTTCTGTGCAGGTCAGAAAGTCTTTTTGCGGATACCTGCTATATAAACAACGTAAATTATATGTCTGTTGCAAAGCTTTCCGGGTCTGTCAGGGCTGTCGGAAAGGTAAGGTATTCTCATGAGGGAGCGCCCTGCGAGCTTGCGGTATTGCCGGATGGGACGTTGAAATGCCGTTTCAGGGAACCCCAGAGGGCAATGACGCCGGGACAGGCAGCAGTATTTTATGATGGAGAAAACATTCTCTGCGGCGGTACAATCGATAAACGGTAGAAATTTAAAAAACCTCGCAATTTATTATTGACATATCAGGGCTTGTGGGGTATATTTATACCAACAAGTTAATTCATAGAAATTTGATAGGATATCAGGGAATAAAGAATGGAGGAATAAGAAATGGCTAATATTTATCAGGGAACATTAGGTTTGATCGGAAATACTCCTCTTGTGGAGTTTACACACATTGAGAAGAAGTATGGTCTGGAGGCAAAGCTTCTTGCGAAGCTGGAATATTTTAATCCGGCAGGCTCAGTAAAGGATCGTATTGCAAAGGAAATGATCGAACAGGCGGAGAAGGACGGAAAGTTAAAGCCCGGCTCAACCATCATTGAGCCAACATCCGGAAATACGGGGATCGGTCTTGCTGCAATTGCGGCGGCAAAGGGATACCGTCTGATTATTGTACTGCCGGAGACCATGAGCGTAGAGCGCAGAAATATTATTAAGGCGTATGGTGCAGAACTGGTATTATCCGATGGAACAAAGGGAATGAAGGGCGCTATTGCAAAGGCAGAGGAACTGCATGAGCAGATCGAAGACAGTTTTATTCCGGAGCAGTTTGAAAATCCGGCGAATCCGGCAGCGCACCGCAAGACAACCGGTCCGGAGATCTGGAATGATACGGACGGAGAGGTCGATGTATTTGTATCCGGCGTTGGAACCGGCGGAACCATTACCGGTGTAGGAGAATACTTAAAGGAGAGAAAGCCGGAGGTTAAGATTGTGGCAGTTGAGCCCGCTACATCCGCTGTGCTTTCTACCGGAAAAGCCGGAGCGCATAAGATTCAGGGTATTGGTGCAGGCTTTGTTCCGAATACGTTAAATACGGAGATCTATGATGAGATCATTGCGGTAGAGAATGAATCGGCATTCGAGTTCGGCAAGGAGATCGCCAAGGAAGAGGGCGTGCTTGTCGGTATTTCCTCCGGCGCAGCTCTTTGGGCGGCTATCGAGATAGCAAAGAGACCGGAATATAAGGGGAAAACGATCGTTGCCCTTCTGCCGGACAGCGGAGACCGTTATTACTCAACGGATTTGTTTAAAAATTAGATACAGGTTCTGAATCGGAGCGCTTTGAATATATTGATTACGTAGCCTATTTTGTAAGGAGTATTTGGTAAGATGTATATTCGTCTCGATTCGGTGGAAAAGGTAAAGGAATTTGTAAATCGTATACAAACATACGATGCCGAGGTGGATTTGATATCAGGGCAGCAGGAGGTGGATGCGAAATCCCTTCTCGGAATATTCAGTCTGGATCTGACGCGCCCTATCAAGGTCAGGATCCTCGTCAATTCAAAATCCCAGAACATTGAGGAGCTGCTATGCCGTTATACGGCATAGCGGCTTTTGGCTTTGAAAGGATTTATCTTTCCCGCTGTTTTATAGGATAAAAGTCCTCCGGGCAGACTTTCCAGAAATTCCGGACGACTTAACCCTTGCTGGGGTGAAAGGTATGTGATAAGATAAATAGGAAAAATGCCGCAGATAGCACGCGGCAGACGGAGGAAGATCATGTTCCAGAAGAAACAATATATTTATAGTGAGACGCTCGGTGTATGTTTGGTGGAGAATATCACGCAGCTTTCAACTGGAAGAGACGGACAGGTATCCTATTATGTGCTTCGCCCGGTATTTGCCAAGGAGGAGGTATCCTATATTCCGGTTGAGAATCATCAGGTTGCTCTCAGGCCGCTTTTTACCGAGGAGGAAGCCCGGCAGATAGAACAGGATCCGTCCATCGACTTGGAAAAGGATCAGAGATTGAAGGATGCAGTCGATTTTGTACTGCATGATAGGAGGAAATAATATGGCGCAGTCACAATCGCAGGCGATTCGCACCTTTGTACTTGGAAATAAGGAGTTGGAGGGCAAGACGGCGGAGTTTCAGTATGATCATGGCTGGTACAGTATTTTTGATATTATGGACGAGCAGCGAAGTATCGTCTACAAATCAAAAAATGCGCAGGAAGCATATTCCAAGTGGAATGTATACATAGGCCGGAAAAAGGAACGTCCCCAGAGGAATTCTAACGGGGAGGAACAGAAACCGGACAGCCCGCAGAACACCAAGCAGGGGGACTTAAGAAAAGAGCGCACGAATTGGGAAGATCAGAATAGGGGCCGCTCAAAGGATAAGTCTGACAGCAGAGGGGAGCATCAGCAGCATAACCGCCAAAGTCAGAGGCGGCATAAAAACCGCCAGAATCACACATAAAAACGAAGACGTTTGTATGACAGAGGTTGTACAAGCGTTTTTCTAATCTCATGGGAAAGACTTTGCCGTTTTAGCTGGTAAAGAGTCCGGTTTTTCCGTTTTTCGGAGGTGAAAAATTATGGGGAGCGCGTCGGCAGCAGAGTATGAACATGTGGAACATCCATTTGATCCGGTATACGACGGGCAGTCGCGCATTTTGATACTGGGGAGCTTCCCTTCCGTCAAATCCAGAGAGCAGCAGTTTTATTACGGGCATCCGATGAACCGGTTCTGGAAGGTTCTGGCAGAGGTCCTGCAAACCGAAGTGCCACAGACGGTTTCTAAGAAAAAGGAAATGCTGCTTTCTCATCACATTGCAATATGGGATGTGATACGAAGCTGTGACATCAGGGGCTCCAGCGACAGCAGTATCCGAAATGAAAAACCGACGGATGTGGGAAGTCTTTTGTCACAGACGCAGATCGCGCGGATATATGCAAATGGGGCGACAGCGGCGAAGCTTTATCAAAGATATCAACGGGAAAGTACGGGAATCGACATTATAACATTGCCGTCGACCAGTCCCGCAAACGCAGCCTTTTCTCTGGAAAAGCTGGTGAAGATCTGGAAAGAGGCCCTGAAATAAATTTTAAAAGGAGAAAATTAAATGGACAAGAGGATAGGTTTCATCGGATGCGGAAACATGGGAGGCGCCATGGTTCAGGGAATTTTAGATTCCGGTAAATGCGAAAAGACCGGAATCATGATTTCCGAAAAGTCACAGGAGGTATTGGAAAAAAAGCAGCTTGCTTTTGGAACAAAGGCTACGACGGACAACAAAGAGGCGGCAGCCTTTGCGGATGTCTTGTTTTTGGCAGTAAAACCCCAGTTTTATGAAAGCGTTATCTCCGAGATTAAAGATTCTGTGAGGGAAGATCAGATCATCGTTACCATTGCGCCGGGAAAGACGCTTGCATGGCTTGAGGAGCGGTTTGGAAAGAAGGTAAAGCTGATCCGGACAATGCCGAACACACCTGCCATGGTAAAAGAAGGGATGATGGGGATGTGCATCAATGAAAATGTCACGGAGGAAGAGCTGGCATTTGTGCGCGATATTTGCGAAGGCTTCACCCGGACAGAAGTAATTGCGGAAAGCCTGATGGATGTTGTAACCGCGGTAAGCGGGAGCTCCCCGGCCTATGTATTTATGTTCATTGAAGCAATGGCAGATGCTGCCGTTGCAGGAGGGATGCCGAGGGCGCAGGCGTATAAGTTTGCAGCACAAGCTGTCCTGGGCAGCGCGAAAATGGTGCTTGAGACCGGAAAACATCCGGGCGAGCTTAAGGACATGGTATGCTCTCCGGCGGGAACAACGATCCAGGCAGTCCGCGTTTTGGAGGAAAAGGGCATGAGAAGTGCGGTATTCGAGGCAATGATGAAGTGCCTTGATATTTCCAGAAATATGTAGAAGGATAAAAATAAAAGCTGATATGATAAAAGAAAACGGAGAGCAGGGGATTCGAACCCCCGGTACCCTTATCGGGGTACACGGCTTTTCGAGAGCCGCACCTTAAGCCACTCGGACAACTCTCCGTATGTGCCTTGGCACCATACCAGTATAACACAATAATTTCATTTTTGGAAGGACAGTTTTTTATTGTCCTTCCTTTTATTTTATATTATAATAAAAAAGACTATGGACATGATTATTTCCATATTGGGGATAATAGCTGTGATCTTTAAAAAGAAAGGATGTAGACTATGAAGAGAATCGGTATGTTGACAAGCGGTGGCGACTGTCAGGCATTGAACGCAGCGATGCGCGGTGTCGTAAAGGGACTTTCCACTAATTTGGATGAACTGGAAGTGTATGGATTTGAGAATGGATACAAGGGTCTGATCTATGGAAATTATCGTCTGCTTACCTCGGCGGATTTTTCCGGAATACTGACAAAGGGCGGCACGATTCTTGGCTCTTCCCGTCAGCCGTTTAAGCTGATGCGCGTACCGGATGAAAATGGACTGGATAAGGTCGAGGCGATGAAGCAGACCTATTACAAGTTAAATTTAGACTGTCTTGTTATCCTTGGAGGTAACGGCACCCAGAAAACAGCAAATCTTCTTCGCGAAGAAGGCCTTAATATCATCCATCTGCCAAAGACGATCGACAACGATATCTATGGAACGGATGTTACCTTTGGCTTCCAGAGCGCGATCAACATTGCAACGGATGCGATCGACTGCATCCATACAACAGCGGCATCCCATAACCGTGTATTTATCGTTGAGGTGATGGGACATAAGGTCGGCTGGCTGACCCTGTACGCCGGAATCGCAGGAGGCGCGGATATTATCCTTCTTCCGGAGATTCCGTACGATATCGACAGAGTGGTAGAAGCTATCCAGAAGCGCAGCAGTCAGGGAAAAGGGTTTACGATCCTTGCGGTTGCAGAAGGCGCGATCTCCAAAGAAGATGCAGCATTGTCTAAGAAGGATTACAAGGCAAAGGTGGCAAAGCGTAAATATCCATCCGTATCATATGAGATTGCGGACCAGATCAAGGATGCGTGCGGAACGGAGGTCCGCGTCACGGTTCCGGGACATACCCAGCGAGGAGGGAGCCCGTGCCCGTACGACCGGGTACTTTGCACCAGACTTGGCTCTGCCGCGGCAAAGGCAATCATGGATGAGGATTACGGCTATATGATCGCCATGGTAAACGGTAAGACAAAGCGCGTGCCTCTCGGCGATGTGGCAGGAAAGCTTAAGATGGTCGATCCGGGCAGCCAGATGATCAAAGAGGCAAAGAGAACCGGAATCAGTTTTGGGGATTAAAGGGATAGAAGGCAGGTGACTAAGCGTGTCTTATATGGCGCTGTACCGAAAGTTTCGCCCGCAGGAATTTGATGATGTAAAGGGACAGGAACATATTATAACAACATTAAAGAACCAGATTAAGGCAGACCGCATCGGACACGCTTATCTATTTTGCGGAACACGGGGGACCGGGAAAACGACGGTCGCCAAGATATTTGCAAAGGCAGTAAACTGTGAACATCCCGTGGATGGAAGTCCGTGCGGGGAGTGTCCGGCATGCAGGGGAATCGCAGAGGGAACCTCCATGAATGTGATCGAGATCGATGCGGCCTCCAACAACGGTGTGGATAATATCCGGCAGATTCGGGAGGAGGTCGCCTATCGCCCTACCGACGGGAAATATAAGGTTTATATTATTGACGAGGTGCATATGCTTTCGGCGGGGGCATTTAATGCGCTGCTTAAGACGCTGGAAGAACCTCCGGCGTATGTAATTTTTATTCTGGCAACCACAGAGGCACACAAGATTCCGATAACTATCCTGTCCAGATGTCAGAGATATGATTTTCATCGTATTTCTATCGACACGATCGCTGCCCGGCTCATGGAATTGATGGAGGCGGAAAAGGTGGCGGTGGAGGAGCGGGCCATCCGTTATGTAGCAAAGGCGGGCGACGGCTCTATGCGCGATGCATTAAGCCTGTTGGATCAATGCATTGCCTTTCATCTGGGTGAAACGCTTACCTATGAGAATGTGCTGGAAGTGCTTGGGGCGGTGGACACAGAGGTTTTTTCCCATTTGCTGCGCCAGATTATAGACAAAAACATTACAGGAGCGATCGGTACGTTGGATGAGCTGGTCAACGAAGGGCGTGAGCTGGGACAGCTGGTCAACGACTTTACATGGTATTTAAGGAACCTGCTTTTGCTGCAAAGTTCGGACGATATGGAGGATGTGCTGGATATGTCCGGGGATAATCTGGCAGCGCTTAAGGAGGAGGCGGGTATGATAGAACCGGAGGTTCTGGTGCGATATATCCGCATTTTTTCGGAACTGGGCAGCCAGATTCGTTTTGCAACGCAGAAGCGCATACTTATTGAAATCGCTCTGATAAAATTGTGTAAACCGGAGATGGAAAAAGATTATTCATCCCTGATCGACCGCGTGGAAATCTTGGAGCGCAAAGTAGAAAAGGGAGTTCCCGCGCAGACATACCCGGTTGGCGGAGCCGCGGCGGAAGACGCAGCTTCGGCGGTACAGCCGGCGGCGCAGAAAGAGCTGCTGCCGAAGGCAATTCCGGAGGATATTCAAAATGTCATCCGCAGCTGGCGCTCCATCATCTCCGAGATCGGTGCGATCACAAAGACATATCTGTTAAAAGCGGTACCGTCGCTTGGAAGCAGCGGGGAACTATTGCTGGTATTTGACGATCTAAACGCATATGAATATCTATATGAAAACAAGGCGGACTGCATGACGAACTTAAAGAGTATGATCGCAGACCGTATCGGCAAAGACGTGGAAATTCTGGTACGGAAAAATGAATCCAGCCAGCGGGCGGCGGACGCATTTCCGGATCTGCGGGAGCTGATCCGGTTTGATATTGAAGAAGAAAACATTTAAGAATTTATATATAGGAGGAAGCAAAATGGCAAAAAGAGGTGGATTTCCGGGAGGAATGCCCGGAAATATGAACAACCTTATGAAGCAGGCGCAGAAAATGCAGAAGCAGATGGAGGAAGCGCAAAAGGAACTTGAGGAGCAGGAGATTACCGCATCAGCCGGAGGCGGAGCCGTAGAGGTGACCGTATCAGGCAAGCGGGAAATTACAAAAGTAAAACTGTCGGAGGAGGTTGTCGATCCGGAGGATATTGAGATGCTGGAGGATTTGATCATGGCGGCGGCAAATGAAGCCCTCCGCAAGGTTGAGGAGGCTTCACAGGCATCTATGTCAATGATTACCGGAGGACTTGGCGGCGGAATGTTCTAGGATTCCGCAGCGGGGAAAGTATGGAATATTACAGCAACGAGATATCAAAATTAATAGAAGAATTTTCGGCATTGCCGGGTATTGGTGCAAAGTCTGCGCAGCGTCTTGCGTTCCATGTGATAAACATGCCGCAGGAGCAGGTAGAATCCCTTTCCGCGGCGATCGTTAATGCGAAGAAAAATGTCAGATACTGCCAATGCTGTTATACGCTGACGGATCAGGACATCTGTCCCATCTGCCGGGATGCGGGGCGGGACCACAGAACGATCATGGTCGTTGAGAATACGCGGGATCTGGTAGCATATGAGAAAACGGGAAAATTTGAGGGTGTATACCATGTATTGCACGGGGCTATCTCCCCTATGCTGGGAATCGGTCCGAACGATATTAAGCTTAAGGAACTGATGCGCCGTCTGGAGGGGGATGTGGAGGAAGTAATCATCGCAACAAATTCCAGTCTGGAGGGCGAAACAACTGCCATGTATATCAGTAAACTGATCAAACCTACGGGTATCAAGGTGACCCGAATAGCCAGCGGCGTACCGGTAGGAGGAGATCTGGAGTATATTGATGAGGTCACGCTGCTTAGGGCGTTGGAAGGCAGAACGGAACTATAAGAATAATATAAAGGAGACACTATGAATAACTTAGAATTGGAGAAAACAGCGAATGAAATTCGCAAAGGGATCATAACAGCGGTTCACAGCGCAAAATCCGGACATCCTGGCGGATCTTTGTCTGCGGCGGACATTTTCACATATCTTTATTTTGAGGAGATGAACATTGATCCGGAGAATCCAAATTGGGAGGATCGTGACCGCTTTGTATTATCCAAAGGGCATGTTGCGCCCGGATTGTATTCGACATTGGCAGAACGCGGATATTTTCCGAAGGAAGACCTTACAACATTGCGGCACACGGGTTCTTATCTGCAGGGTCATCCGGACATGAAGCATATACCCGGAGTGGATATGTCAAGCGGCTCGCTTGGGCAGGGACTGTCGGTTGCGGTAGGAATGGCAGCGGCGGGAAAATATGATAAAAAGGATTATCGTGTATACGCGCTGACCGGCGATGGTGAAATTCAGGAAGGACAGATCTGGGAGGCTGCGATGTGGGCAGGCTTTAGGGAGCTTGACAATTTGGTGGTCGTGGTCGACAACAACAATCTTCAGATCGACGGCGCTATCGACGAGGTATGTTCGCCATATCCGATCGACAGAAAATTTGAGGCATTTAATTTTCATGTAATCAATATCAATGGCAATGATTTTGACGAGCTGCGTGCGGCCTTTCAGGAGGCTCGGAATACAAAGGGGAAGCCAACTGCAATTATTGCGAAAACATTAAAGGGCAGGGGTATATCATACATGGAAAACATTGCGGATTGGCACGGTAAGGCTCCGAATGATGAGCAATTTGCACAGGCGATGGACGAATTAACGAAAGCAGGTGAGACGTTATGTCAGAAATAAAAAAGATTGCAACCAGAGACAGCTATGGAAATGCATTGGTGGAGCTGGGGCAGGAACATGAAGATTTGATCGTATTGGATGCGGATCTGGCAGGAGCGACAAAGACAGGGATATTTAAAAAGGCGTTTCCGGACCGCCATTGGGACTGCGGCATTGCAGAGGCGAATATGACCGGCATCGCAGCGGGGCTTTCCACCTGCGGCAAGATTCCTTTTATCAGTTCTTTTGCAATGTTTGCAGCTGGACGGGCATACGAGCAGGTGCGCAACTCCATCGGCTACCCGCATCTGAATGTAAAGATCGGCGCAACCCATGCCGGAATTTCCGTCGGTGAGGACGGAGCTACCCACCAATGTTTGGAGGATCTTGCGCTGATGCGTGAGATTCCGGGAATGGTCGTAATCAATCCCTCAGATGATGTGGAAGCAAAGGCGGCGGTAAAAGCTGCATACGAATATGTGGGACCGGTCTATTTAAGATTTGGGCGACTGGCGGTACCGGTTATCAACGACGCTGCGAATTACCGATTTGAGATCGGAAAAGGGCGTGTGCTTTGTGAGGGGACGGATGTGACGATCTTTGCCACAGGTCTGGAAGTCAGCGAAAGTCTGGAGGCTGCAAATCTTCTTTCGGCAGATGGGATTTCCGCCGAGGTGATCAATATCCACACGATCAAACCGCTGGACAGGGAACTGGTCATTGCGTCGGCTAAGAAAACGGGAAGGGTCGTAACGGTGGAGGAACATTCCGTTCTTGGAGGACTTGGAAGCGCCATCTGCGAAACGCTCTGCGAGGAAGCGCCGATGAAGGTTCTACGCATTGGAGTTGAGGACTGCTTCGGCGAATCCGGTCCTGCGGTGGAACTGATCCATAAATATGGATTGGATGCGGAAGGAATATACCAAAAGATTAGGAACTATGTAAAATAAGGCAGATAGAAAAAACTCCGGTTTTGAAAATGAAACCGGAGCTTTTTTGTCGAAAAATTATTCTGATTTACTCCCATAATACTCCAAATTCTTTTTTGACACTATGATAGCATGTTTCCAAAAAAGGAGTGGGAATTATGATCGATATTGTTACAGAAAATACGCCCAATCTGAAAAATATCAGACAGATTGGAAATCCAACTGAGACAGATAAAATATACATAGAAGCATCCGCATATGAGAGAATACATTTAGAGGAGTTTCCTGAGAAAAGAGTGTTTGTTTTTATGGGACATACGGAGTGCAGGGAACGCAGTTACTCCACCTTTATTGAGGCGGCGATAGCCGTTCGGGAAATTACCTTTGACAAAAACACTCCAATATGGACGAATCACGTATGGAATGATGTTTTTCGGGAAATAAAGCAATCGTATGAAAATTCGGTCATTGTCGGCTGGGCGGTGGATATCAAGGGGACGTCTCCGAAAATTACTGAGGAGCTGGAGTCGGTGCATAGAGAACAGTTTGGCGGAGTTCATCAATTCATCCTTTTGATGGATTCGCTGGAGCAGGAGGAGTTCATTTACCAGTCAAGGAATAACCATCTGCGGCAAAAAGACGGTTTCTATATATATTATGATCCGGCTGCCATGCAGCCGCCGGCAGAGGAACCCATCGAATTTCCGAAGCATGAAACGTGGAAAAAGCATCACAGGGAAGATGCCGATATTGAGGAAACCCGGCAGGCACAGGAGCAGGAAACCGAAGATGTCAAACCCCGCAAAGCCCGTTACCGGGAGCTGCTAAAGGAGGGATCGCAGCATGCGATTTCCTGGGGGACGGCAGGCTCTAAGCCGCAGCAGGGGCGGTACCGTGATATCCTAAATGGGGAGAAACAGCCGGATACCGGGAAACGGCTAAGCGCATATGCAATGGCGGCAGCAATTCTGCTGCTCGTTGGAATTATAGGAACCGGAATATATCAGAACAGAATCAGCCTGCCCAATTTTAATCATGTATTGGAAACGATCACATCCCATGCAGGAGTATCGAATGATGAACACGCGGACGGTGAGCAGACGGACGGTGAGCAGACGGACGGTGGGCAGCAGGAGGATTCCCTGACAGAGGCGGATTCGGAGCAGATTTTGCTGAAAACAGCAAAGGAGGATGGGACTTCGGATGATTCCGAAATTATGGATACTGCTACGATCCCGGTGGAGGAGGTTCCGGGCGGGACTGTGGTTGGAAGTGAGATGACCGATACCCAGCAGACCGATGATAGCGTGGAAACCGGAGTAGAAGAATTAAGCGGTCTGCAAACGGATGTGGATGTAGAGGCGGCGCCGACATATTATACGGTAAAAAAGGGGGATACTCTGCTGCGGATTTGCAGGAGCGTATACGGGTCGACAGACCGGCTTGCAGAAGTAGAGGCGCTTAACGGTCTGACAGACCCGGATGCGATCTACGAAGGCCAGCAATTAATATTGCCTCAATAAAACCTGTCGTGTTATAATGTACGCAAAGCGTTTTGCGTTGTCACAATGCAGACTACGAAAGGAAAACATCTATGGCAAAATCGGACAGAGAGGGATTCAAAACTGTTGAAACAGATTTTGAGGAATTAGATGAAAAAATACAAAAGCATCGGAAAACTATTTTTTGGCGTGCGGTATGGATCGTTGGAATTTTGGCGGTGCTTGCAATAGGTATCGGGCTTTGGGCTGCGCTTCGGACATATGATTCCTATGAGATCAAAAGCAGCACCGAGAGAACGGACAGCGAAGCATCCAAATTTGAAGCGTTTCTCGGAAATATAATTAAATACAGCAATGATGGAATCGTCTATATGAATAGTCAAAATGAGTACATTTGGAACCAATCGTTTGAGATGACAACGCCAAAGATTTGTATGTGCGAGAGCTATATTGCGGTATATGATCAGGGAGGGACGGGAATCTATATTATGGACGCTTCGGGGCCGCAGAAAAATATCGAGACAACTATGCCGATCCAGACGGTCTGTATTGCGAATCAGGGGACGATTGCCGTTCTTATGAAGGAGGGTACAACTTCCTATGTCAAATTGTATGATAAAAAGGGGAATGAGCTGGCAAGCGGAGCGTTTTATGAAAATCAGGGCGGATTTCCAATCGATATTGCCCTGTCCTACGACGCACAAAAGCTTGCTGTGGATATGCTTGACGTAACGGACGGTAATGTGAAGTCGACAATTACATTCTACAATTTTGGTTCGGTAGGGCAGAATGAGATTAATAATAATGTCGGATCATACTCGTATTTTGATCTGCTGATCCCGGAAATAGAATTTGTATCCGAGGACCGCATGGTTGCCTTTGGAGATACGGAGATCATAATATTCGCCGGTTCGCAGAAGCCGGAGGCTGCGGGGGAAATATTTCTAAGCGGAGATTTAGAGAGCGTATTCTATGATGAAAAATACATAGGCATTGTACAAAACAACAATGATGAGGAAGGGACGCATCATATTCAGGCTTTTGACATGCGTGGGAACAGCATCATGGAAACCGATACGTCAATGGCTTACGACACCATTGAATTTATGATAAACCATGAGATATGTGTAAAAAGTGACTATGAATGCGAAATTTATACTATTCATAGCATTGCCAAGTTTGCATATACTTTTGACAGGGAGATTTATAAGATCATTCCTCAGGGTATAGGCGCAGAGTATATATTTATCATGGAAGGGACAACGGAAGAGGTTCGCTTACAATGAACTGGTTATTGATTCTTGTGATTTTAATAATTGCCGGAAATATTTTCTTTGGCTACCGGCGGGGATTTTTGCAGATCGGGTATACGCTGGTTGAATGGATCCTGATCCTTGTATTTATATATTGGGCGTCCCCGTATGTCACGGATTTTCTTAAAGAACATACCGGCATTCCGGAGCGGATTGAAGCCCATTGCATGGAGCAGCTGCAGGAGTCGGTTGCAGGAGCGCTGGGAACAGGGGAAGATAACGGAGCCGGTACAGATGGCACGGGTGCTGCGGTTGATGATATCGATCAGAGCAAAAACTTGGAGCAGCTTGGGGTGAAACTTCCCGCGGTGCTTTTAAACAGTCTGCTGGAGGAGACGGGAACATACGGGAAATTTGCGGAAAAGGTAACGGATCTGGCCGTGCAGGGGATTTCATATCTGCTAACGCTGATTGCAGCTGTTTTGATTTTCCGATGGCTGCGGTTTGCGCTCAAATTGATTGATAAGATACCGGTATTAAACGGAATCAATCGGTTTTTGGGGATTTTTGCAGGACTGATCAAAGGCTTGCTTCAGACCTGGATCGGATTTGCTTTAATCGCAGCTTTTGCCGGGACGGTCTGGGGAAATTTTCTTATTTCCTATATCTACGAGGCTCCGGTTTTGACATGGCTGTATGATAACAACATTATACTTGCTATAATAATGGCGTTTTTATAAAAAGTGAATACTGGTTAGTTACTGATAATTGGGGTTGCAGAATATCTGCAACCCCATATCTAGTGGCGCAGAAAAAAACTTGGAAAAAATAAAAAATAGATATTGACAATAGAAAATCAGCGTGCTATTATAATCAAGCTGACTGCGAAAACAGCGGTCACGAACTTTGATAACTGAATAGTGAAAAACCTTGAAAGATTTAACAAGTAGATGACGAGAAGTGCCATACAGACACAGGCAGGCCGGGCAAATTCATTTGCACCGACATGCATGGGGATGGATGGATTCGGCGACCAGCCGAAGTCAGCGAGATGAAGCGAAGCGGAATCGAGCGTGCACTTCGAGTCGTTTAAGTCGATTCTTTTCAAAGAACGAACCTTAAAAAACAGTAAATTCAGATGAAGTCTGAATAAAAAAGCCAGATTGTTTTGATCTGGGTCAAACCGATTTTAAGTGGCAGAAAACGGTCACAAA
>CAYROM010000014.1:0-46901 GCA_964425905.1 uncultured Lachnobacterium sp. | reverse complement strand
ATGTTACTATAAAAAAGAAGTAAGCCATGTGCAGGAGATATCTGCCCATGGCTTAAAGAGGTGAAAAATGGCTCTGATATATATTGTAGAGGATGATAGTGATATAAGGGAGATTGAAGCGATTGCCTTAAAGAACAGTAATTATCTGGTGTGCGCTTTTTCAAGGGCAAAGGATTTTTATAAAAAACTGGATGAGATCGTCCCGGATCTGGTGCTTCTTGACGTGATGCTGCCGGATGAGAGCGGCTATGAGATCGTAAAAAAAATACGAAAAAATCCGGTGACCAGACAGCTTCCGGTCATTATGGTGACGGCAAAGTCTACGGAGATGGATATGATCAAGGGTCTGGATGACGGTGCCGACGATTATATCAAAAAGCCTTTTTCCATCATGGAACTGGTAACAAGAATTCGTGCGCTGCTTCGCCGGACAAAAACGGAGGAGGCAAAAATATTACAGCTGGGGGATATTCTGCTCGACCATGAGCGCCATGCGGTCTATGTGGATGAGAAGGCAGTAGAGCTTACTTTTAAGGAATATGAACTCCTGCGGTACCTCATGACAAACCAAAGCGTCGTCCTGTCAAGGGAATCCATCATGCGGCAGGTGTGGGGAACAGAGTTTGAGGGGGAATCCCGCACCGTTGATATGCATATCAAAACCCTGCGGCAAAAGCTGGGGGAAGCCGGAGCCCATATCAAAACGATCAGAAATGTGGGCTATGTGATCGAGCAGGCGTAGGAGTCAGACATGAAGCAGAAAATCAATGTGCGCCTGATCGGGATTGCAATTCTTGCGGTACTTGCAACGACGATCAGTATGACAATCATATATTACGGGCTGTTCCAAAGACAGGTAAGGGATGATCTGCGGATAGAAGCAGAGCTTCTCAAGGATATCGGTATTTTCGACGAAACGGACGGCTGTTCCATAGACGAGGACAGTATATTGAAGGAACTCCGCATTACATGGATCGACGGGAATGGAACCGTCCTCTATGACAACGATACGGTTGTATCAGAGCTTGAGAATCACGCCGATCGCCCGGAGGTGAAGAATGCTTTTGCAAACGGAAGCGGCGAATGTGTCCGGAGATCGGATACCATGGACATGAATACCTTTTATTATGCGCTTCGGCTGGACAATGGGACGGTTCTTCGGGTCTCCACGGAGGCAAGAAGCCTGTTTAGCGTGTTGCTCACGGTGTTTCCGGCAATTGTGCTGATCCTTGCGGTCATTATTCTGATGTGCGTGTTCTTTGCCCATTATCTGACAAGGCAATTGATCACGCCGATCGAGATCATGGCAGAAAATCTGGAAGATACCGCAAAAACGCCGGTCTATAAGGAATTGATCCCTTTTGTGGATAAGATCCGGGCACAGCATGAAAACGTACTGGCGGCCGTAAAAAGCAGACAGGATTTTACGGCAAACGTATCCCATGAGTTAAAGACGCCCCTTGCTGCAATTTCCGGCTATGCGGAGCTGATCGAAAATCATATGACGGAGCCTTTGCAGGAAACACATTTTGCAAAGGAGATCAGGAGGAACGCAGACCGCCTGGTCACGCTGATCAATGATATCATCCGCCTCTCGGAGATGGACCAGGGTTCCGGGCAGGAAGACTTTGAGATGGTGGATATGTATGAATTGGCGCAGGAGGAGATGGAAGCTCTAAAGATAAATGCGGATAAGAGGGGCATTAAGCTTTTTTTTGAGGGGGAATCGTGCAGGGTTCACGCAAACCGGGATATGATATGCGAGCTGATCGATAACCTCTGCCACAATGCGATTCGGTACAATAACGAGGGGGGAGAGGTTCGGCTGTCCGTTCATATGGAAAATGATAAGCCGGTACTCACCGTTTCCGACAATGGAATCGGAATCCCGAAGGATCAGCAGGAGCGGGTGTTTGAACGGTTTTACCGGGTGGACAAGAGCCGCTCGAAGGAGACGGGGGGAACAGGACTTGGACTTGCGATCGTGAAGCACATTGTGGAACTCCACAATGCGGTACTCACACTTGACAGCGAGGTGGGAAAGGGCACGACGATCCGGGTGGAGTTCTGAGGACGCAATAAATTGAAAAGCTTCTTTGGTCGGGGAAGAGAGGAGCGCGTGGGATCATGGTAAAAAGGATCATTATGTTAAAGGGTGCGGTGGAAACGCTGGAATTTTTTTCGCTGCAGATGGCCCGGACTTTTCAGGAAATGGGAATAGAGGTATTTTTCTGGAACTTAAAAGCGCCCTTTGACAGCAGGCGGATGTTCGGGGAAATAAAGGACTATACGGATACGGTACTGCTGACCTTCAATTTTATCGGGATCAGCGGGGAAGCCCAATTTTCATGCGGGGAGGATCAGTCTTTGTGGGAGGCGCATCAGATTCCCTGCGTATGCATTATGGTCGATCATCCGATGTATTATTACAGCCAGCTCTGCACAGAAAATAAAAGCTGGATTCTCTGCTGTGTGGATATGGATCATTGCCGGTTTGTTGAGGATTTTTACCCGGTTTACGGGAAAGTGCATTTTGTTCCGCTTGCCGGAACCAAACTGAAAGAGAGCAGCACGCCGGCAAAGGATCGAAAGATCAATCTTCTTTTTGCGGGAAATTATGTGGCGCTTTCCGATCTGCTTCCGCATATTGCGGGAATGGATGAGGAGAGCCGAAAATATTACTTTGCAATTGCAAAGGAACTGATAGCGCAGCCGGAGAGAAGGATCGAGGATGTGATACTGGAGCGTTTGGACAGGGATTTCCCGGATGCGGAAAAGCATGAATTTCTGCCGGTCATGTACAGTATGGTGTTTATCGATCTGTATGTGCGTTCCTATTTCCGGCGGGAGATTGTCTGTTCGCTGGCGGAGGCCGGACTTAAGGTTGTGGTGATCGGAAAGGATTGGGAAAAATCGGAATGTAAACGGCCGGAAAATCTGATCCAGACCGGACAGCTGGACTCTATGGGTTGCCTTCACTATATGGAACAGGCAAAGCTTTCCCTAAATATTATGCCGTGGTTTAAGAGCGGTGCCCATGACAGGATTTTTAATGCGATGCTTCAGGGCTGTGCAGTTGTTACCGATTCTTCGGCATATCTGGATACATGGCTTAAAAACGGAGAAAATGCGCTTCTTTTTGCATTGGAAAACAGGCAGGATCTGCCCGATATGATTCGGGGACTGCTTGCTGATCCTGACAAATTAAACAGTATTGCCGGACAGGGATGCAGGATGGCGCAAAACTGCCATACGTGGAAACATAGAGCGCTGGAGCTGCTCAGGATCATGGGGGAGTCTGTTTTTGAGGAGAATGAAAAGATATGAGGCTTACGATCTATACGCTCACACATAAAAAGTTTGAGGTGCCGGCAGACCCGATGTACCGGCCGATCCAGGTGGGAAGCGCGGTACATGAGGATCTGGGATATCTTAGAGATGACGCGGGAGAGAATATTTCCGATCAGAACTGCTATTACAGCGAGCTGACAGGCTTGTACTGGATATGGAAAAATGTAAAAGATGCAGATTATGTGGGGACCTGCCATTACCGCCGTTACCTGATCAATGAACAGGAAAAAGTATTTACACGAAGAGAGTATGAGGAGCTGTTTAAAGAATATGACCTGATCACCACAAGAAAGGTACACTTGAATAATTCGTATCATTATGGCTTTTCTGCAAATCATAATATTGCGGCGCTGGATATGACGGGAGAAGTGATCCATGAGAAATACCCGGAATATTATGATACCTTTGTAGAGCTGGTGAATGGCCCGAAGACCTATTTTGGAAATATCTTTGTGACCAAAAAGGAAATTTTTGATGAATACTGTGAGTGGCTGTTTTCCATATTTTTTGAGGTACAGAAGCGCATTGATATGGAGACGGATGAGGACGCCTACCATAAGCGGGTGTTTGGCTTTATCTCGGAATTTCTGCTTCTTGTGTGGACAACGGTACAGGGGCTTAAAGTCTGTGAGTGCAAGGTCGGCATGCTCGGAGAAAAGGCGGAGACCCGGGAGATAAAGGAGCGCCTTGGCGTGTTTCTGAAGGCACATGATATTGAAGGGGCAAAAGCATATTTTATGGAGCAGCACAGAGTACGCCCGGATGTTTTAATGGAGGCTTCGGATATTACCGGGGAGCTTCATCTTGCAATGCAGATCATAGCCACGGCGGATGCGGAGCTGCGCATCAATGGGGAAAGCATTCTAAACCGGGAAGATGAGCTTTCCAAACTAATCCCGCTGTTTGCCGCGCTCAATCGTGCGGTCACAGACGTCTCCCAGCGGGTGGCGGTAGAAGAGCAGCTTGATTTTTTGCGGAATATGCCATTATCACGGATTGCATTACAGGTGGCGGTGGAGATCCTGCCGGGAAAGCAGCCGGATAAGAAAGCTCTTTTGCAGCAGTTGTTTGATATTTGCGGGGAATGACAGGGAAAGGAACAGGAAATGGGAAAATGGAAGGAGCCGGTTTGGGGAGAAAATGTATATGTGGCGCCGGGGGCTGTCGTAATAGGAGATGTAATCCTCGGAGATAATGTAAATATTTGGTTTCACGCGGTGATCCGGGCCGATGCAGGGGAGATCCGAATTGGAAACAACACAAATATACAGGATAATTGCGTACTGCACGTGGATTTTCAGGCGGACGTCAAAATCGGCGCGGATGTAACGGTTGGTCATGGTGCGATCGTACACGGCTGTACGGTGGGAGACAACACTTTGATCGGAATGGGAGCGATTATTTTAAATCATGCGGTAATCGGCAAAAACTGTATTGTCGGTGCAGGAGCGCTGGTGCCGGAGGGCAGGGTGATTCCGGATAATTCTTTAGTGGTTGGAAGTCCTGCAAGTGTTGTGCGAAGCGTTACGGCGGAGGAGATTCTTGAGATAAAGCATAATGCAGAGCATTATGTGAAGGCGGCTGCGGAATACGCAGAGGAGGAAAAGGAGCGTTTGGCAAACGCTTAATTTTAAAGGAACAAAAGGAGAAAAGAGGAAAAGAAATGATCAATCCAGGTGCGGTTATGAAGTTAATGAACTTAAAAAATCAGTTTACGCAGAGACATCCAAAGTTTGCTGCATTTTTTCAGACAATTGTATCACAGGGGGTAGAGGAAGGCAGTATCATTGAAATTACCGTCACAAGACCGGACAAAACTCCGGTCACCGGAAACATGCGGGTGGAACAGGCGGATCTGGAATTGATCCGGGAACTGCAAAGCTTATCAAAATCTTAAGGAAAAGTGTTGTGAAAATTCCGAAAATTTATTGCTTTTTTGTCAAAAAGTGCTATATATTATATATAGTGTTTTTTGCGGAAGAGAATAAACAGGAGGGATTTCATGGAACAGAAGGTTAAGCTCACAAGATCGATAAAATTCAAGGTACAGCTGTTATTATTTATAAGCATTTTTCTGACGGCGGTCGTAAGTGTGGTCGTTACGGTGTCAAGCATGAGAAAAAGCATGAAGTCGCTAACGCAGAGCTATCTGTTGGATGAAGTGGAAGCTTACGGCTACATATTGGATGTGATTGAGTCAAATGGGGGAGCTGCATTTTCAGACGTAAGTATCCTGGAAGATATTTTAGGCGACGTCAGAGTGGAAAATATGGACTCAAGCTATGCATATCTGGTTTCCGCGGACGGGACGATGCTATATCATCCGACGGCGGAGAAGATCGGACAGCCGGTGGAGAATGCCGTTGTAACCGGAATTGTAGCTGATTTGTCCAATGGGATCATCGATGAGCCTGCATGCGTAGAATATGATTATCATGGCGTGATAAAATATGCTTCCTACTACATAAATAGTTCCGGTAGTTTTGTTTTGGTCATTAGTACAGATGAAAGCGAGGCGTTTGCTGCCATTAATTCAACGAGCCTGATAATGGTGGGGACGAGTGTGGCAACGCTGCTCATTATGCTTATCATCGGTATTCTTGTAACAAATAAAATGATTGCTCCTCTTGGAAAACTTACAGCAATTGTGAATAAGGCTGCAATGCTGGATTTCACCGCCAATACTGAGCAGGAGGCGCTAAACCGCCATAATGACGAGATCGGCCTTATGAGCCGTGCAATCGGTAATCTGCACAGTCAGCTTCGTGGGATCATTTCGGCAATCCAGAGCGAAGGAAGCAGGATGGCGGACAGCAACGTACAGTTTGAACAGCAGTTTCAGGAAATCGTCGACGGAATCACAAATGTCAATACTGCCGTTGAGGAGATTGCTCTTGGAAGTACCTCTCAGGCCCAGGAGACGACTTCTGCAAGCGACCATGTTATAAACATTGGAAATGCGATCGAGTCCAACAGTACTGCCGTTAATACTCTGGAAAATTCGATCGAGAAGATGAATACGTTAGCGCAGCAGTCCAATACGATGCTGGAGGAACTGATTCGTATCAATGACCGGACCACGGATAATATTAAGGTTGTGATGGCGCAGATCAATACCACAAATGAATCTTCCGAGAAGATCAAGAAGGCGGTTGCCCTCATTCAGGATATTGCCAGCCAGACAAATCTTTTGTCCCTGAATGCAAGCATTGAAGCGGCAAGAGCAGGAGAGTCCGGCAAGGGCTTTGCGGTTGTTGCGGAGGAGATTCGTAAACTGGCGGAGGATTCTGCAAACCGCGCGGCTGAGATTGATGCAATTGCGGTAGAATTGATCAATAACTCCAAGGAAAGCGTCGAAAAGATGGACGAGCTGAATGAGGAGGCTTCGCTGCAGCACGGCAAGCTTGGGGATACAAAACAGTCCTTTGAGGGACTTACCGGCGAGATTACCGCGGTATCGGAGGCGTCAAAGGATATTTTTGAACAGACAAATGTGATCAGCGAGTTAAAGGTCGGCGTCAGTCAGGTGATCGAGCAACTTGCGGCAATTGCACAGGAGAATGCTGCCTCAACACAGGAAACCAGCGCAACCATGAATACGCTGACGGACAGCATTGACAGATGCAAGGAGGAGACAGAGGCTATTGCCAGTCTGAGCGAGCAGCTTTCGGAACAGACCGGAAAGTTCCGTTTCTAAAATTCAAAAAGACAGCTATCGGGTTCAGGGATATGAAATTTCCCTGAACCCTTTTTTTATCTCATAGGAAATTGTTTCCTATGAGATAAAAGCCTCCGGCGGGAAGCGCACTTGTCCGCTTTGTCCTCTATTGTTGCAAAAATAGCAATAATCTTGAATCGGTCGATAAATCGAATTGCATATTCTGAACAATGGTGGTATCATCTTTTACACAATTCAAATAAATCCTATATGAATAGTATGAAAAGGAAGGGACATATGGAACCGGTGATTCGGTCATTAGAAGAAATTAAAGAACAGAATGGGTATCTGATATACAACCGGGATGTTGTTCATAAACATTCCAGGGCGGTCGGAGATTTGTTGAATCTGGTTTTGCATCATATAGATGATGCATTTGAGCAGGGGAGAAAAGGAAGACCGCTGATGTGGATCGGGCAGACATTTTTCAGCCAATTGGTGTACGCATGTGATGTTACCCCGTTAAATGTATCGGACATGGCAAGGGTATGTGACCCAAAGACAATTGATGCTGCGGTAGACTATTTTCAGATTCCGCAGGAAACCTGTGCAATGGTAAAAGCGGTTATGGGCCAGTTTTATAAATATAAGGATTCTCCCTGTAAGCGGATTGTTTTTCCGGGAACAAGATGTGAGCCCGAACTGACAGCCCTGCCTCTGTTGGATCATTGCGGATACGATATCCATTTGTTAGATATGTTAAAATATCCGGTCAACGGAAAAGATTTTCGGAAGGAGATGGCGGATGCCCGCATAAAAGAGGAGTTCCGGAGAGTCTGTCTTTGGCTTACCGGAAAGGAGCCTGACTTAGAGCGGCTGAGGGAGGAGCAGGTAAGGGCGAATCGTGTGCATGATAAGCTGGATCGCCTCTTGGAGCTTCAAAGGAAGCATCCCGGTTACATTAAAACGCTTCCCATGATGCTGGCGCTTAGCGGAAGAGAATGTTACTACGGTCAGCCGGAACGATATGAAGCGATTATCGATGCGCTGATAAAGGAATTGCAGTCTTTGCCGGAGGGGGCCTATGATGATAAGATGGTCAAACTGGTGTGGTCCGGTGCGAGAGGGGTTGATTTTTCCGTGTACAACGCAGTAGACGTATGCGGCGCCGGAGTATCCGGCTGGTGTATTCCTGTTAGCGGCAAGCACAGGTTTGATACAACCATAGATCCTATGGAGGCGATGCTTCGCTATTCTGTGAATGGAAGAAGTGTTACAAGCCAGGGGAATGTATTTAAAAAGGTGCTGGAAACTTATGAGGAATCAGGTTCTCAGGGAGTTATTATTTATATGATGTTAGGATGTACCTTTAATACGATCAATGCCGAAATGCGAAGAAGGTATGTAAGCGAACATGATATTCCGACGTTATCGCTGGCGGGAACCGCGCAGGTGGGGGAAGCAACCGGGCAGGTAATGACAAGGCTGAAAGCCTTTGTTGAGATGCTGTCTTAAATATATTACAAACGAAAAGGAGAGAGATTATGAAAAAAAGAGTATTAGGAATCGTCATGGCAGGTGTGCTTTCATTGGGATTATTTCTGACGGGCTGCGGAGATAAGGATTCATCAGGCGGCAGTTTAAATCAGGCTGTTGAATTAAATGTGGGAGTCAGCAATTACACGTTCCCCGCAATTATCGCGCAGGAGAAAGGATTTTTCGAGGAAGAATTCGGAGACACCGTTACATATAACATAAGTTTGGTTTCAGGCGGGCCGGCAATGGCGGAGGCGATAAGCGGCGGAAGTCTGGATCTTGGATATGCGTCAGGCCTTCCCATCGTGCAGAACAATGCAAATGATGGCAATATTAAGATATTTGCACAGTATCAGACAAACAGCGAAGCATGGTCCCATTTTTATGTCAGATCAGAATTGGGAATTTCCGAGGTGGCGGAATTGGAGGGGCATTTAATCGGCTATTCCGTCGGTACCATTAATCATCAGGCGCTGCTCTTGATTCTGGAGGGAGCGGGACTTACGCCGGAGGATGTTCAGCTGGTAAGTATGGATAGCACCGGCGCTTCCGCGCTGCTGGCGGGCTCGATCGATGCATGCTTAAGCAACACGATCATAGATGACCCGTCCGTTGTGGAAATTGCGGATACCGACGGATATCTGGAGCAGGTTAATTACCTGTTTGGAAGCAGCGAGTATGCAACGGCTAATCCTGATATTATTGAGAGATATTTAAAGGTATTGCAAAGGTCAGCAGAGTGGATCAATGAGAATCCGGATGAAGCAGTTGCCTTGGTAGCGGCGTACCAGAATAAGGATGAAGCGGATGTATGGACGCTCTACAACGCTTCCGTATTTGAAATAACATGGTCGCAGGCAAATGAAGAAAATCTGGAGGAGACCATCGATTTTAGCTACGAAATCGGAAACATCGATGCAAAGACTGATTTGAGCGATCTTGTAGATGATACTTATGTAAACGACGCAGGGTATTCAAAATAAAGAGAGTACATATGAAAGTTCAAGATTATTTGGTTACGGATACATTAAACGAAATTCCTGACAAAACAGTTGTAGGGATAGATATTGGCTCGCGGCAGGCAAAGGCGGTTCTGCTCCATGGGGACGAATTATTTACCGCTCTTATTCCAACCGGCTTTGTGATGAAGGATACCGCCGCAGAACTTTTGGATCGGTTATTACGGGAAAGCGGTCTTCAGATGGAGGCGCTGGATTATATTGTGGCTACCGGCTATGGAAGGGTGGCGTTAAAATTTGAAGATACTCCATACCGGATCGTGACAGAAATTGCATGTCACGGGAAGGGGGCCCATTTCCTCGGCAAAGATGTGCAGACAATTATTGACATAGGAGGGCAGGACTCCAAAGCGATCAGAATTGATCCTGTTGATGGAAAAGTAATTGATTTTGCAATGAATGATAAGTGTGCCGCGGGAACCGGCCGGTTTTTAGAAAAGATATCGAATGTTCTCGGCACGAGTGCAAAAGAGATCGGAAAGATTTCATTAGCTTCGGAGAATCCAACGCCAATAAATAGTACATGTGTTGTTTTTGCGGAATCGGAGGTTATCTCCTCCCGGGCGAAAGGAGTGCCGGTCAGCGATCTTGCTGCGGGCATCCATGAGTCGGTTGCGAAGCGGGTCGGAGGTCTGATCAACCGGATCAGGATTGTACCAAATGTACTTTTTACAGGAGGAGTGTCCAACAATGCAGGAATGCGGAAGGCCTTTGAGAAGCTGCTGCAGACGCCTATTGTGGAAAGCAGATTAAACACGGTTTTTGCCGGAGCCTTGGGGGCAGCAGTTTTTGCGGCTGAATACGCGGAAAAAAATGCTCCGTCCGTATCTTTGCAGGAAAAAGCCGGGGAATTTCATTTGGATCTATCCGAATATTATAGAACTTATCAAAAAACCATGGATGATTACGCTGCAAAGAAAACAGGTAAGAAGGCATATGTTGCATATACATGCAATTATACGCCGATTGAGATTCTGGCGGCCGCGGATGTAGCGTTTGTTCGCTTACAGCATAAGGGAACGCAGGAAGAAATCAATGCAGGGGAAACCGTCACCCAGAATATGCTTTGTGACTTTATCAAGAGCATTATGGGCGGGTTTATCAAAGAAAACCCGAATTTTAAAGCGATAGAGAAAGTTTATAGTTTTTATACCTGCTCCTGCATGAGAAGCGCTGTAGATGCAATCGGAAGGATGTTTGTTCCGTCTCAGGTATTCAATCTTCCAAGAAAGCGGAAAGACGAACAGGCGCGGGAATACCTTGCAACGGAGATCGAGGCATTTAAGGAGGATCTTGAGCAGCTTACGGGGACTGCCATTTCAGAAGCGGCTATACGGGAAAAGGTGCGGGAATATAATCTGGCAAAGCGCCTGATCAATGAAATTGCCGAATTCCGAAAACAGGAAAATCCGTTGATCTGTTCTCTGGAGTTTCAGGATCTGGCAAGGGGGTATTACACAATTCCGATACAGGAATATAACCGGCAGCTGCAGAATATTTTGCAGCAGCTAAAGAGTGCCGCTCCGCTAAAAGGAGTTAAACCACGTTTTATGCTTTCCGGCGGGGTGGTTACAGACGGGGATACAAAAATTAACCGGCTGGTCGGGCAGCTTGGCGCGGAGATCGTAGTCGAGGATAATTGTACCGGGATTAAACCGTTGCAGTTTCAGACCGAAGAGGAGGGGGACGATGTGTACCGGAATCTTGCTTTTGCATATTTGGGGAAAGCGCCGTGTGCAAGAATGTTCCCGGCAGATGATATGCTGCAATATTCATTAAAGCTGGCGGAAGAATATCATGTGGATGGTGTGATCTTTTATCATTTGAAGTTTTGTACCTGTTACAGTTTAACAGAAAAACTGTACATTGACGCCTTTCGTGAGAGAAATATACCGTTATTGATCATTTCGGGTGATTATGCCGTTGGTGACGAAGGGCAGTTAAAAACGAGACTGGAGGCATTTATTGAGATGGTGAATAAGGAAAGGTTCAGATGAGATATACATTAAGTGAGATATTGGATGAGAAATACTCCCATGATCTGGATGATGTGAAAGCCGTTGGGATTGATATCGGGTCAAGAGGCGCAAAGGCTGTTCTTTTATATGATGGAAAGCTGTTTGCCAAGGTGGTTCCTAGCGATATCTCCAGCAGGGAAACAGCAAAGGAATTGTTAGAGATATTACTAAAAGAAGCCGGGATTTCAGAGAATGATATACATGGAATTGTCGGAACAGGGTACGGCAATGTGGCAATGGATTTTGGAGACATACCTTTCCGGCCGGTCACAGAAATAACCTGTCATGCTATGGGTGCGCATTATCTACATGCAGGCACACAGACCGTAATTGACATTGGCGGTCAGGATTCTAAGGCGATCCGTGTTGACTCCAGAAATGGAAAAGTCATTGATTTTATCATGAATGATAAATGTGCGGCGGGAACCGGACGTTTTTTGGAAAAAGTAGCGCAGATCCTGGGATTGGATCTGGATGAGCTGGGGCCGTGTGCGTGCGGTTCAAAAAATCCTGCGCAGATAAGCAGCCAATGCGTCGTGTTTGCGGAATCCGAGGTGATTTCCCTGCGGGCGGCGGGAATGTCCAAGGAGGATATCGTATATGGAATTCATTTGGCAAGCGCAAGAAGAGTTCTTGGTCTTTTGAGAAAAACCGGAATTACAAGGGATATTCTGTTTACCGGAGGGGTCAGCAATAATACAGGGATGCGCAGAGCCTTAGAGGAAACTTTAAAGGAACCGGTAACGAAGATAAAGTTTGATACGATATTTGCAGGTGCGCTGGGCGCTGCAATATATGTTGACAGATGAAGAGAGGAAAAATAAAGCATTATGAAGGACGATACAAAGCGGAAAAGAATCGATCAGCTCATTTTCATAGGAGTGCCGGTACTGCTTCTTCTCATATGGGCGGCTTTAGGTTTTGCAGGGCAGTTAAACGAAGCGATTTTGCCCGGGCCGGAAAAAATGTGGAATTCTATTAAGACACAGGTGAGAACCGGAAGATGGCAGAGTAATTTGTATGCCAGTATCGTTCGCGTACTGATCGGTTATGTAATCGGTTCCCTTGCCGGAATAATTATTGGGGTTCTTACGGGAATCAGCCGACGTTTCGAGCGTGGAGTTGCAGTTTTGTTTGGAGTTGTCCGTTCCATACCGATGATGGGACTGGTACCGCTATTTATATTATGGTTCGGTATTGGGGAGTTATCGAAGATCGTGCTTATCGCTGTTGGCACGTTCTGGTCGGTATTGCTTAACACCCAGCATGGAATCGAGAGTGTCAGCCACAAATATATCGAGGTGGCCCGGCTTTTTGAGAAACCAACAAAGAGAATTCTTTCAAGTATAGTTTTTCCATCGGCTTTTCCGGCTATTTTTACAGGACTAAGACTGGGAATAAGCACAGCATGGAAATGCGTTGTTGCAGCGGAGATGCTGGCGGCAACAAGAGGGCTGGGATATGCCGTGCAATATGCGCGGGAAATGTCGAAGCCGGCTGATATGTTTGTTAATCTTTTGACAATAGGAATCATTGGGCTGGTGGTAGATGCCATTATCATTCGATTGCAGAAAAAAATAATTAAATGGTCATAATGCGGAGGCTGGGATGGACAGGAATATCATTAATATAAATCACGTTAATAAAACCTTTCAGATTGACGGGAAACCGGTTCCGGTATTACAGGATATTCATATGGAGTTTAAGGAAATGGAACTGGTCACGGTCGTCGGAGCAAGCGGATGCGGAAAAAGTACATTGCTGCGGATGATTGCCGGTTTTGAATTTCCAACAGAAGGAGAGGTATTATTAAACGGTCAGCAGGTAAAAAAGCCTACGGTCTCCTGTGGTATGGTATTTCAGGAATCGCGACTTTTTCCGTGGCTTACCGTGGAAAAAAATATAGGATACGGATTGCCGGAAAAGGGCAATAAAGAAGAACAGAAGGAACGGATACAGCAGTATATCGACCTTGTGGGATTGAGCGGCTTTGAAAAAGCGCTTCCCCAGCAGCTGTCCGGAGGGATGCAGCAAAGGGCAAGCATTGCAAGGGCATTAATCAACAGTCCGAGCGTACTTTTATTGGACGAGCCGTTTGGCGCCCTGGATGCTATTACAAAAATTAATATGCAGAAAGAGCTATTGCGGATCTGGCAGACAGAGAAAAAGACGATGGTGATGGTAACCCATGATATTGATGAAGCTATTTATCTGGGAGACCGGGTTATTGTCATGAGCAGCAGACCGGGTACTGTAAAAAAAGTAATCGACGTAGGGTTGAGAAGGCCGAGAGAGCGCAGCAGCGAGGAATTTATCCGAATCCGCAAAGAAATTTACCGGGAATTCTTTGAAGATGCGGAAGTAGAAGATAATATTGAATATTATTTGTAAAGGTATTAAAATGGAACAGTTGATAAAAGGAATTCATCATGTTTTTTTAAATTGCAAAGGTCCGGAAAAATATCAAGAGACATTGGACTTTTATAAGAATATACTGTGTCTGCCCATAGAGCAGGAGTGGATCAGGGACGGAAAGCCCGCCTGTATGGTGAAGGCCGGTGATGGCTGGATCGAAATTCATTCCGATGAAGAGGAAGATAAAGGGACAGGGGTTATCGGCCACTTTGCTCTTCTGGTAGATGATGCGGACATGGTGTATGACCATCTGAAAAAGAAGGGATATCCTATTAAAAGAGGAATCAAGGAAAATGTGCTGCCCATGAGCCCGCCATGGCACATCCGCACCATGTTCCTGACGGGGCCATTGGGAGAAGAAATCGAGTTGTTTGAAAAAGGAACATTATGAAGAAGGAAAAAAAGCAATATGAAAAAATGACAGAAACGCCAATTCCAAAACTGATTGTCAGCCTTTCTGTTCCAACGATCATCAGCATGTTGGTGACTAATATCTACAACATGGCGGACACTATGTTTGTGGGGCGCCTTGGAAACAGCGCAAGCGGAGCAGTCGGCGTTGTTTTTGGATTTATGGCTATTCTGCAGGCGATTGGATTTATGTTTGGCCAAGGGGCAGGAAGTCTGGTATCGAGACTTCTGGGAAGAAAAGATGTGGAATCGGCGGGAAGAATTGCTTCTACCGGCTTCTTTTATGCATTAGGATTTGGAATTATACTGGAAGCAATAGGCTTCTTTTTTTTGGATTCGCTGGTAAAGCTGCTTGGAAGTACCGATACCATTGCGCCGTATGCAAAAACATACATTGTGTTCATTTTATTCGCGGCGCCTTTTATGGTTCCGAGTTTTGTACTGAATAATCTGCTGCGCTATGAAGGAAAGGCTCTGCTGGGAATGATTGGACTTTTGGCAGGAGCCGTACTTAATATGGCGGCAGATCCCTTACTGATGTTTGGCCTGAATATGGGAATCGCGGGGGCAGGGCTTTCCACCGCGCTGAGTCAGATCGTAAGCTTTTTCATTTTACTTAGCGTGTTTTTGAAAGGAAAGACACAATGCCGATTGTCTATCCGCATGGTATCCCGCAATTTTCGGGAAGTGGGCAACCTCTGCGCGACTGGGCTGCCAAGCCTGTTAAGGCAGGGGCTGAGCAGTCTGACCACCATGCTGCTGAACTATGAGGCGGCGATTTATGGGGATGCTGCGGTAGCCGCGATGAGTATTGTCACGCGGATTTCCATGTTTATTTTTTCCTTTGCAATCGGAATTGGCCAAGGTTTTCAACCGGTCAGCGGATTTAATTACGGTGCGGGAAAATACCGTCGTTTGCGGCAAGCCTTCTGGTTTACTGCTATACTATCGGAATTTCTTATTTTGGTGATCGGTGTGAGCGTATTTCTTGTTTCGGATGATTTGATCCAGAAATTCAGAGATGATCCTTTGGTAATTGAAATCGGTACGAGGGCATTACGGTTACAATGTGCATCAATGCCTTTTCTTCCGGTATGTATGGTGACGGAGATGATGTTCCAGAGCACCGGACATAAGATAGGGGCGTCCATCATGTCTTCGCTTCGCAGCGGTATATTTTTTATTCCCTGTCTGGTTGTTCTTGCATTCATCAGAGGTCTGGCCGGCATTCAGGAGGCGCAGCCGCTGGCTTATATATTGGCGTTTTTCCCCTCTGTTTGTTTCGTGGTATATTTTTTTCGACATCTTCCCAAAGAGGATGCTGCTGCGTGAAAATTGTCTGTAAGAAGCTCTGCCTTTTGTGTTGAGAGGTAAGAGCTTTTTCTGTTGCACATTGCTTTTTTATTGACAATAAGTTATCATATTGGAATAGTAGGAGTTAAAAGGAAGGTGGAAATCATGGAGTTAGGATACCTGAAGGAGTTTATCGTTTTATCGGAAACACATAATTACCAGACGGCTGCAGACCACCTGTTTATTGCGCAGTCTTCTCTCTCAAGGCATATCAAAAATATGGAGCGGGAATTGGGCGGACAGTTGTTTATCCGGTCCACCAGAAAGGTCGAACTGACGATACTCGGTGCGAAATTTCTGCCCTATGCCCGACAGATCATACAAATTCAGGATTCCTATCAGGATATGATCCGGGAAGAACGATCAATCCAGCAGAATATGCTTAATATCGGCTGTTTTGACCGATGGAACCAATATCCCATAGATACGATCATAAAAGTCTTTCAGGAAGAATTTTCCGAAGTCTGCGTAGAGCGGCATGTAGCGGAAAATTATAAAATCCAAAAGGAAATATGGAAAGGAAGGCTGGATGTTGCTTTCGTCAGGGAATCCGTCAAAGGAAATCAGCCGGATGGGCTTCAACGCATAAATCTGTATCAGGACCGGCTGGTTGTATATGTATCGGATTCTCATCCTCTCGCGGGCAGGGAATCGATCGGGATAGAGGAATTTAAAAATGAAGTTTTTCTTTTGCCCAAGAAAAACAGCAATGCGTATCAATTGTGCCGGGATTCCTGCCGTAAAGCGGGTTTTCAGCCGCATTACAGTATTCAGGAGTTTGAATTTCAGGATATATTCCGCTTTGTGGAAAGAGGAGCCGGAATTGCTTTTCTGATTGCGCCTAACGGGAATATCAAAAAGGAAAACGGCGTGGTTGGAATCCCGGTAAAACCTGAAATCAATACATATGTGAATTTAGTCTGGCGCAGGGATAATTTGTCACACATGCAAAAACAATTCGTTGATTTTAGCAGACATTTTATAAAAAAGGAAGCTTAAAAGCAAAGGAATAAATATCTATTTTTTTATTGCGTTTTTAAAATAATTGTGTATACTATATATAGTCAATTTTTAAAAATATATTGAAAGAGAGGAAAATGCTATGATTAGTAAGATTGTTCAGCAGACTATGAGTTATAAAAAGAAATTTACTCTGATTTTGGGAGGGTGTGTGCTTGTATTTGGGGTAACGGTAGGGGGCATCGTAGCTAATGCAAGTGGCTTTTCCCGAGAAAATGTATATCTTAGTAATGAAAATCAGGATATTGTTATAGACAAAGAGAGTTTGTATTCTGAATATGTAGCAAAGACCATAGCTTCAAAAATCAAAGATAGTTTTGAGATTGAAGATTGTGAGATAAATATGACTTATTTAAATGGCGAATTTGTTTTTGCTGATATTAGTGTAGTTACTGAAAATGATGAGGTGAATGATTTAGAAACAAATATACTGGACTATGTTTCTGAGACTTTAGGAATTTCTACACAATATATTTCGATAACTTTTAATTAAAAGGCAGACGCATTGGTAAGTTGATGAAAACCACGTTTCCGGCATTGAACATCGGAAGCGTGGTTTGTTTTTTGTTCCATTTTTCTGGAAACTATGCTAATATAGAGCAAAATAAAAAGATTGGAGTTATATTATGGTAAAACATATTATTTTATGGACCTTGAAGGATGAATTCTCCCCGGAGGAAAAAATAAAGATCAAAGCAGAGATTAAGGAAGGCCTGGAGGGGCTTTTAGGACAGATTCCGGGGCTGATAGATATAAAGGTGCAGACAGAGGTGCTTGCCAGCTCGAATGCGGATCTGATGCTTGACTCTGCCTTTACGGATGAGGAAGCATTAAAGGGATATGCAGCACACCCGAAGCATGTAGCGGTTGCGGATGGCAAGGTGCGCCCCTATACGGCGATCCGGAGCTGTCTGGATTTCGAAGTATAGATTAGGACATCATATTTGTTTACAGAGAGGAAAAGAAAATGTATCAGGAAATATCCGGATTGCTTATGTATGGAGACCTTGATAAAGACGGCGTGCTTTATCAGATGGGAGAGATATTTGCCCGCTATGAGCGGGGCGATTATGACAAAATGGAGATTGTGCGTGACATTAACGTACAGATCAAGCATCTGCTTCAAGTGGCGACGGATTACGGATTTGACGATAATCTGTGGCACAATTATCTGACTTTTTTTCTGATGATGAGTGAGAATCCATTTTCCATTACCTGCGAGAAGACCGGGGCAAGCGAAGGAACCGTAAACGAATTGGTGAAAAATGACTTCCGCATCATGAAAGAGCTGTTTGACTATGATTTCGGCCCTATTGAAAGGGATCTGGGCATTAACTGTTTCGACCTGATCTCCAATTACAGGGCAATCCATAAAAAGGATTTGATGTATAACAGAAATGTCAGTAAGAAAGTGCGGGCATTGAGCAGGAAGCTGGAAGAAGCGGCGGATGAACAGGAATTTTTTGACGCGGTTACCGGATTCTACAAGGATTATGGCGTCGGAATGTTTGGCTTGAATAAGGCATTTCGGATCGACGAGCTATCCCGGGGAGGGATAGCGTTTCGCCCGATCAACAACATGGACGCCGTCGTGCTGGATGACCTTGTGGGCTATGAGATACAAAAGAAAAAGCTGGTGGATAATACGGAGGCGTTTGTCAGGGGAAAGAAAGCCAACAACGTACTTCTTTTCGGGGACAGCGGAACCGGAAAATCCACCAGCATCAAAGCTATCGTCAATCAGTATTACGGTGACGGGCTGCGTATGATTGAGATCTATAAACACCAGTTCAAGGACTTGTCCGCGATCATTGCACAGATCAAAAACAGAAATTACAAATTCATTATCTATATGGACGATCTTTCCTTTGAGGAGCATGAAATCGAGTACAAATTCTTAAAGGCGGTTATTGAGGGAGGCGTGGAGACAAAGCCGGAAAATATTTTGATCTACGCCACCTCCAACAGAAGGCATCTCATCAAGGAGACCTGGAACGACCGGAACGATCAGGATAATTCCAATGACAAGCATCACTCGGATACGGTGGAGGAAAAGCTTTCCCTGGTGAACCGTTTTGGCGTTACGATCAGTTTCTCAAAGCCGAGCCAGAAGGAGTATTTCAACATTGTTATCAATCTGGCGAGACGTGCGGGGATCACCCTTTCGGATGAGGAACTTTCCGCGGAGGCAAACAAGTGGGAATTGAGTCACGGCGGGATCTCCGGCAGAACAGCGCAGCAATTTGTAAATTATATTCTGGGCAGCAGCGATGAGTGAGTGGCAGGCAAGGGCAGATTTATTTGCAAAGGAGTAAAACATGTTATATCAGATTTCGAATGGCGCCGTGGCCTTTGCCGACGACGTGATTTTGCATGACATAAATTTTGAGATCCGCAGTACGGAAAAAATCGCGGTTGTCGGCCGCAACGGCTGCGGTAAGACCACGCTTTTGCGATTGATTTGCGGAGAGGTAGAGCTGGAAAAGCAAGATGGGCTGGATTCCTCCATTGCAAGGACAGGGAATCCGGAGATCGGCTATTTAAAGCAGATTGCATTTGATGAGCCTGATATCACCCTAGAGCAGGAAATACGAAAGGTTTTTGCGCCGATGATCCGCAGGAAGGAAGAACTGGAACAGGCGGCAAAGGCGCTTGAGACAAATTATTCGGAGGAGTATGTAAAACGTTACACCGCGCTGGAGGAGTCCTTTAAGGAGGACGGCGGCTATTATTTTGAGAAGGAATATGAGGTTTTGATCCGGAAATTCGGGTTTTCCGAGGAGGAGCGGAAAAAGCCTTTAAGGGATTTTTCGGGAGGCCAGCAGACAAAGATTGCATTTATCAAGCTTCTTCTTTCCAAGCCGGATATCCTGCTTCTGGACGAGCCGACAAACCATTTGGATATTACAACAATCGAATGGCTGGAGGGATATCTTAAGAATTATCCCAAGGCGGTAGTGGTGGTTTCCCACGACCGGATGTTTCTGGATAACATTGTAGATGTTGTCTACGAGATCGAGTATGGTATGGCAAAGCGCTATCCGGGCAATTACACCAATTTTGTTGCGCGGAAAAGGGAAAACTATGAGAAGCAGATGAAGGATTATTCTGCGCAGCAGAAGGAAATCGAGCGTCTTCAGCGAATGGTGGAGCGTTTTAAGGGAAAGCCGACGAAGGTTTCCATGGCGCGCTCCAAGCAGAAGGCGATTGAACATATGGAGATTATTGAAGCGCCTGACAGATACGATAACAGAACCTTTCATGCGAATTTTCAACCGGAGCAGGAGACCGGCAATGATGTGCTTACGGTGAAGGATCTCGCCATTGGGTATGAGCGCCCGCTCTCCGTGGTAACCTTTGAGCTGAAAAAGGGAGAGAAGCTTGGGATACTTGGCGGTAACGGACTTGGGAAATCCACGCTTTTAAAGACGCTGGTGGAACAGATTGGGCCCCTTGCCGGAGAATATAAGTATGGCGTAAATGTGCAGATCGGATATTTTGACCAGCAGATGGCGATGTATCAGAGCGATAAAACCGTTATTGAGGATTATTGGGATGAGTTTCCCAATCTGACCGAGACGGAGGTGAGAAACGCCCTCGGTGCGTTTTTGTTTACCGGGGAGGAGGTGTTTAAAAACATCAATATGCTCTCCGGAGGGGAAAAGGTAAGGCTGGCCCTCTGTAAAATCTTAAAGAGGCGTCCCAATGTGCTGATTCTTGACGAACCGACAAATCATATGGATATCGTCGGAAAGGAAACGCTTGAATCCATGCTCAGGGAATACAAGGGGACATTGATCTTTGTATCCCATGACCGCTATTTTGTCAAAAAGGTTGCGGACCGGCTGCTGGTTTTTGAGGACGGAACCACAAATCTTTACCGGTTCGGCTATGAGGAATACCAGGAGAAGCTGGATCGTCAGGCAGCCGCGGATACAAAGGAGTATAAGGGGAATCCGGTTCTGGGCGGGGTGATAAGCGAAAAGGGTTCCGCAGCGGATGCCGGGCAGGAGACGTCCGATGCGGGGAGCGGGAAAAAGCCATATTATAACCCGGGAAAGGAACGCTCGCGTCTTGAGAAAAAGGTGTTAAAGGCGGAGGAGGAGCTTGCACGAAAGGAAGAAAAGCTTGAGGCCTTGAAGGGAGAACTGCTCCGCCCGGAATATCAGTCCAGCTATTCCAAACTTACGGAGATCCAGAATGAGATCGATGGGATCGAGGCGGAAATCATGGCGGATATGGAAGTGTGGGAGGAGTTGTCCTCGCAGCTTCAGAAAATGCAATAATTTGTGCTTATTACACAAATAAAATGAAAAAAGATTGAAAAAACCATAAAATTGCACAAAGACAATTGCCTTTTTTCGACAGTATGATATAATGAACTCATGATATATATCTGTATCATAATATAGTATAAAGGGGTTGGACATCATGAGAATTACGATTACGGGCAGGAATATTGAACTTACAGATGGTATCAAAGCAGCGGTAGAGGACAAGCTGTCAAAGCTTGAAAAGTATTTTACTCCTGACACAGATGTCTATGTTACATTGAGCGTAGAGAAAGAACGCCAGAAGATTGAGGTTACGATTCCGGTAAAAGGGCATATTATCCGTTCGGAGCAGGTCAGCAGCGATATGTATGTATCCATTGATCTTGTCGAGGAAGTGATCGAGCGCCAGTTAAAGAAGTACCGGACAAGACTGGTTTCAAAGAAACAGGCGGCGGAAGCCAATTTCCAGCCGGAGTTTATTGAAGCGGAAACGGATGACGAGGAGGGATCCATCAAGATCGTCCGCACAAAAAGATTTGGCATGAAGCCGATGTATCCTGAGGATGCCTGTATCCAGATGGAGCTGTCGGGACATGATTTCTTTGTGTTCCGCAATGCGGAGACAGACGAAGTCAATGTTGTATATAAGAGAAAGGGAAATACCTATGGACTGATCGAGCCGGAGTGCTGACTCTTTCGATAAAAAGAATAGGAACACCGCATAAAAGTCAGGACGCGAATCGCGTCTTGACTTTTGTAGTTTCAATCGGATATTGTAAGAGTGGTTATTGCGGCGGAGGCCTCGGGCCATGCTGTCGGAAACAATAACCGGGAAGGCGGATAAGATTGGGGACTTATCCGAATAAGCGGGGTTCTCTGTTCTGATACAACAAGGAGGAGATGCGTATAGCAAAGCTGGAAGATATTGGGTACGAAATAAGGGAAACGATTAAAAAAGGGGACTTGAAGTCGGTTTTTGAGGAATATGTGCAGACGGTTCCGGGTAAGAGACTGGAACTTTTGTGGGAGATTGTTGTGGAATCGGATTTAAACGATCTGGATCTGCTGGAGGAAAAAATCTACCGTTATGGGAGTTATTTGGGGACAAAGGATCATTTGGGGAGGCTTTTGTTCGTTCGGATGGTTTTTTTGCTGAGAAATGCCCGCAATGCCGAAAGAATGAAGTAGACAAGGAGAAAATAGAGAACCCGAAAGGAGACCAGGCATACGTCTGGTCTTTCTTTATCTTATCTCATAGGAAACACCTTGTTGTGCTAAAACACTAAAGTGTCCTGATTTCCTATGAGATAAAAGCCTCCGGCGGGGGAGTTGAGACGGACTTGTGCGCTTTGTTCTGTTGGCGGTGCGCGTATGGATCAATGCAAGTTTTTAAAAAATATTGATATTATCTGTGAATCCGCTTATAATTATTCAAGAAAAATATTCATAAAAACAGGAGTGAGCTTCGATCGGCAGATGGAGCAAATATTGGAATGAACCTTAAAATTGATGGATATAATATTAATTATAAAATAACAGGTGCTGGAGAAAATACGGTAATTATACTGCAGGGGTGGGGGACGAAACTTGAAGTGTATGATTTCGTTGCCGGATGTATTTGTGAAAGATATAAGGTTGTACAATTGGATCTGCCTGGTTTTGGAGAAAGTGATGAGCCGCGGGAAGCCTGGAATGTCGATGCTTATGTCGATTTTTTTATTAAGTTTGCAGAACGACTGGGAATTCGGAAAATGACGTTGATTGGTCATTCATATGGAGGGCGTATCATCATCAAATTGGTAAACAGGGAAGAACTTCCTTTTTCGGTGGAAAGAATTGTTCTAGTCGATAGTGCAGGAATTGTGCCCAAAAAGTCTTTGCGGCAGAAAATAAGCATAAAAAAATACCGGTTGTTGAAAAGAATTTTTCAAAACCGATTGATGCATTCGCTTTTCCCGGAGCTGATAGACAGTTGGAAAAATCGTCAGGGGTCGGAGGATTACCGTAATGCGACACCTATCATGAGACAATGTCTTGTTATGGCGGTCAATGAAGATTTGACGGGAATTCTTCAAAATGTCAGGCAGGATACTTTGCTGATCTGGGGCGAACTGGATACGGCGACGCCTTTATCAGACGGAAAGCTGATGGAGGAGAAAATTCCGCTCTCCGGGCTTGCTGTGATCAGGGGAGCCGGACATTACTGTTTTCTTGATCAGCCGGTTATTTTTCAAAATATTATGAGGTCATATTTTAATATAGGGGATTGGAGCAAAGAGAGCAAGGGATAGAAAAAGAGAGGCGCTCTGAAGTGCAGGGCAGCGGAACGGAGATGGAATATGGAAATCAAAACAATAATTGCAGCGGCGTTTGCGATATGCGCTTTTTTTCTTGTTGTCCGCTACAATTTACATATGTTTCAGCTTAATGGCTATAAGGAAAATGAGCATAGAACATGGATTAAAAAAAATATCAGAAAGCAGTGGGTACTTTATGTTGGAATTGTATTAGGCATTATTCGGTTGTTTTTTTTATCATTCATGTTTGATATTCTGGTATATGCTTGGCTTTGTGTGATCATCTTGGTTTATAATGCATTGCGCAAGCAGGTGGCGAAAAAGCAGCTGGTGTATACAGCAAGAGTAAAGAGACTGATTGTCACAGATGTTATCATCTGTTTGCTTGTCCTGTTGTTATGTGGTTTTCTGGGAAGTTTGCGCCAGTTGACAGGGATTTTTCTGTTGTTGGCTTCTCTTCAATTTGTTCTTCCTATGATAGCGAACATCATAAATCGCCCGATTGAAAAAGTAATTAATAAGTATTATATTCGTGATGCGAAAAAAAAATTATCAGAGGTTTCGGGGCTGACGGTCATCGGCGTGACAGGAAGTTACGGGAAGACAAGTTTAAAATTTTATTTGCAAGCACTTTTGACGGAGAAATACAATGTATTGGTCACTCCTGAAAGCTATAATACTCCGATGGGGGTTGTAAAGACAATCCGCAGTTCGTTGAAACCGACTGACGAGATTTTTATCTGCGAGATGGGTGCACGTTATGTAGGTGACATTAAAGAAATCTGCGATATTGTTAGACCAAAGCATGGGATTATTACCGCGATCGGTCCGCAACATCTGGAAACTTTTCATAATCTGGACAATATTAAGAATACCAAATTTGAACTTGCGGCAGAGTTATTGCCGGAAGGTATTCTTTTTCTAAACGGAGACAATTCGTATATACGGGAAAAAGCGGAAGAATATGACAATCTAAAGGTATTCTATTATTCGGGAGGAGAACAGGAGGGATATTATGCAAAGGATATCGCAGTATCTCAGATTGGAACGGAATTTACTGTTGTTTCCCCGAACGGCAGCGAAGCGCGTTTTCAAACAAGACTTGTTGGAGAACATAATGTTATTAATCTTGTTGGCGCGATTGCGGTTGCCAATACGTTAGGAATAGCGTTAAAAGATCTTCGAACTCCCGTACGACAAATTCGGCCGGTAAAGCATAGATTAGAAATGCTTGAACGCGGTGCGGTGACCGTGATTGATGATGCATATAATTCGAATCCCATTGGTTCGAAGGCTGCGGTTGAGACGTTGGCGATGTTTGAGGGAATCCGGATTTTGGTCACGCCCGGCATGGTTGAGTTGGGGGAAAAGGAGGAGGAGTATAATTTTTTGTTTGGAACCTATGCTGCTGCGTGCTGTGATTATATCCTGCTAGTGGGAGGAGCGCATACGAAACCAATTGCGGAGGGAGCAAAAAGTCATGGATTTCCGGATGAAAAATGTAAAGTATTTGACAATGTGGAGTCTGCGGTTGCGTTTGCATATAGGATCACGGAACCGGGACATAAATATATCTTATTAGAAAATGATCTGCCAGATAATTATTAAAAGGGAGTTGATAAAATGAGAATAAAAGTGGCTATGATGTTCGGAGGAAAAAGCGTGGAGCATGAGGTTTCCGTCATTTCTGGTATTCAAGCGGTTATGAATATGGATACTGATAAGTATGAAGTGATTCCGGTATATCTTACAAAGAACAATGATATGTATATTGGTGAAGAGATAGGAGATATTGAATCCTATAAAAATATAGACGAACTGATAGGGAAGTCGCAGAGAGTGATTTTGCTGAATGAAGGCGGGAAGGTTGTGTTGCGCTCCTATCCTATAAAAAAATTTGGAAAAAACAGCAGCATTGATATTGATGTAGTATTTCCGATTGTACATGGGACAAATGTTGAGGATGGTGCGCTGCAGGGATATCTCAAAACGATTGGAGTGCCTTTTGTCGGGTGTGATGTTACGTCTTCAGCAGTCGGAATGGATAAGTATATCATGAAAACCATCTTAAAGGATAACGGAATTCCAGTTTTGGATGGTCGGCTGTTTACAATGGCCGATTATGCCGAAATAGATACTATGATTGCACAGATTGAGCAGAAAATTGGTTATCCGGTTATTGTGAAGCCGGTAAATCTTGGGTCAAGTGTTGGAATCAGCATTGCAAAGGATCAGATGGAGCTGATTAGGGCAATCGACGATGCATTCCAGTATGCGACTAAGGTCTTGGTGGAACATGCGATTCTCAACTTAAGGGAGATTAATTGTGCGGTCTGCGGCGATGAGCTGGAGGCAGAGGCATCTGAGTGTGAGGAGCCGCTTCATTCGAAGGATATCTTAAGCTATGAGGATAAATATGTGAGCAATGCAAAAGGCGGTAAAGCGAAAGGAATGGCGAGCGTTTCAAGGAAAATTCCGGCAGAATTGACGTCTGAGATGAGAGAAAATATTCGGATGATTGCAGTACGCGCATTTAAATGTCTGGGCTGCAACGGGGTTTCAAGAATTGATTTCATGATTGATGAAGATACCGGAGCGTTGTATTTTAATGAGATTAATACGATACCGGGTTCGCTGGCGTTTTATTTGTGGGAAGCAGTCGGGGTTACGTACAAGGAACTGCTTGACCGCATGATACAATTGGCTTTTAAGCGTGTCAGAACAGAAAAAAATCTAACTTTTACTTTTAATACCAATATTTTGGCTCAAGCGAGTTTTGGTGGAAGCAAAGGATCCAAATTATGATTGGTGCAATACCGGCTAAAAAAGCTCCAAAAGAATATGCCGTTGCTGATTTTACAGAATCGGATTTCGTGGAAATAATTTCAGATAAGATGTTTGATGTGCAGATGCAGTATCCGTTGCTTGGTATGGAAAACGCGGTAGAGTGCTGCCTAGTGAGGGAAGAAGTGTATGATAGACTGATTCGTGCACATGCGCTTATGCCGGATGGCTTTAAGTTCCGGATATTTGATGCCTGGAGACCGCTTGCACTTCAACATGAATTGTATGAGTGGTATTCTAAACAGATTATACAAAAGTATGACTTGTCCGGTTATTCAAAAGAAGAGCGTGATCGGTTTGTGCAAAAATTTGTGTCGAATCCGGCAGCAGACCGTACCATGCCTCCGGTGCATACGACAGGGGGAGCGGTCGATTTGACGATTCTCGATGATAGCGGTAAAACTCTTGCAATGGGGACAGTTTTTGATGAGTTTAGTGAAAAAGCATATACTGCATATTTTGAGAAAGGGCATGAGGATAATATTCGGGACAATAGGCGCCTTTTGTATCATGTCATGACGGCGGCAGGCTTTACGAATCTTCCGTCCGAATGGTGGCACTTTGATTATGGCGACAGGTTCTGGGGATATTATTGTGGGAAACCTGCATGTTACAGAGGTGTTTTTACAAAGGAGGAAATGTATGAAGGGAAATGGAAAGAGGAGTTTGGACAATAAGATCATTAAACAGAATGTCAACAGAAGTTACATTATACTTATTTGTCTGGCGCTGTTGATTGTTGGCGTTGGCTACAGTTTTTTGGTGTATGTTCACTCTTATTCCCCGATTGATCTGTTATATGATGTGATTGGAAACCTAGTCGGTGTTCTTGTTGCGTTTGTATTCTTTGACATTATTAATGAAAAGCTTACAAGGGATTCCTATGCAGAGGAAATGTCTCGGAAAATAATGGAGACGTTGATGGGAAATCCTGAAGCTCTGGACTCTTTTGATATGGAACAACGCAGAAACTTTATTCAGAATACGATTGTATCCATGGTGGGGGACAAAGCGGTTGCGGAGATGGTTTATAGTCAGATGGCAGAGTATCTTGTAGACAATCCGGCTTATAAAATAAGGACGGAATTTGATTATGATTTTCTGTTGTCAGGGAAATTGCCAAAGAGTTTTGCACAGAGCTGGGATCGTGATAAATATTATTATGTTCAGGAACGGTTAACCTATAAGATCAGGTATTTGTCTGGCTGTGCTAGGAACCTGGTTGCGGAGGATATTAGAATCGGTTTTGTTTTCAACAATAAAAGTCTGGATAGTGCGCTGAGGGATAACCAGAAGGAGGTAGATTTTCGCAATTGCGTTTTCCGAGAATGTCTGGATGTCGATCCTAAGGATATAGAGTTTTTTCGTGGTATAACAGAACCCCAAGAGAGAATTGAAAAGTTTCAGGAGATATTTAAGCTGGATTTTCATGTTGATAATCAGCGCGGCGAAATCCATAATGTGTGTATCGCAGATAATGGAATCGTCGTTTCGGTCAGGGCAAAGATTGATGATGTTGATGAACATCAATTGAGAATCGTATTTTATATGCCAAAGAGATGGGGAAGTCTGCTTGAAGTTGCGTTTATGGATCCGACGAAAGGCCCCAAGATTTCGGTTACATATGATGAGAGCATGATGGATGTTGATATGTTTTCGTTTCTAAGCAAGGGGGAGGAGTCCTCATATGAAGTGGCGCAGGAACATATCAATGGAAATTATAATATCACACTCGATAAGGAATGGATATATCCGGTTAGCGGCATGATTTTTAATGTGGTTAAACTGGAAGAGTGACAGCAGTAAAAATTTATAATCAAAGAAAAGAGGACAGGAAAATGGCACAAAATCCAATCGTAACAATTACAATGGCAAACGGGGATGTGATGAAAGCGGAGCTGTATCCGGAGATCGCTCCGAATACGGTCGACAACTTTATCAGCTTAGTTAAGAAAGGGTTTTATGACGGAGTGATCTTTCACCGCGTGATCAGGGGCTTTATGATTCAGGGCGGAGATCCGGACGGGACAGGAATGGGCGGTCCGGGTTATAGTATCAAAGGAGAGTTTTCCCAGAATGGTTTTGAGAACGGGCTAAAGCATGAGGCAGGGGTTCTTTCTATGGCGAGAACCATGATGCCTGATTCGGCGGGGAGCCAGTTTTTCATTATGCATAAGAATTCTCCGCATCTTGACGGAGCATATGCCGGGTTCGGAAGGATTATTGAGGGCCAGGATATTGTGGATAAGATTGCCGAGACCGCAACCGATTACAGCGACCGTCCGCTGGAGGATCAGGTGATGAAGTCCGTTGAAGTGGAGACCTTTGGAGTGGATTATCCGGAACCGGAAACGGTATAAGACCGATGGAATGGAGAGCGCTGTTATACGTCCCGGCGGAGATTGCGGAAGAGCATGAACTGAAAAATTGGATAAAAAATCCGGAAAAGGGGATCATTTGCAGGGCGGTTGAAGGACGCGCATCCAGAGAGGAACTGTTTCAGGCCGCCGACGCGATAGGCGTAGATATTGCGGAGTGTTTAATGATCGTAACAACGGAAAAGGAATGGCGGCTTGCGCAGGAAATCGGGCTTGCCGCCCTTCCTTATGTACCGGTGAAGAGGAAGACCCCGGCGGGAAAAAGCGGCTCTTTTTCCGGCGCGTGGATCGTCGCCGAAGGCTTTGAGGAGGCGGACTATGATTTTTTTCACCGGACGTTTTTGCGGGCGAAGGATCTGCCTTGGACAGTAATTACAACAGAGCGATGTGTTTTAAGGGAATTCTGTATGGATGACATGGATGCCCTGTTCTCACTCTATCAGGGGAAGGGTATTACCGATCATACGGAAGGGCTTTATCCGAGGGCGGAGGAGGAGGCGTATGAACGGGCATATATTTCTAATATGTACAGATACTATGGATATGGGATGTGGCTGGTATGTAAGAAATCAACCGGGGAAGTCATCGGCCGAGCAGGCCTTGAGCATCGGGATTACCCGGAGGGCGTTGAGCTTGAGATGGGGTATCTGATCGCAGCAGAGGAACAGAACAAGGGCTATGCCACCGAGGTGTGCCGTGCAATGTTTGCATATGCCTGCCGGGAACTGCATTTTCCGAGGGTGAATTGTCTGATCGAGAAAGACAATGAGATTTCCGTCCATCTGGCAAAAAAGCTGGGGTTTGTGTTTCTGGAAGAAACAGACATTGCCGGAAAAACGATGGATCGGTATATAAAATATTGCTTTTTGAAGAAAAATAAAATATAATAGACCATTATACTAAGGGATAATTAGGCGTAAGTAGGTGAGTCGATGGCAGATATTTCTTCAGAAGAGCTGGAACGCTTGGAAAAGGAAGTTCAATCGAACAGCATAGGCATTTCGAAGGCGAAGGATCCTAAAAGTCTGGATGAATTGTATGAGGAACTGATCTCTAGTATCCGCAAGTATCATCCGTCCGCCGATATTTCGCTGGTGGAAAAGGCTTATAGGGAGGCTTATAAAGCCCACGACGGACAAATGCGCAAGTCGGGAGAGGCTTATATCATTCATCCGCTCTCTGTGGCGATCATTCTTGCTGATCTGGAATTAGATAAGGAGACGATCGCGGCAGGGCTTTTGCATGATGTGCTGGAAGACACATTTATGACGGAGGAGGAAATGCGGGCGCAGTTTGGCGACGAGGTTCTTTTGTTAGTCGACGGTGTGACCAAGCTGGAGCATCTGCACCTTACGGATGGCGATATTGATCCAAAGGAGAAAAATGCCGCCCGGCTGGAAATGCAGGCAGAAAATCTGCGAAAGATGTTCCTTGCTATGGCAAAGGATATCCGGGTAATATTGATCAAGCTTGCCGACAGGCTGCATAATATGCGCACCCTGCAGTACCAGTCCAGGGAGGCGCAGCTTCGGATAGCCCGGGAAACACGGGAAATTTATTGTCCGATCGCCCAAAGACTTGGTATCAGCAAGCTAAAGATCGAGTTGGATGATCTGACGTTGAAATATTTGGAGCCGGAAGCTTACTATGATCTGGTGGAAAAGGTTGCCCTTCGAAAGACCGTCCGGGATGATTATGTGCAGAGCCTTGTGAACGAAGTCAGCAAATATATTGACGAGGCGGGAATTAAGGCAGAGATTTCCGGCCGCGCGAAGCATTTTTTCAGTATCTACAAAAAAATGGTGAATCAGAACAAGACCCTCGACCAGATCTATGACCTGTTCGCAATCCGGATCATTGTGGACAGCGTAAAGGATTGTTATATGGCGCTCGGAATCATGCATGAGAAGTATAAGCCTATTCCCGGACGCTTTAAGGATTATATTGCAATGCCAAAGCCGAATATGTATCAGTCTCTTCACACGACCCTGATCGGTCCGAGCGGCCAGCCTTTTGAGATCCAGATTCGAACCTTTGACATGCATCGTACTGCCGAATATGGTATTGCCGCCCATTGGAAATATAAGGAGGAAAATAACGGAAACGGAACCTCCACAACGGTTACCGAGGAGGAAAAGCTAAGCTGGCTCAGACAGATTCTGGAGTGGCAGCAGGATACCTCGGACAATAAAGAGTTCATGAGCCTGCTGAAGAGCGACCTTGATCTTTTTTCCGACAATGTTTTTTGTTTTACGCCCTCCGGTGATGTGAAGAATCTTCCAAACGGTTCTACTCCGATTGATTTTGCTTACAGTATTCATTCTGCGGTGGGCAATAAGATGGTTGGAGCCAAGGTGAACGGCAGACTTGTTCCGATCGACTATGTGATTCAGAACGGCGACCGGATCGAGGTCATCACATCACAGAATTCAAAGGGACCAAGCCGGGACTGGCTTAGCATTGTCAAGAGTACACAGGCCAAGAATAAGATCAATCAATGGTTCCGGAGTGAGTTAAAGGAAGAGAACATTATACACGGAAAAGAATTGATGGCGGCATATTGCAAGGCCAAAGGCATCAATCTTTCCGATATCAACAAACCGGAATATCAGGAAAAAATTCTGCGGAAATATGGTTTTCACGACTGGAACTCCGCCTTGGCGACGATCGGGCATGGCGGACTGAAGGAAAGCCAGATCGTAAACCGGATGTATGAGGAGTACAAAAAGGATCATATCGTTCCGTTGACCGACGATGATATTCTGGATTCGATTACAGAGGCGAAAACTCTGGAAGCGCCTAAAAAATTCAAAAGCGGAATAGTGGTCAAAGGGTTGTATGACGTGGCGGTACATTTCTCTAAATGTTGCAGCCCGGTTCCGGGAGATGAGATCGTTGGATTTGTTACCAGAGGACGGGGAGTGTCCATTCATCGGACCGATTGTATCAACGTGATCAATCTATCGGATATGGAGAGAGAGCGGTTGATCGAGGCAGAGTGGCAGGCCGGCGCCGAGAACGAGGAATTGGGCGAATATCTTGGAGAGATCAAGATTTTCTGCCATGACAGGCCGGGGCTTTTGGTTGACATTACAAGGGTATTTACGGAACGCGAGATCAACATCAACGGAATCCATTCAAAGACCAGTAAACAGGGGATTGCCACGATCGACATTGCCTTCAACACCAAGGGGCGCAGTCAGATCAACAGCCTGATCGAAAAAATCGGTCAGATCGACAGCGTGATCGACATTGAGCGTACAACCGGCTAAAAATACGAAAGAGTCCAGCTTCGGACTCTTTTTTCTCTCATAGGAAATACCTTGCTGTATTAAAGAACTAAAGTAAATGGATTTTCTATGAGAGAATAGGAATGAAAGGAACGGATCGTTATGGGAAAATTAAAGATCGACCAATATGTGGTCGGACCGGTGCAGACGAACTGCTATTTTGTAATCAATACGGAGACAAAGGAAATTTTGATCGTCGATCCGGGGGAGAGCCCAAAGCAGCTTGCAAAAAAAATCGAAGAAGGCGGTTACAGCCCGGCGGCGGTTCTTTTGACACACGGGCATTTTGACCATGCCACGGGAGCAAAGGAGCTTGCAGAGCATTTTGGCATATCGATCTATGCGCATGAAGCGGAAAAGGCTGTTCTGGAGAGTGAAGAGAAGAACGCAAGCTGGATGATCGGAGCGGGACAGACCTTTCGCGCAGACCTTTTTTTGAAGGATGAGCAGGAAATTGATCTGGCGGGCTTTCATATCCGTGTGCTGTATACCCCGGGACATACGATCGGCGGCTGCTGTTATTATCTTCCCTATGAGAATGTGGTATTTTCCGGTGATACGCTGTTCTGCGGTTCGGTGGGACGGACGGATCTTCCCACAGGGAACATGGGGCAGCTGGTACGTTCCATTCAGGAAAAGCTGATGCCTCTGCCGGATGTTACGGCGGTATATCCCGGACACGGGGATGTGACTACTATTGAGACAGAGAGGATGTACAACCCTTACCTATGATCATTGTGCTATTTAATAAACCGGAATTTGAATATGATGTACATTCCCTGATAAAAGCCTTCTATCCGAAAGAGGAGGTGGACATGTACTATACCTGTCCGGAGTCCGAGGTGGAGGGCAGAAATGTTGCGTGTATGCACCATGAGACAGACAGCGGGCGAAGGGAAGAAATAAACGCTGCTTCTTTGGTATTTTCGATTACCTATGAGGAGAGCAAAATCGCCATCAGCTGCAGGGACAGAGAAAAAGAGAAAGTTAAAACTGAATTTAACATACATGGGTTTGAGCGTATTGCGACAAAGAATCGGTTGAAGAGGCAGCTCTATGACATCCTGCGGACAAATACGGGAAAGGAGCTTCCCTGGGGAACCCTTACCGGCATACGCCCCACAAAGATTCCTATGAAAATGCTGGAGGAAGGCTGCTCAGAGGAAGAAATTGCTGCATATATGACTAATACTTATGCGGCGACGAAACAGAAGACTGCATTGTCCATCGAGATTGCAAAGAGGGAAAGACAGCTTTTACAAAGGATAGATTACGAGAACGGGTACAGCCTGTACATAGGTATTCCCTTCTGTCCAAGCACCTGTCTGTACTGCTCCTTTACCTCCTACCCGATATCGGCATGGAAAGCGCAGGTGGACGCCTATCTGGATGCCCTTGAGAGGGAGATTGATTTTACGGCGGAAAAATGCCGTGGGAAGACGCTGAATTCCGTCTATATAGGAGGCGGAACGCCGACGACGCTGGAATCCGGGCAATTGGACAGGCTGATTAAAAAAATTAATTCTGAATTTAATTTTTCAAACTGCTTGGAATTTACCGTAGAAGCAGGAAGACCGGATTCTATTACCGAGGAAAAACTTATCGCTCTGCGGGAAAACGGAATCAGCCGTATTTCCATTAATCCCCAGACAATGAAGCAGGAGACGCTGGATCTGATCGGACGCCGCCATACGGTCGAACAGACCATCGAGAGCTTTAGACTGGCAAGAAAGCTCGGTTTTGATAACATCAACATGGATCTGATCATCGGTCTGCCGGGGGAGGAATTGTCTGACGTCCGCCACACGATGGAAGTGATAAAGGAGTTAAAGCCCGACAACGTGACCGTGCATTCCCTTGCGGTAAAGCGTGCGGCAAGACTTACGATATTTAAGGATCGATATCAGGATATGCAGATGGAAAATACGCAGGAGCACATGGATCTGTGCGCGGAGTATTGCAGGGACATTGGTCTTTTTCCCTATTATCTGTACCGGCAGAAGGGAATGGCGGGCAATATGGAGAATGTGGGATACGCTGCAAAGGGCAAAGCCGGCGTCTATAATATCTTGATTATGGAGGAAAAACAGACTATAATGGCACTTGGCGCAGGTGCAACAACAAAATTTGTGCTGTCGGAGAAAAATCCGGACGGAACACACCGGATCGAGCGTGTGGAAAACGTAAAGGACGTTAAGAATTATTTAGAACGCATTGATGAAATGATTGCAAGAAAAGAGAGCAGGATGGAGGAACTACAATGGCATTGAGTAAAAAGCCGGTAAACGGCATGAAGGATATTTTACCGAAGGAGATGGAGATCCGTGATTATGTCACGAACATTATCAAGGAAACCTATCGTAGCTTTGGCTTTACCCCGATCGAGACGCCTTGTATGGAAAATATTGCGAATTTGTCCAACAAGCAGGGAGGGGAGAACGAAAAGTTGATCTTTAAGGTATTAAAGAGAGGCGAGAAGTTAAACCTCGAGACGGCGAAGGAGGAGGCGGATGTGGTGGATTTTGGCATGCGCTATGATCTGACGGTTCCCCTTGCCCGCTTTTATTCCAACAATGCCAATGAGCTTCCCTCTCCGTTTAAAGCGCTCCAGATCGGCAGCGTATGGAGAGCCGACCGCCCCCAGAGGGGACGTTACCGCCAGTTTACCCAATGCGACATTGATATTTTAGGAGAACCGGGGAATCTTGCGGAAATCGAGCTTATCACCGCGACGACCGCAACGATCGGACGGCTTGGGTTTAAGAATTTTGAGATCAGGATCAACGAGCGCCGCATTTTAAAGGCGATGGCGGCATACAGCGGATTTTCTGAGGAGGATTATGACAGCGTTTTCATCACATTGGACAAAATGGACAAGATCGGTGAGGAGGGCGTTGCCGAAGAACTGGCGAAGGAGGGCTATCCGCAGGAAGCCATAGAAAAGTACCTTGGTCTGTTTGACCGGTTAAAGGAGAAAAAGGATGTGGCGGAGGGAGTAGGCTTCCTTGCCGGGACGCTGGGAGAATATCTGGATCAGGATGTGGTGACGAACCTGACGGAGATCGCGGCGGCGGTCAATGCCACCAAAGCGGCGGAGTTTGATTTGGTGTTTGATCCGACGCTGGTTCGCGGAATGAGCTATTATACGGGAACTATTTTTGAGATTGCCATGCCGGAGCTTGGGGCGGCCTGCGGAGGAGGCGGGCGCTATGATAAAATGATTGGAAAATTCACCGGAAATGATGTTCCGGCCTGCGGCTTTTCTATTGGTTTTGAGCGTATTATCCTGCTGCTTATGGAGAGCGGATTTAAGATTCCGGAAAGTCCGAAGAAGGTTGCCTATCTTGTGGAGAAGAAATATCCTGCCTGCCGGCTGGCGGAGGTGATGAGGCAGGCGGGAAAAGCGCGGGCAGACGGTCAGCAGGTGCTTGTGGTGCGCATGAATAAGAATAAAAAATTCCAGAAGGAACAGCTTCAGGCTCAGGGGTATGAGGAGTTTGCAGAATTTTATAACGAATAAACGAAGAAAAGCAGGAAAAAGGAGAACAGCAAATGACACAGTCAAGAACACACAATTGTAGTGAACTTCGCCTTGCGGACGCGGGTGAAAAAGTTACTCTTGTAGGATGGTTTGAGAATATTCGTAAGGTGAGCAGAAATTTAGGCTTTTTAATCCTCAGGGACTTCTATGGAATCACGCAGGTCGTTATCGAGACAGAGGATATGATGGAGATTATTGACGGGATCAATAAGGAAAGCACCATATCGGTGACGGGACTGGTAAGGGAGCGCTCCAGCAAGAATCCGGAGCTTCCCACGGGCGAGATCGAGGTGGTTCCTGACAACATCGAGATCCTTGGCAAGTGCAATTACAATGCGCTTCCCTTCGAGATTAACCAGTCAAAGGAGGCGGATGAGAATACCCGTCTTAAGTACCGCTATCTGGATCTGAGAAATCCGGCCGTAAAAAACAGGATCGTATTGAGAAGCAGGATTGTTGCGGAACTTAGACAGAAAATGAACGAGCTTGGCTTTATGGAGATTACGACGCCGATCCTTACCTGCTCCTCACCGGAGGGGGCAAGGGATTATCTCGTCCCCTCGAGAAATCATCCGGGAAAGTTCTATGCGCTTCCTCAGGCACCGCAGCAGTTTAAACAGATATTGATGGCGTCGGGATTTGACCGCTATTTCCAGATTGCGCCGTGCTTCCGGGACGAGGACGCAAGAGCCGACCGCTCCCCGGGAGAGTTTTACCAGCTGGATATGGAGATGGCATTTGCCACGCAGGAGGATGTATTTCATGTAATAGAGGAGGTATTGCCTCCGGTATTTGAGAAATACGGGGTATATGCCAACGCTTCCAAGGCTCCCTTTGTGCGGATACCATATCTTGAGGCGATGGATAAATACGGAAGCGATAAGCCGGATCTTAGGATCGATCTTGTGCTCTGCGACGCAACGGAAGTCATGGCTGACTGTGGTTTTGGCCCCTTTGAGGGAAATACCGTCAAGGCGATCGTCGTAGACGGATTTACGGCGACAAGAAAGGTGATCGACAAAATCTGCGGGGATGTGGAAGTGCAGACTGCCAATAAGGCATATTGGTTTAAGCTGGATGAAAACGGAGAACTTGTGGGAGGAATCTCAAAATTTTTGCAGGACAGAAAGGAAGCTGTCATAAGCGCATTAGGCTTAAAACCGGGGGATTTTGTGGGGCTTACCGCAGGAAAACTCCTTACGGCACAGAAGACGGCGGGAGTGCTCCGCAGGCTTCTTGGCGAGGCAGGTGAAAACCATATGAAGCGTGAGACATATGAGTTCTGCTGGATTGTGGACTTTCCGATGTATGAGATCGGCGAGGAATCAGGGAAACTTGAATTCTGCCATAACCCATTTTCCATGCCACAGGGCGGAATGGATGCGCTATGTGATCAGGAGCCCCTTTCGATATTGGCATATCAGTATGATTTAGTGTGCAACGGGGTAGAATTATCCTCCGGAGCTGTGCGGAACCACAACCCTGAGATTATGATCAAGGCGTTTGAACTGGTGGGACTTGGCGAGGAGGACGTAAAGGCGAAATTTCCTGCCATGTACAATGCATTCTGCTACGGCGCGCCGCCGCACGCGGGAATTGCGCCGGGAGTAGACCGCATGATTATGCTGATCTGCGGGGAGGAAAGCATCCGGGAAATCATTCCTTTCCCGATGAACAAGAATGCAATGGATGTGATGATGGGGGCGCCTGCGGCGGTAGAAAAGAAGCAGCTTGAGGACGTCCATATTGCGATTGTGGAGCAGGAATAAAATATGACAAAGGAATCTCGAAAAAGACGGATGGTCCGGGGGTCTTTGTTCCTGCTTGCAGGCATGGGGATTCTCCTTTTGATCATCGTGGTCATAGCGATTGCAGACATGCGGATTAAGCTGGATGAATTGGGAAATCAGATACTGTATCTGCAGGATACAACGGATATTATTCAGACGGATGTCAACAATATGGAGGCCAACATCGAGGCGACGCTGGAGGAAGAGGCAAGTCTGATCGAGGAGTATGCGATCGTCGTTTCCGACTGCGATTTTGCTTCCGGCACATACGATGTGGCGATTTCCGTTATCCCAAAGGAATACACGGGGACGACCCAGACGAGCATCTATTTTGGTACGCAGGAATATCCCTTAGAGCTGGATGGATTTGCATTCTGCGGGACTGCCACTCTTCCGATGGATGTTTCCTATGACGGGAATGTAACGATTCTCTTTACGGATGGAGACAGAAGGTCGACGGAGGTTTTGCAGAATTATGTGGGCTTTCAGCAAAGTCTGTCGGGTATTTTGGAAGGAAACATTGCAAATCTTCCCCTCTATCAGGACGGGACGCTTACCATACGTGATAATGCGGCGGTCAATCTGGACGGAAACGGCATTTTTGAGTTTACGGAATTGAAACTTATCGTGACTGCGGACGATCAGGAAATATATAACTATGATCTTCTTACAAACACAGGAGGAGTGATCGGGCAGGAAACGGAGAATACGGCGGCGGATATGGACGAGGATAGCGCATTTTCTGCGGATCATGGGGAAGCAGCCGGAGCGGATGGCGCATCTGCGGACGAGAGCGCTGTGACTGATCAGGATGCGGAGTCCGCCGGAGAGACGGCGGAGGAAGAGGACGACGATATTTTTGATGATACGCCTCAGGAGAATATCGGCGGGACGATAGCTGCGGCGGATGCGGCAGCTTCATTTTCAACGGAGCGGGAATTGAATCTGGATCAAGAATTGGCGCCGGAAAGCAATGTCCGGGTTTTCCTTAGCGCCACCACAGCTGAAGGGTATCGGTTTGTTTATGATCTTTTTAACGGAGTGACCTCGGAGACGGAGGCAAACGGCTTTATGCCTTCGGATGATTATTTTGCAGACAATTATGCAATGTATGACCGAAAGGGAACCGCATACCGGATAAAATAATAAGGAAATCACTTTTGTTACCCTTCTTTCCGTGAGATCGGCAGGGTGAATATAAATTCCGTTCCAACGCCCTCCGTACTGATGACGTTGATGTTTTCGTTGTGGGCCTGAATGATTTCTTTTACGATGGAAAGTCCAAGGCCGGTGCCGCGTTTGTCCTTGCCGCGGGAAAGGTCGGATTTATAAAAACGGTCCCAGATCTTCTTGATACTGTCGGAGGGGATTCCGATCCCGGAATCCTTGACGGAAATCAGGACTTTTTCGTTCTTTATGCTTGTCTCAATAATGATCGAGGAGTTGTGATGGGAGAACTTGACCGCATTGTCGATCAGGTTGTAAAAAACCTGCTGGATTTTAGCCATGTCGCCGGTGACAAATAACTCCTGTCCGGTCAAAACCAGATCAAAACTGATTCCCTTTTTACTGCAGGTTCCCTCAAAGGTAAGGATCGTTGTGCGGATCATGCGGTTGATATCGAAATCAGCCACATCGAGCATGATCCCATGATGACCAAAGCGGTTTAGATCCAGAAGACTTTGGGTAAGCTTATTTAAACGCTCCGTCTCAAAAAGGATGATGTTAAGATATTTTTCCTGCATCTCTGCCGGGATGGTGCCGTCCAGCATCGCTTCCACATAGCCCTTTATCGAAGTCAGCGGGGAGCGGAAGTCATGGGAGACATTGGAGACGAATTTCCGCTGATCCTCCTCGAGGGTTTGAAGCTCCTTTGCCATATAATTCAGGGTGTTTGCCAGATATCCCACCTCGTCGGAGGAATGGACCAGGATCGTTTTGCTGAAATCGCCCTTTGCGTATTTCCCTGCGGCGGCGGTAATCCTGCGCATAGGAAGGTATACTGCCAATGTGAAAGGGACCAGCACAATAAAAGAACACAGAAAGACGATCCCCACCGTGTAGAAGGAAATATTCATAAATTGATTTACATGATCGATAATTTCGGAAACCGGCTTATGGATCAGCACATATCCCCGATTGGAGTATCCGATGGTGATAGGGGAAAAGACCGTCAGCACGTCGGAGGAAAAATTATCGTAAAACCGTCCGATTTGGTAATAACGGCTGCCGAAGTCGCCTATGTCAAAGCCCTCGATCGAGGCGGCGGCTGTGCCGTCCTGCAGGATCGTCTGTGCGCTGACGGAGGGATTGGAAGAATTCAGGAGAATATTGCCGTTTCCGTCAACGATCCATATTTCCGCAGAAAGGTATGTTGCGATGGATTCCATCTCCAACTGGAGGGATTCCATGGAAATGGAGTTGTTAAAATAGTTCGCGGCATAGTCCGAGGAGAGCAGGGTGGCCTCCCTGTAAAGGCTCTGGCTCTCCGTCTGCTCCAGATAGTCCGCCGTCATCCGTTGTGTAAAGGTGTATAAAACCAGAAAGGCGACTGCGCCGAACAGCGCATAGCTTAAAAGCAGTTTTATGTAGAGTGTCCGTTTCATTCTTTTACCTCGAATTTATAGCCTATGCCCCAGACAGTAGCGATCTGCCAGGATTCGTGATCCCTTATCTTTTCCCGGAGCCGTTTAACATGTACATCCACCGTTCTGGTGTCACCGATGTATTCGTATCCCCAGATATTGTCGAGAAGCTGTTCTCTGGTAAAAACCTGATTCGGAGAGGAACAGAGAAAATATAAAAGCTCCAGCTCCTTTGGGGGCATATCGATCGGGTGTCCCTGATAGATTACGGAGTAATTGGATAGATTCACCGTAAGACCGGGATATTCCACACATTTTATTTCGACCACGGCGGGCTCCGACTTGATGACCGGCTGATAGCGGCGCAGTACCGCCTTTACCCGAGCCACGAGCTCCTTGGAATCAAAGGGCTTCATGATGTAATCGTCGGCGCCGAGCTCAAGGCCAAGTACCTTGTCAAAAATTTCGCCCTTTGCGGAAAGCATAATGATCGGAACATTGGATCTGGTGCGGATTTCCCGGCAGACCTGATAGCCGTCGATGCCCGGAAGCATCAGATCTAAAAGGATGAGATTCGGATTATACTGCTCGAAAGCAGATAGAGCTTCTTCCCCGTCGTTTACAATGCGGGTATCATAGCATTCCTTTGTCAGGTAGAGCGAAATCAATTCTGCAATATTGTTATCGTCGTCAACTATTAAGATTTTCTGTTTTGCTACCATAGATACCTCCTCGTTTTTGCAAGTTATTCAAATTCAGCGATTGTTACGCCTGCGTCACCCTCCCCAAATTCCCCGAGATGAAAGGCTTTTACATATTTCAGCCGCTTTAGGTGGCTGTGAACCGCATTTCGCAGGGCTCCGGTTCCCTTTCCGTGAACAATGCGCACCGAAGGGAGATGGGCGATATAGGCATCATCCAAATATTTGTCCAGACGGGCGATCGCCTCGTCTGTGGTCATGCCGATCAGATTGATCTCCGTGGCGACGGAAGCGGATTTGCTCATTTTGATCCGGCTCCCGCCGCCATATTTTTTTAAGGCAGGGGAAGCGTCGTCGTCGATCAGCACAAGATCGTTAATATTAACCAGAGAGCGCAGGATTCCCATCTGTACATACAGATCTCCCTTGGCGTTTGGCAGGGTGTGAACCGTACCCTTTAGATTCATGGAAAGAACCTTTACGGAATCGCCGATACGAAGCTTTTTGGGGACCTTTTGGTTTGCAGTCTCCTGCTTTTTTATACCGGATAGACGCTTCTCTTTTTCCGACATTTTGTTTCGGATATTGGTTCGTTCTTTTTCCATCTGGCTGACGGGAACGGTTCCCTGACCGTATTTGTTGAAATTTCGGATCGTCTCGTCCGCGAGATCCTTTGCCTCTTTTAAAATCTGATATGCTTCCTCGTTCGCCTGCCGGAGGATCTTATCCCGGCTCTGGTCCAAGCGTTCCTGTTTTGTCTCAAGCTTTTTCTTTAAGTCCTCTATTTCGGCCTTATATTGATCAATCCGAAGCTGCTCTCTTTCAATGGTCTGGCGGCTGTTCTCCAGATTGGCCAAGAGATCTTCGAAATCAGCGTCCTTCTGTCCGATACGGGTGCGGGCGTCGTCGATAATGTTGTCAGGCAGGCCAAGCTTTGAGGAAATCGCAAAGGCGTTGCTTTTTCCCGGAATGCCGATCAAGAGACGGTAGGTCGGACTTAAGGTCTCCACATTAAATTCGCAGCATGCATTTTCCACGCCGTTGCCGGTCAGCGCATAGGCCTTCAGTTCGCTGTAATGCGTGGTAGCCATTGTGACGGAGCCGTATTGGTTCAGTTTGCTTAAGATCGAAATTGCGAGGGCAGCTCCCTCTGTCGGATCGGTTCCGGCGCAAAGCTCGTCAAATAGGATCAGGCTGCGGTCGTCCGCCTTTTTTAAAATACGGATGATGTTTGTCATGTGGGATGAAAAGGTGCTTAAGCTCTGCTCGATGCTCTGCTCATCCCCGATATCCGCAAACACTTCCTCAAATACGGAAAGCTCGGATCGGTCCGCTGCCGGAATGTGGAGACCGGATTGGCCCATCAGGGTAAGCAGACCTACGGTTTTCAGGGAGACGGTCTTGCCTCCGGTATTGGGGCCGGTAACGATCAATTGGCGGTAGGTATCCCCGAGGGTCACGTCGATGGGAACGACGGTCTTTTGATCCAGAAGGGGATGCCGCCCTTTGCGGATATGAATATATCCCCTTTCGTTAAAGACCGGAGCCATGCCGTCATAGCTTTTTGCAAGGTTGGCCTTTGCAAATATAAAGTCGAGCTCTGTAAGGGCAGCGTAATCCTGCTGCAAGGCGGCGGTATGCCCCGCGACCTGCCCCGACAGATCAAGAAGGATTGCATTGATCTCATCCTGCTCCCGGAGCAGCAGCTCCTTCAATTCGTTGTTGAGATTGACAACCGCCATCGGTTCGATAAAAAGGGTAGAGCCGCTGGAGGACTGGTCGTGCACCATGCCGGGCATGGAACCCTTTGCCTCCGCCTTCACCGGCAGACAGTAGCGGCCGTCGCGCATGGTAACCACCGCATCCTGGAGATAGGTGCGAGTGGTGTTATTGTTCATAATGGAAGCCAGTTGTCCGTGGATGCGGTCATTCATACCGCGGATGGATTTGCGGATCTTAAAAAGGGCAGGGCTTGCGTCATCTGCAATTTCGTCCTCGGAAAGGATACAGCGCCGGATCTCTTCGCGAAGAGCGGTGAGGGGTTCCAGCCGGTCGAAGAGCGGCGTGAGGGAATCCGCAGACCCCTCGTCCCGCTCTGTGCGCCCATATGCTTTGGCGCGCCGGGTTACCTCGAGAAGCGAGCAGATGTGCAGAAGTTCGGTGGTGTTTAAGGAGCCTCCGATATCAAGCCGTTTCAGAGAGCCGAGGATGTTGTGGACGCCGGCAAAGGAGATATTGCTTTTATATAGGCGGGAAAGCGCATCTGCGGTAGTTTCCTGAAGTTCCCGGATAACGTTTACATCGGTTACCGGGTGCAGCGTGCGGCAGCGCTTTTTCGCCTCATCGCAGGAGGCGTATTCCGCAAGCCGGTCCAGAATCTTATGATATTCTAATGTTGTTAATACTTTCTGATTCATGTCATGTTTCCTTTTTTTGCAAAAATAGCAGACGAACGCCGGATATATTGGCTTCTGCGTAAGTTCATTATACATGATTCGGGGTGGTTCGAAAAGGCAAAAATGGTTGCAAGCGGGAATAAATACGCATATAATATTTTTTGGAGGAATAGTATGGAAGACAGGCACTTACAGAAGAATGAATTTGTTCGTGAAAAAATAAAAGATAAACCTCTCAACAAAAAGCGTCTGCTGATACGTCTGCTGTCTGCTGCTGCGTGCGGGCTTGTTTTTGGCGCTGCCGCGTGTGCGGCTTTTGCATTTTTTCTGCCCCGGCTGAACCGGATTGCGGCGGTATCGGATACCGAAACAGAGGAGACGGAAGCTGCGGGACCGGGCATCATAGAGGAAACCGAGATACCGACGGAAGAAATAGATACGGAACAGGCAGTCATTGAAGTCCCTGCCAGTTTGACGATTGAGGATTATCAAAACCTTCAGAATGAGTTATATGCGATCGGTACGCAGGCGAATACATCTATCGTTACGATCACCAGCGTGGTGAGCGACACGGATATGTTCAACAATCCTTATGAGATGGAGGGATGGGGATCAGGCGTGATCATCTCGGATACGGGAAGCGAGCTGCTGATCCTGACTGAACGGAAGGTGATAAACGATGCATCGGAGATCCGGGTGACCTTTATCGATGACAGCATGTATGTTGCAACGCTTTTAAAGGAGGATGGAAATACCGGGCTCGCGGTTCTATCGGTCAGCAGGGACGAGTTGTCGGCGGCTACGCTTGCCGCGGTCAATCCGGCGGAGTTCGGCAGATCCGGCAGCGTAAAGAACGGAACGCTCGTTATTGCGCTCGGCAGTATGCTCGGGACAAATTATTCGATCCTTACCGGAAATATTACGTCCACGGATAATGAGATTACCACGGAAGATCACAATTATTCGGTTTTTACAACAGATATCGTTGCGGATAAGAGCGGCGGAGGCGTGCTGCTGGATACGAGCGGGAAGATCATCGGGATCGTGATGCAGGATTACAGCGCTTCCAGTTCGGAAAATATACTTACGGCAGTTGCGATCTCTGATCTCGAGCCGGTGATCGAAATGCTTTGCGCGGGCAAGGACATTCCTTATCTGGGACTGCATGTTTCAACGGTGACGGACAAGATCAAGGCGGCTTACGAAATTCCCAAAGGCGTATATATCCGTGAGGTTTCGATGGATTCTCCGGCGATGGAAGCAGGACTGCAAAGCGGGGATGTTATTGTCCGGATCAACGGAGAGGCAGTTACCACGGAGAATGGTCTAAGCAGCAAGATACTTGGTCTTACACCGGGGGATACGGTTCCTGTTGTGGTTAAGCGCAAGGGCGCAAACGGGTACTCAGAGATTACCTGTAATGTGCAGGTGGGAAGCCTGCAATAAGAATTTACCGGTTAGATGGAGGAATTATGAAATATATTGAAACACTTCGTGAAGGAGAACGTATCAGCGAGATATATTTGTGCAAATATAAGCAGGGAGCGCTGACGAAAAACGGAAAGCCCTATGACAATGTGGTCCTGCAGGATAAGTCGGGAACTTTGGATGCAAAGATCTGGGACCCCGGATCGGTTGGGATCGAAGAGTTTGAGGCGATGGATTACGTGGCAATTACCGGCGATATTATATGTTTTCAGGGCAATCTGCAATGTTCCATTAAACGCGCCCGCAAGGTGGGCGAGGGAGAGTACGACCCGAAGGATTATCTTCCGGTCAGCGGCAGAAATATTGACGGAATGTATGAGGAACTGCTGGGATATGTAGATTCTGTCAAAAATCCATACTTAAATCAACTGCTCGGCAATTTCTTTAAGGATCCGGAATTTGCGAAGCGTTTCAAATTCCATTCTGCGGCAAAGAGTGTGCATCACGGATTCGTTGGAGGTCTCTTAGAGCATACATTAGGCGTAACCAGAAACTGCGACTATTTTGCAAAAAGTTATCCGATTTTAAACAGGGATCTGCTTTTGACGGCAGCCATGTTCCACGATGTGGGAAAGCTTAAGGAGCTTTCTGTTTTTCCGGCGAACGACTATACCGATGAGGGACAGCTTCTGGGACATATCATGATCGGTGCGGAGTGGGTCGGAGAGGAGATAAGGAGGATCGACGGGTTTCCGGCGGTTCTGGGCAATGAATTAAAGCATTGCATTCTGGCCCATCACGGGGAACTGGAATATGGTTCGCCGAAGAAGCCGGCTCTGGTGGAGGCTCTGGCCCTTAGCTTTGCGGACAATCTGGATGCTAAGATGGAGACGGTGAAGGAACTTTTGACCGGCGTCCCGGAAAACAGCTTGGAGTGGCAGGGATTTAACCGTCTGTTGGAGACGAACATTCGCAGGACGAGTGTGTAGCAATTGTCCCGGCAGGTCAGGCACGAGCGGATCCGGAGAGAGGCATTGGCAGCCCGGATAGTCAGAAGGGCAAAGACTGGGCTGCCAATGCGGGAAGTTTACAGAAAGAGTGTCATAAGGGATGCAGAAGAACGATTTGTTTGAGGTGGAGATCGGCGATATCGGCGTGGATGGAGAGGGCATTGGCAAGTATGAGGGAATGACCTTTTTTATCAAGGATGCCTGTATTGGCGACGTCATCCGCGCGCGGGTGACAAAGTTAAAAAAGAATTACGGCTATGCAAGAGTGGAAGAGGTGCTGACTCCTTCCACTTTTCGCGTTACGCCGAAATGTCCGGTTTACCGCCAATGCGGGGGCTGTCAGATTCAGATGCTTTCCTACGGGGAGCAGCTTTCCTTTAAACAGAACAAGGTGAGGGGCAATCTGATCCGCCTTGGAGGTTTTGATGCGGATTTTATTGATAAAAAAATGCTTCCGATCATTGGCATGGAGGAGCCGTACCGATACCGCAATAAGGCGCAGTTTCCGGCGGGGATCGACAAAAACGGGGAGGTTGTGTTTGGATTTTATGCGACCCGGAGCCATAATCTGGTTCCGGTGGAGGATTGCTGCCTTGGAGTGGAACAGAATCGGGAAATTCTTGCGATCGTTAAGACGTGGATGAAGACGTATGGGATCGCGCCCTATGATGAGACATCAGGGAAAGGACTTCTCAGGCATGTGCTGATCCGTTATGGATTTGCTACGGAGGAGATCATGGTATGCCTTATCATCAATGGCAGGAGGCTGCCGTATGGAGAGGAGCTTTGCGAAAGGCTGGCGGTTCTTCCGGGAATGACCTGCATTTCCTACAACGTCAATAGGGAAAATACAAATGTAATTTTGGGAGAACGGACCGAGTGTATCTGGGGCAGGGCGTATATTACGGATAAAATCCGTTTAAAAAAGTGCCCGAAGCCGGGATGTGTGCAGCCTTTTCAGGAGACGGGGATTTCCGTTTCCTATCATATTTCACCGCAATCCTTTTATCAGGTTAATCCGGTTCAGACGGAGAAGCTTTACAGTATCGCTCTGGAATTTGCAAAGCTGACAGGAACGGAGAGCGTGTGGGATCTGTACTGCGGAATTGGAACTATTTCGCTTTTTCTGGCACAGAAAGCCAGAAAGGTATACGGTGTGGAGATCGTTCCAAGAGCGATTGAGGACGCGCGGAACAACGCAAGGCTGAACGGTATTATGAATGCAGAGTTTTTTGTCGGGAAAGCAGAGGAGATTCTGCCGGAATTTTATGAGCGGATGAGCCGCGAGATGGCGGGGGAAGGCGCGGATATGCTTCGCCCGGATGTGATCGTTGTAGATCCGCCGCGAAAGGGCTGCGATGAAAAATGTCTGGATACGATGATACGCATGCAGCCGGACAGAATCGTCTATGTAAGCTGTGATTCTGCTACACTTGCCCGCGACCTTCGGGTGCTTTGCGATGGAGGGTATGAGATCAGGAGGATTCAGGCCGTGGATCAGTTCTGCCATACGGTGCATGTGGAGACGGTTGTTCTACTTTCCAAGGGAGAGCTCCAGTCGAAGAAGGTTCGGGTAGAGTTTTCGC
>CAYROM010000013.1:0-48155 GCA_964425905.1 uncultured Lachnobacterium sp. | reverse complement strand
ACCGCTCCTTTTCCTGCACGAATCACAATGCATTTCTGGATATGATGGACGGAGCGCTAACGGGCAAGACTGGTTTCACCGGGGATGCGGGGTACTGTTATGTGGGCGCGTTAAGGAGGGACGGCAAGACCTTCATCGTAGCGCTGCTCGCCTGTGGATGGCCGAATAATAAGGGATACAAGTGGAAGGATACCCGCACGCTCATGGAATACGGGCTTGCCGATTATGCCTACCGCGATGTGTGGGAGCCTTATGATCCAGAGAGCATAACCGTAGAAAACGGTGTGGACGAAGAAGATATCTATGCGCAGAACAGTGCTGTAAAAACGACACTTAAGGCAAGCGAACAGAAGTTAGAAGTCCTGCTTAGAGAGGGGGAGGAGGTAGAGATCAATAAGGAGCTTGCGAAGTCTCTGACAGCCCCGGTGCATCGAGGGGAAAAGGTAGGAGAGATTGCCTATATATTGGACGGTGACCTTATAAGCGGCTATGATCTCGTGACCTGTGAGGATATAGAAGTGCGGGATTTTGCGTGGTGTTTTCACGTGCTGCTCAAAAAAGTCTGTATGTAGAGATGAAATGTGAAAAAGGATGGAATGGTGGGTCAAATTACAGAACAGAATGGTTGACGGAATGGGAGAAATATGATAAGGTAATAGTGCTTTGAGGGAAAGTTCTATCTTATATCTTGGTCTGGCATTTTCAGCCGGAGATATCCAAAATTTTTGTTGACATTTTGCTGTAATTATAATACTATTATAACTAAGAGACGAACATTCGTTCGATGTGAAGGAGAACAGATATGGCAGGTAATGAAGATAAGAAGAAGGCGCTTGACGCTGCGATAGCGAAACTGGAGAAGGATTTTGGGAAGGGAACAGTTATGAAGCTCGGAGATCCGGCTGCACGTGTTGCGGTTGAGACGATTCCGACCGGTTCACTCAGTCTGGACATCGCCCTTGGGCTGGGCGGAGTCCCAAGGGGGCGTGTGGTCGAGATCTACGGACCGGAATCCAGCGGTAAGACGACGGTGGCGCTCCATTGTGTCGCGGAGGTTCAGAAGCAGGGCGGAATCGCCGGATTTATCGACGCAGAGCATGCGCTCGATCCGGTGTATGCGAAAAACATCGGGGTAGATATCGATAATCTTTATATTTCACAGCCGGACTGCGGAGAGCAGGCCCTTGAGATCACGGAGACAATGGTGCGCTCCGGCGCGGTGGATGTCGTTGTCGTTGATTCGGTGGCCGCTCTTGTTCCAAAGGCGGAGATTGACGGCGATATGGGGGATTCCCATGTGGGTCTTCAGGCAAGGCTCATGAGTCAGGCACTGCGCAAGCTGACCGGAGTGATCAGCAAATCAAACTGCATTGTGATTTTTATCAACCAGCTCCGTGAGAAGGTGGGCATTATGTTCGGCAATCCGGAGACTACAACAGGAGGCCGGGCGCTCAAATTCTATTCATCCGTCCGTCTGGATGTGCGCAAGGTGGAATCATTAAAGCAGGCAGGGGAAGTGATCGGAAACCATGTGCGGGTCAAGGTGGTCAAGAATAAAGTGGCGCCTCCGTTCCGCGAGGCTGAATTTGATATTATGTTCGGAAAAGGAATCTCCAAGGAGGGGGATATTCTGGATCTTGCGGCGGATCTTGGCGTTATTGTTAAATCCGGCGCATGGTATGCATATGAAGGCGACAAGATCGGGCAGGGCCGTGAGAATGCAAAAAATTACCTCAAGGAAAACCCTGCGTTCTGCGATATGATCGAGGAGAAGGTCAGGAAACACTATTTCTCGGAACCGGAGGAGACTGTCGAGGGGGCTGACGATACCGAAAAATCAGCGGATGAGAAATAACCTATGGAGGACAAGATTACAGTTATTTCCGCGGAACCGGCGGGGAAGGGCAAAAGCCGCGTCACCTTTGACAATGGGGTAACCTGTCTCATGTACCGCGGCGAGATGCGCACCCTTAAGATCCGGGAACAGGCAAAGCTTTCTCCATGCCAGTATGAATTTCTTTTTTGCGAGCTGCTGGGCAAGCGGGCAAAAAAACGGGCGATGCATTTGCTGAAACAGATGGACCGCACGGAGGAACAGCTGCGCAGAAAGCTTTTTCTGGGAGGATACCCACAGGAATGCATTGAGGCGGCGGTAGATTATGTAAAGTCGTATCATTATCTGGACGATTACCGGTATGCCTGCAATTTTATCCGCCTTTCTCAGGAGAAAATGAGCCGGCAGCAGATTAAAATGAAGCTTTTGCAAAAGGGGATAGCAAGGGACATGGCCGATCGGGCGATAGAGGCGGAGTATATTTCGGATGAAATCTCAAAAATACTGGCATTGCTTGAGAAACGCAGATATGATCCCAAAAATGCGGATGAGAATGAGCAGAGAAAGACCTATCAGTTTCTGCTGCGCCGGGGATTTAAGAACAATGATATTTTGAGAGGTATGAGATTCTTGACATAATTAATTAAAAAGTATACAATTGAGATGTTGTTGTTTATGACATATAAAAGGTTTCTTTTTTGTTATATGTACAATGAAAATTTAATAAAGGAGGTGCTCCTGTAATGCTGACGATCTTATCGTATATCATTACTGCTGTGGTTTCTATCCTTGTTGCTGCGGTTGTTGTATGGTTTATCTCTGTTGCCTATCACAAGAATTCTGCGAATTCCAAGATTGGAAATGCGGAGGAGAAGGCCCGCGAGATCATTGATGAGGCTGTAAAAACAGCTGAGACCAAGAAACGTGAGGCTTTGCTTGAGGCAAAGGAAGAGAACATCAAGGCAAAGAATGAACTCGACAAAGAGATTAAAGAGCGCAGAAATGAGATTCAACGGAATGAACGCCGCATTGTTCAGAAGGAAGAAAGTCTGGACAAGAAGCTGGAAGCCATTGAAAAGCGGGAAGCAAATTTCGCTGTCAAGGAAGAAGAGTTGAACAAGCAGAAGGTGCAGATTGCGAAGTTGAACGAAGAACGCATTCAGGAACTGGAAAGACTCTCTGGTTTAACCTCCGAACAAGCAAAAGAATACCTCTTAAAAGCCATTGAAGAAGACGTAAAAATTGATACTGCAAAATTAGTCAAAGAACTGGAAACAAAAGCAAAGGAAGAAGCCGGCAAGCGTGCAAAGGATTATGTGGTTACCGCGATTCAGAAGTGTGCCGCAGATCATGTGGCAGAGACGACGATCTCTGTTGTGCAGCTGCCGAATGATGAGATGAAGGGCCGCATTATCGGTCGTGAGGGACGCAATATCCGCACGATCGAGACCATGACGGGAGTGGATCTGATTATCGACGACACTCCGGAAGCGGTTATCTTGTCAAGCTTTGATCCGATCCGCAGAGAAGTCGCAAGGATTGCTCTGGAAAAGTTAGTTGTGGATGGGCGTATTCACCCGGCTCGCATTGAAGAGATGGTTGAAAAGGCTCAGAAGGAAGTTGAGATGATGATCCGTGAGGAAGGCGAGGCAGCGGTCCTTGAAGTTGGAATTCACGGAATACATCCGGAACTTGTCCGCTTGCTTGGCAAGATGAAGTTCAGGACGAGTTATGGACAGAATGCATTGAAGCATTCGATCGAAGTTGCTCAATTGACCGGATTATTAGCCGCTGAGATTGGAGAGGATGTCCGCATGGCAAAGCGCGCCGGTTTGTTACACGATATCGGCAAAGCGGTTGACCATGATATGGAAGGCTCCCATATTCAGCTTGGCGTTGAGTTGTGCAAGAAATACAAGGAATCCGCGTTAGTGATTAATGCAGTAGAATCACATCACGGGGATGTTGAACCGACCTCATTGATTGCATGTCTGGTACAGGCTGCCGATACGATCAGCGCAGCGCGGCCGGGTGCAAGAAGAGAGACGTTAGAGACATATTCTAACCGGTTACAGCAGTTGGAGAACATTACAAATGGTTATAAGGGTGTAGAAAAATCTTTTGCTGTTCAGGCAGGCAGAGAGATTCGAATTATGGTTGTTCCTGAGCAGGTCAGCGATGCGGATATGGTATTGATGGCCAGAGATATTTCCAAACAGATTGAAGCTGAATTGGAATATCCTGGACAGATCAAGGTAAATGTTATCCGGGAGTCGCGAGTGACAGATTATGCAAAATAATCAAGCATAAGAGAGAAGAGTAAGGAAAGTCCGGAAAATATAATATTTTCTGGACTTTTTCTAGTTTATGCAGTATTGATGATACCTTAGACAAACCGTTAACGCAGGAATTAATAAAACAATTTCATTATGAATTAAAATCCGGAGTGTTTGAGGATCGTGCTAATGGGTATGCGATCGGGGATTATAAGAAACGTCCCAATATGATAGGCATGTATCAGACGGCAAGACCGGAAAGCGTTCCGGAAGAGATGGATAAAATGTTAAACTGGTATTTAAAACAAGAAGTAAGTATCCCTGTGTTGGCTGAATTTCATGTCAGATATGTTTTATTTGGAAATGTGCAGATATTTCATGTAATATCAGATAATGAATATTGGGAGCGGCCGATATCATCCTTCGGGCAGACGATGCGCGCGGGCGCGGCGAAAAGCTGGAAGCGAATGGGAATCTTAAGAGAGGGGAAAGAAGATGATCGATAAGATGGAAAGAGTAGAACGAAAATTAATGTATCAGGGTGCGATCCTTGATGTGTATAAGGATACGATGCGTTTTGCAAACGGAAAGACGGAGGAATGGGATTATGTTGCACATCGCATGGGCGCAGCCGCGGTGCTGCCGGTGCTTCCGGATGGGAGGATCCTTATGGTGCGCCAGTACCGCAATGCTCTGGAGCGGGAGACGCTCGAGATTCCGGCGGGGTGCAGAGACAGCCTGACCGAGGATACGAAGGTCAGCGCGATCCGGGAGCTGGAGGAGGAGACCGGATATCATAGCGATAAGGTGAGCTTTCTTTTGTCCCTAAGGACGACGGTGGCTTTTTGCAATGAATTTATTGATGTGTATCTGGCGGAGGATTTAACGCCGGGGAAACAGCATTTGGATGAGGCGGAATCCATCGATGTGGAGGCGTACGCCCTTGAGGAGCTCTGTGATATGATCTATCAGGGGAAGCTTCAGGATTCAAAAACGATCGCCGCAATCATGGCTTACAGTAATAAAGTGAAATAGAGGGACATATCTTAGAAGGAAGAGAGGTTTCCGCTAAGGTATGAAAAGAAAAGGTATTATATTTGCAATTCTGCTGATCGCCGGGATATTCGGCGCCCAGCTGTTTGGAACTGAATTTTTAAGAACCTATGGTTTTTTGAACGAATACAATCTGAGGGCCTTTGCCAGAGCCGATTTAGATGAGCTGAATCTGTTTTGGAACATCCTGTGGGCCCGTGGAAAATTATTTCTTTTGCTGGTCATCCTTGCATCAACTCCGGCGCGAAAATGGCTGCTCTCCGGTTTGGAAGGAATACTCGCGTTTCTGACCGGATTTTATGGAGCAGCCTGCGTAATCTGCGAGGGGGCGCTTGGGATCGGAATTTTTTTCCTTTCCCTGTTTCCCCATGGATTATTGTATGGAGCGGCGTTTTTTGGCTTTTTGCACATAGAACGCCCGGTGTTTTATAGTAAGAAAAAGCATGTGCTTTCCTATATACTTGCAATTGCCATTGTGCTGCTGCTTCTGGTGGTCGGATGTATCCTGGAAACTGGTGTGGGAAGCGTATTGCTGCAGCGTCTGTTGGCAAATCTGTAATTATTTTGCGTTCATTTCTGCGATGTCGTAGATCAGGCGTCTGGAATCCTCCCATCCGAGACACGGATCGGTAATGGATTTTCCGTAGACGTGCTCGCCGATCTTCTGGCAGCCCTCCTCGATGTAGCTTTCGATCATAAGTCCCTTCACAAGTGTATGGATGTCGGATGAGAGCTGGCGGTTATGCATAACTTCCTTTGCGATGCGGATCTGCTCCTTAAACTGCTTGCCGGAATTTGAGTGGTTGGTATCAACGACTGCGGCAGGATTGACAAGATCCATTTTTTCATACATTTGTTTCAGGCGGATCAGATCCTCGTAGTGGTAGTTGGTAGTAGTGTTTCCGTGCTTGCTGACAGCCCCTCGGAGAACAACGTGGGTATAGGGGTTGCCGCTCGTCTCCACCTCGTATCCGCGGTAGACAAAATGATGGGGATGCTGTGCCGCATATACGGAATTGAGCATGACGGAAAAGTCGCCGCTGGTTGGATTTTTCATACCGCTGGCAACGTCGAAACCGCTTACGGTAAGGCGGTGCTGCTGGTCCTCGACGGAACGTGCGCCGATGGCAACATAGGAGAGAAGATCCTCCACGTATCCCCAATTGTCGGGGTAGAGCATTTCATCCGCGCAGGTCAGGCCGCTCTCGGAGATTGCGCGGATATGCATTTTGCGGACGGCGATTACGCCCTCGACCATATCGGGAGCCTTTTCCGGGTCCGGCTGGGAAGCGATTCCCTTGTAACCCTCGCCGGTGGTGCGGGGCTTATTGGTATAAATGCGGGGAATGATGATCAGCTGATCCTTAACGTCCTCCTGAACGCGGGTCAGTCTGCTTACATAGTCGCAGACGGAATCCTCATTATCGGCAGAACACGGGCCGACGACCACAAGGAAACGGGAATCCTTTCCGGTCAGGACGTCGGAGATTTCCGCATCTCTTTTTGCCTTCAATTCGGAAAGTTCGGACGAAAGGGGATATTCCTTTTTGATCTCATCCGGGGTTGGCAGTTTGTTCAAATAAGTGAAACTCATAGTTATATACTCCTTCGCTGTTAAATTTTCTTAGGCAAATGTAAAGATATTGCGCGTTTGCCACTTATCTTAATCGAAAAAAATATGGATGTCAATTTCCAGATCATGTTCATTGCATATTTTAAGGGAAAAAGATATAATCATATCATACGGGAATGGTAAAGCAAATTCAGCGGTTGCATAAAGAACGGACAGCCCGTGAGAGGATAAAGAATGGAAAATCAGTTGCGTGTAAAAGGGAAAATTATCGGAGAAGGAAGACCACTGATCTGTGTGCCGGTCATGGAGAGGGATAGAAAGGGCATTGTAGAAAAGGTCAGGAAACTTGCGGACTGCGCCGCAGAGATGATCGAATGGCGGGTGGATGCCTTTGAACAGCACAGGGATCTGAATGCGGTCAGGGAGGTGCTCCTTGAGATAAAACCGTTTTTGAAGGATACGGTTTTTGTATATACGCTGCGGTCTAAGGTGCAGGGAGGGCTGGCAGAGCTTTCCGGGGAACAGATCTACGATATTCATCAGATCGGGGCGGAGAGCCGGATCGCAGACTTTATCGATATTGAATTTTTTCAGGCAAAAAATGCGGCAAAGGAGATTCGGCAGCTTCAGAAAATGGGAACGCACGTCATCGCCTCCCATCATGATTTTGATGCGACACCAAAGCCGGAGGTCATGCAGATGCTTTTGGAACAGATGGGGCAGAGCGGGGCGGATGTGGTTAAGCTTGCGGTAATGCCTAAAAGCAGGCTGGATGTCATTGCGCTGCTTGCAGAGACGGACCGGTTCCATACAACCTATCCCAATCGTCCGCTTGTTACCATGTCGATGGGCTCCTTGGGATGCGTGTCCCGGATCGCGGGGGAAACCTTCGGCTCCTGCATTACCTTTGGGGCGGTGGACCGGGTGAGTGCGCCGGGCCAGCTTCCGGCGGATAAGCTTGCCGCAATTCTCGATATTCTCCATGAGAGCATGGGGGAAGGGCTATGACGAATCTTTTACTGCTGGAAACCGGCGGAGATAATTTTGTGATGTGGATTTCGCTTCTCCTTTGCAGTCTGGGATGCATTGCCATCCTGAAGGGCAGGAACAATAAGAAAAAGTAGAGAAAAACAAAAAGAGGTTTGAAGGATACCCATATGGAAAATAAAAAGAGAAAGGCGTATACGACAGCCCTCGTGTTCTTTTTGACCGTATTAGTTGTTTTGATCGTGCTTGTTGCGGAAAAATATGTGATTAGTGAGGAGACGGCAAAACCGCTGTACGGGGAGGAGGAGATGGAGGCGCTTTTAAACGAGGCTCGCATGGATGCTTCCGCTTTGGGAAGGGAGGAGCTTCTTGATGAGATACGGTCGTCTTTTGAAGACGGCTCATCCGTACTTGAGACCCTTCGCCCCTACTATCCGGATGATATAGTGCTTGCGAGCAGCGGGGCATATCATTTTGTGCCGATCATGGATACGCTTGCACAAAATGATTATGTGCAGGAAAATCTTGTCATTTCGGAGAGCGGAGAATACCAGTACATACTGGATGAAGAGGTGGCGTCCCGTAAGGGGATAGATGTCTCCTCCCATCAGGGAGCCATCGACTGGCAGAGGGTTGCAGGGGACGGCGTGGAATTTGCGTTTATCCGGGCGGCATACCGGGGGTATGGGACGGGAAAGCTGGTGGAGGACGAGCAGTTTGACGCGAATATGTCCGGAGCGATCGCTGCGGGGATCGAGGTTGGCGTCTATGTGTACACGCAGGCCGTCAATGAGGAAGAAATCCTGGAGGAGGCGGCTCTTGCCATCGAAAAAGCGTCTGCCTATACCGACAGCTGTGTGATTGTGGTGGACGTTGAGAAGGGGACGGATTCCTCGGCGCGGATGAACGCCCTCTCCCCGGAGGAACGGACCGCTCTCGTTCAACTGTTTTGTGATACCGTTGAGGCGGCGGGATATAAGCCCATGATCTATTTTAACCTGGAGATGAGTATTCTCATGCTGAATATCGAGGAACTGGAGGACTATGACAAATGGTTTGCCGCTTATACGGATACCTTCTATTTTCCGTATGCATATGATGTCTGGCAGTACAGCGAAACGGGGACGGTAGACGGAATAAATGGAAATGTCGACTTAAATATCAGCTTTTCGAATTGACTTTCGGCAAATAATATGATAACATAAGACCTGTTAATTTTCAGCAAAGCCGCAGCCGTAGTATAATGGATAGAACGCAGGACTCCGACTCCTGAGATGCGGGTTCGATTCCCGCCGGGTGCATTTCTTTTTTTGTGATAGTTGGGTTGTTTTAACTGGAGGATAAAATGAATAAGGTTCTCGACGCAGTCAGGGGCTTTGGCAGGAAGGTGGCAGAAGCCGTTTCGAATAAAGTTGACACGAAGAAAATTTTTAAGTTCTTTAAAAAAAATTGGAGATATTTCGCTGCGGTTTTGCTGTTTGTGTTTCTCGTTCTGATCCTGTACAACTGCACAGGACCGGCGGCGGAGCGTTTGGAGGAGGCAGATACCCAGACGACAGAGGTTTCCGCAGCGGATTTTGTTCTGGATGATGAATTTGAGCAGGACGCGCATGAGGATGTGAATGCGCTGATCGAAAACTATTTTGCCGCATATGCAGGCGGCAGCATTGAGGAACTGGAGACATACGCTTATCCGATTTCCGATAATGAAAAGAGCTATATTGGGGCTTGCAGCCAATATATAGAAGGGTATCAGAATATTACATGCTATACAAAATCCGGACTTACGGAGGGCTCCTATCTGGTTTCCGCATATTATGAGCTGAAATTCTATGAGGTTGAGACAGCTGCGCCGGGACTTGACTTTTTCTATGTGGAGACGGATGAAAACGGCAGCCTGTATATTAACAATCTCTACTGTACATATAACAGGGACCGCATGGAAGCGGAGATGGATTCCAACATCTATATGATCTATGTTCTGTACGGACAGCAGGAGGATGTACAGCTGCTCCGCAAGGATGTACAGGAAAAATATCAGGAGGCATTATCCACAGATGTGGATCTTGTGACGATGCTTACCACAACGTTTCCGAATGCAATCGAGGCCTGGAAGGATACCGTGCTTGCCCTTGAGCAGAGTCAGGAGGAAAGCACAGAGGACTTGCAGGATGAGCCGGACACTTCCGCAGAGGAAGAAGAGCAGGGCGAAGAGGGCGGCGATACCCCCGAGGAGGCAGAGGATGAGCCTCAGGAGGAAACCGTCGTAAAGGTCAGCATTACCGTTAATTCCCTGAATGTCCGCTCCGAGGCGAGTACGGATTCAGACAGTCTTGGAAAGGTCTCAATGGGCGAAACCTTCACGAAGCTCGGAGAAAGCAAAGAGTGGACTAAAATCGATTACAATGGCACACCGGCATATGTAAAGACTGAGTATGTACAGGAAGTTGCAAGCGAATAGCTAATGAAAAATGCACGGAGACTTTTGCGAAAGTCTCCGTTTTTATCTCATAGGAAAGACAAATTGTGCGGGAAGGTTTGCCATGGAAAATAGTGGTGTTCGGATCAATAAATTTTTAAGCGAAGCGGGCTTTTGTTCAAGAAGGGAAGCGGACCGGCGGATCGAAGAAAAGCAAGTGACCATCGACGGCAGGATTGCGGCGGCGGGGGACCGGGTTTTTCCGGGGGAGACCGTTTGCGTAAACGGAAAAGAAATAAAAAAAGAGGAGGAAATGATCCTTCTTGCGATGAATAAGCCGGCGGGGATCGTCTGTACCGCCCAAAAACGGGAGAAGAACAATGTGATTGATTTTCTGGATTATCCCAAGCGCATTTACCCGGTCGGAAGACTGGACAAGGATTCGGAGGGACTTTTGCTTCTCACCAACAACGGGGACATTGTCAACAAGATGATGCGCGCGGGGAACAGGCACGAGAAGGAATACATTGTGACGGTCAACCGTCCGGTTTCAGAGCCCTTCCTGCGGGGATTGGGCGGCGGCGTGCCGCTGGTGGAGCTTAACACAACCACCCGGAAATGTAAGGTGGAAAAGCTCTCAAACCGCAGCTTTAAGATCGTGCTGACACAGGGGTTAAACCGTCAGATCCGCCGGATGTGTGAATATTTTGGATACCGGGTGGAGAAATTAGTGCGTGTACGGATCATGAATATCAGCCTTGGCGATTTAAAACCGGGGGAATACAGGGAAGTAACAAAGGAGGAGTACGATAAGCTGCAAAAGCTGCTTAGGTTTTCCTCCAATCAGCCGGCCGCATCGTTCGCCCGCAATCAGCGGAGGGCGGATGATACGGTACGGAAGTAAGAGAGAATAGGGGAAGCAATATGGATCAACAGGAGAGGATGCAGCAGCTGGTCGATGATCTCAATCGGGCGTCGGAGGCATATTACAACGGGCGGGATGAGCTGATCTCCAACTATGAGTGGGATGCGATGTTTGATGAGCTGTCGGAACTGGAAAAGGAAACCGGTGTTGTGCTGCCGGACAGCCCGACGCAAAAGACCGGATATACGGAAAAGGATCTGGCGCAGGGGGAAAAGGAACTGCATGAATTTCCGGCGCTTTCGCTGGCAAAGACAAAGCAGGTTTCTGATCTTCAAAAATGGGCGGGGGATCGTCCGGTCTGGCTTTCGTGGAAGCTGGACGGACTTACTCTTGTGCTGACCTATGATGGCGGAAGACTGAACAAGATCCTGACGCGGGGAAACGGAACCCTCGGCACAAATATTACGTTTTTGAAGGAATCAATCAAAGGATTCCCGCATAAAATTCCCTATGTGGGACATATGGTGGTTCGGGGAGAGGCGGCGATCTCCTACACGGATTTTGAAATGCTCAACGATACGATCGAGGATGCGGATGAAAAATATGCAAATCCCCGCAATCTTGCGGCCGGAACGCTGAATCTGGACGACCCGGAGGAGGTAAAGGCAAGACATGTGCATTTCCATGCATTTACTCTGGTGCATATCGATGATGATATTGTATCCTGGGGAGAGCGCATGGATTACCTTAAGAAGCTGGGATTTACGGTGGTTGACCGGGAAAAAACCGATAGCGCCCACATAGAGGAGGTTATTGCCCGCTGGACAAAAAGGGTGGAAACCGGAAAGATGGACATTCCGGTGGACGGGCTGGTCATCTGCTATGACGACACCGCTTATGCGGCGACGGGAAGCGTAACCGGACATCATGCCACAAGGGCGGGCTACGCTTTTAAATGGAAGGATGAATCGGTATTTTCACCGCTTCGCTATGTGGAGTGGTCCTGCGCGGTTTCTACAATTTCCCCGGTAGCCGTTTTTGAGCCGGTTTTGATCGAGGGGACGACGGTCTCCCGCGCATCGCTCTGCAACATCAGCGAGATGGAGCGGCTGGGGATCGGGGAGAGATGTACCCTTGAGGTGATAAAGGCGAACAAGATCATCCCCAAATGCATTTCCGTCAGGGATGCCGTGGGAGAAGCCCGGATTCCGGAGGAATGCCCGGTATGCCATGCGCCTACCGAGATACGCATCAGCAAAGGAAGCGGGACAAAGACGCTGCATTGCACCAATCCGGAATGTACTGCAAAGCATGTGAAAAAATTCACGAGATTTGTCAGTAAATTTGGTATGGATATTGATGGACTGTCTATCCAGACTATGTTAAAATTTATTAATGACGGCTATATCCGCGGATTTTCCGATTTGTTCCATCTTCCGGAGCATTTTGACAGGATCAGCCGGATGGAGGGATTTGGGGAAAAATCCTGTGAGAACATGAGAAGGGCGATCGAGAGGAGCCGTGATGTGCATCCGGTGAATTTCATCTTTGCTCTCTGCATTCCGATGATCGGGACGGACGCAGCGAAGAAGATCGTCAATACAATTGGATTTGACGGTTTTATGGAACGGATGGAAAAGGGAGAGGAATTTTGTGATATCGACGGCATTGGAAGCGAGAAGTCCGGTTCCATTCTGGAGTGGTATTCCGACGAAGGAAACCAAAGAGAACTGAAGTCGCTTCTTGCGGAGGTGCGGATGAAGCAGGTGCAGCCTGCGGATAACGCGGAGGGCAGATGCGCCGGGATTACCTTTGTTATCACAGGGGATGTTCATCATTACAAAAATAGGGATGAGTTTAAAGCGTATGTGGAGTCCCAGGGAGGCAAGGTGGCCGGAAGCGTTTCTAAGAAGACGGGCTATCTTGTAAATAACGATGTGGAATCCTCATCCTCCAAAAACAAGAAAGCAAAAGAATTAGGGGTTCCGATCATATCCGAGGATGCGTTCCTTGAAATGTTCGGAGCATAGAAAAGAGGTTATTTTATGCCAATCAAGACACAGAACGAGCTGCCGGCAAAGGAGATACTGGAGCGGGAAAATATATTTGTGATGGACGAAAAACGGGCAATCCATCAGGATATCCGCCCCTTAAACATTGCGATCTTAAACCTGATGCCGCTGAAGGAGGAAACGGAACTGCAGATTTTGCGCTCCCTGTCCAATACGCCGCTTCAGGTGAACGTAACTTTTGTGACAACGTCGACCCATGAATCAACCCACACCTCCATGAGCCATTTGAATAAGTTTTACCAGCCCTTTGACGAGATCGAGGGAGAATATTTTGACGGTCTGATCATCACAGGAGCGCCGGTAGAACATCTGGAATATGAAAAGGTTGACTACTGGCAGGAAATGTGCAGGATCATGGAGTGGACAAAGACCCATGTGACGTCGACTCTGCACTTGTGCTGGGGTGCGCAGGCAGGGCTGTACTATCACTACGGGATACAGAAGCATCCGCTGGAAAAGAAGATGTTCGGCGTGTACCGACACCGTGTGATGAACCGCAAGATACCGCTTGTCCGGGGCTTTGACGATTATTTTTACGCGCCCCATTCCAGACATACCGAGGTGCGCAGGGAGGATATCCAAAACAATCCGGAACTTACGATCCTTGCCGATTCCACAGAGGCAGGCGTGTTCCTTGTCATTGCAAGGGATGGGGGACAGGTTTTTGTTATGGGACATCCGGAGTATGACAGGCTGACCCTTGACAAGGAATACAAGCGCGATAAAGGAAAGGGACTTGAGATAGATCTTCCGGTTAATTATTACCCGGATGATGATGAAGGGGAAAAACCTTTGCTGCAATGGCGTTCCCACGGCAATATCCTCTACTCGAACTGGATAAATTATTATGTATACCAGAATACGCCCTATGAGTTTATCAATACGGCGGGAATCCTTGCAAAGTGATATGGGAAAAAAGTCACACATTTTGTTTTACATAAAAACAAATATGTGATACGATATTTTATAAAGGGAAATGATAATTTTCATTAAAAATAAAGGGGGTTTTTGTATGGCAAAAGAGATCGTGGCGATGCTTTTGGCCGGAGGACAAGGCTCCAGGCTTTATGCATTGACCCAGAAACTCGCAAAACCGGCTGTTCCTTTTGGAGGAAAGTACCGGATCATTGATTTTCCATTATCAAATTGTGTAAATTCGGGAATTGATACGGTTGGTATACTGACACAGTATCAGCCGTTTGTACTGAACGAGTACATAGGTAATGGGCAGTCGTGGGATCTTGACCGTCTGTATGGCGGAGTCCATGTTTTACCGCCGTATCAGCAGGCATCGGGTTCCGACTGGTATAAAGGCACGGCAAATGCGATCTATCAGAACATTTCTTTTATTGAGCGGTATGATCCGAAATACGTCATTATCCTGTCCGGAGACCAGATCTGCAAGCAGGATTACAGCGATTTTCTCCGCTTCCACAAGGAAAAGGGCGCGGAGTTTTCCGTAGCGGTTATGGAGGTTCCCTGGGAGGAGGCTCCGCGTTTCGGCCTGATGGTAGCGGACGAGAATGACAAGATCGTAGAATTCCAGGAGAAGCCGAAGAATCCGAAATCAAATCTGGCCTCCATGGGTATATACATTTTCAACTGGGATGTGCTGAGAAAATACTTAATTGAGGATGAGGCAGATCCGAATTCGGAAAACGATTTTGGAAATAACATTATTCCGAATCTCCTGAGGGATAACCGGCAGATGTACGCATACCGTTTCAGCGGATACTGGAAGGATGTCGGAACGATCTCCTCCCTGTGGGAGGCAAACATGGAGGTGCTTGATCCGGAACACAGCGGAATCAACCTCTTTGATGAAAACTGGAAAATATACAGCCGCAACAGCGGTAAGACAGGGCATCGGATCGGGGAAAACGCGGTTGTGCAGGATTCCATGATCACCGATGGCTGCAGCATAATGGGAAGTGTCAGCCATTCCATACTGTTCTCCGGCGTGACGGTAGAAGAGGGCGCGGTTGTGGAGGATGCCGTTGTCATGGGCAATACCACCATCAAAGCAGGCGCGGTCGTAAAGCATTGTATTATCGCTGAGCATGTCGTGATCGGGGAAAATGCCGTCGTCGGAGAGACACCGGCGGATCCAAGCGGCAACAGCAACGTTGCCACGATTGCATCCAATGTTACGATCGGCGCAAACGCAAAGATCGGCGCAAACGCAATGGTGTACGATGATGTAGAAGAAGGAGGAGAGCAGTAATGGTAGATTCAAAGACAGAAACATTGGGCATTATCTTCCCGAACAGTTATGACACATTGGTTCCCGAGCTTGTGACCGAGCGTTCCATCGCATCCATTCCGTTTGCAAGCCGTTACCGTTTATGCGATTTTATGATTTCCAGCATGGTACATTGCGGCATCAGCAATATTTCCCTGCTGGTCCGCCAGAATTATCATTCCCTGATGGATCATCTGGGCTCCGGCCGGGAGTGGGATCTTGCCCGCAAAAAAGGCGGACTTAATATATTCCCGCCCTATGCACAGAAGTCGGTTAAGATTTACAACGGCTGGATCGAGGCTCTTGAGAGCATTAAAGGTTTTTTGAGAAGCCAGACGGAGGAGTATGTGGTACTCTCGGACTCCAATTTTGCAGTCAACTTTGATTTTAACAAGCTGATCGACGAGCATGTCAGAAGCAAAGCGGATGTCACGGTGGTATACTATAAGACCGAGATTCCGGAAGTGTTCCGCAATACACGCTCCGGCAACAATGAATACTATTATTGCTTCGGGCTTGACGAGGAAAACCGGGTGAATGATATTTATATCAATTCCACCCAGTCCGGGATCGTGAATTATTCATTGAATATCTATGTGCTGGAGAGAGAGCATCTGATCGAACTGATCGACGAGGCGTATATCCACGGCTACACTTATTTTATGAGGGATCTTCTTGCGCCCCAGACAAATAAGCTGGATATCCGGGGATACTGCTATGACGGATATGTTGCGCATATCCATGATATGAAGAGCTACTTTGAGGAAAATATGCGTCTCCTCAAGGAGGAAAATCTGCAGGCGCTTTTCTCCGGAAACCAGATTTATACGAAGATCCGTGACGACAACCCCACCAGATACATTAACGGCTCAAAGGCGAAGAATGTACTCGTGGCGGACGGCTGCGTCATCGAGGGCGAAGTTGAAAACAGCGTACTCTTCCGTGGAGTAAAGATCGGAAAGGGCGCAAAGGTCAAGAACTGTGTACTTATGCAGGATACTGTTGTTGAGGCGGATGCAAACGTTGAGTATGTGATCACCGACAAGAATGTTAAGATTACTTCCGGAAAGTCCCTATCCGGAAATGACGCTTATCCGGTATTTGTCTCCAAGCACCAGATCGTATAAAGAAGAGCATTTCGTTCATTTAATGGTTTTCAAAGTGCGCGGCAGATGTTATAATAATCATATGCGTATCATACCGTGCAGGGCGTATGGAAAGCATGGGCGGAGCGCATGATATAATGAACAGACAAAATACCGAGGAGGCATAACGGAATGGCTGAAAGCAGAAAATCAACTCAGATAAAATCAGACCAGTTGGGCGAGGTTAGGATTGCGGATGAGGTAATTGCAATCATCGCCGGACTGTCTGCAACGGAAGTAGAAGGCGTCAGTTCTATGGCCGGAAACATTACGAATGAGATCGTAAGCCGGCTTGGAATGAAAAACCTATCCAAGGGTATTACTGTGGAAGTGCAGGAGGACCGGGTCATGGTGGATGTTGCGATCAACATTGCCTATGGGTACAGTATTCCGGAGGTATCTGCAAAAGTACAGGAAAAGGTGCGCTCTGCGATCGAAAATATGACAGGCTTAAATGTGGAGGCTGTCAATGTCCGTATCGCAAGCGTGGATATGGCAAATCAATAATTAGTGCTTTTTAAATGGTATAATTTGTAGTATAATTAAGGATGTCCTTTGGACATCCTTATTTTAAAATATTTGGAGAAAAGAAAATGACCAGAAGAGAATTAAGGGAAAATGTTTTTTTTATGTTGTTTCGGGCCGAGTTTCATGAAATGGAGGAGATGGAAGGGCAGCTTGCGCTGTTTGAGGAGGAATTAAAGGGTTTAAAGGAAGAGGATTTTTCATATATTAAGCAGAAGACAAACTCTGTTTTGGAGAGGCTGCCTTTGATCGATGAGCAGATCAATGAAAGGACGACCGGATGGAAGACCTCCCGCATGGGAAAGGTGGACTTAAGCCTGATCCGGCTGGCCGTCTATGAGATTGAGTTTGACGAGGATATTCCCCAAAAGGTTGCCATCAATGAGGCGGTGGAACTGGCAAAGAAGTATGGCACGGATGAATCCCCGGCATTTATCAATGGAGTTCTGGCGCGGTTTGTATCATGAAAAACGTTTATTCAGTCGGACAGGTGAACCACTATATCAAAAATATGTTTGCGCAGGACTTTATGCTCCACCAGATTTGCGTCAAGGGGGAAGTGTCTAACTGCAAATATCATAACAGCGGACACATTTATTTTACCTTAAAGGACGCGCAGGGAGCGCTGGCGGCGATCATGTTTGCGGGAAACCGGAGCGGGCTCGGCTTTCCGATGAAGGAGGGCGACAAGGTGATCGCGACCGGCTCCGTTGAGGTGTATGAGCGGGACGGGAAGTATCAGCTTTACGCCCGGCAGATAGAGCTCGACGGAGCGGGAAATCTGTTTTTGAAGTTTGAGGCGTTGAAACGCGAACTGGAGGAGATGGGAATGTTTGCACAGGAGTATAAGCGGCCCATCCCCAAATATATTAAGCGCCTTGGAATCGTGACAGCGCCCACGGGAGCGGCAATTCAGGATATCCGCAACATATCGGCCCGCAGGAACCCCTATGTACAGCTGATCTTATACCCGGCGCTTGTCCAGGGGGAGGGGGCTAAGGCCAGCATTGTAAACGGTATCCATGCGCTGGAAGATCTCGGAGTTGACGTGATCATTGTAGGACGGGGCGGCGGCTCCATCGAGGATCTGTGGGCGTTCAATGAGGAAATCGTCGCAAGGGCGATCTTTGACTGCAGTGTTCCGGTGATCTCTGCGGTGGGACATGAGACAGACTGGACGATCGCCGATTTTGTAGCGGATATGCGGGCACCGACGCCGTCTGCCGCAGCGGAGCTTGCGGTATTTGAATACGGCGGGCTGATATCCTATATGGCGCAGATGCGCCTGCGGATGAACCACAGTATGAATCAAAAATGCGAGCTTGCAAGGGAGAAGCTTTCCCACGCGGCAACACGTTTTCAGTTTTTAAGCCCCGCAAACCGGCTGAATGATAACCGGCGAAGGGCGATGGAATACGAGGAACGGCTCCTGCGGATCATGGAGCAGTCCGTCCGGGAAAAGAGAAACAGATGGATGCTGTTGTCAAAGGAACTGGAGGGAAATTCACCGGTCAAAAAATTAAGCCAGGGCTGTGCGTTTGTGGAAGGACCGGATCATAAGACGTTAAAGAAGGCTGCCGGAGTTCACGCCGGAGAGGAGATCACGGTACATTTGCTGGATGGGAGCATTCGGGCGGTCGTTTCGGAGGTATATGAAAATGAGCGAGGAAAAGATTACGCTTGAGGAGCGGTTCGAACAGATTGAAAAAATACTGGAACAGATGGAGAGCAAAGATATCTCCCTTGATCAAGCCTTTGCATTATACAAAGAGGGAATCGAGGAACTCAAAGCGGCAAACGAAATGCTCGACGGCATTGAGAAGGCGATGCTTGTGTTGAATGAGCAGGGAGAATTGGAGGAATTTTAATGTCCGTAGAACAGGAAATAAAACTGCGCAAGGAGCATATCGATTCGGTGATTAAGGCGTATTTGCCCGGGGAGGAAGGCTATCAGAAAACCATCTTCCAGGCGATGAATTACAGTATTCTTGCGGGGGGAAAGCGCCTTCGCCCGATGCTCATGGAGGAGACTTACCGGATCTTTGGCGGAAGTTCAAAGATTGTGGAGCCGTTTATGGCTGCCATAGAGATGATCCATACCTATTCGCTGGTACACGACGATCTTCCGGCGCTGGACAATGATGAGTACCGCAGGGGGAGGAAGACGACCCATGCGGTATTTGGAGAGACGATGGGAATCCTGACAGGAGACGCACTTTTAAATTACGCCTTTGAGACGGCAACACTTGCATTTGAGCAGGAGCCGGACAATCCCGTAATCGGAAAGGCGCTTCGGGAACTTTCGGTGAAGGCGGGAGTTTACGGGATGGTTGGCGGTCAGGTGGTGGATGTGGAGACGGACGCTTTTGATGCAGAGCCGGTCACAAGGGAAAAACTGGATTTTATATACCGGCTGAAGACGGGGGCCCTCATCGAGGCTTCCATGAGAATCGGGGCGATCCTTGCGGGGGCTTCGGAAAGGGAACAGAATATCGCGGGGCAGATTGCCGGAAAGGTGGGACTTGCCTTTCAGATTCAGGATGATATTTTGGACGTGACGGGTTCCTTAGAGGTGCTGGGCAAACCGATCGGAAGCGATGAAAAGAATCACAAGGCGACCTATGTTACCTTCGAGGGATTGGAACAGGCGAAAAAGGATGTGGAACGATTGTCGGATGAGGCGGCAGGGCTTTTGAACGATCTGGGCAGGAAGAGCGGATTCCTGCGGGAGCTGATCCTATATCTGGTACACCGTGAAAAATAAGATAGAGCTTGGGATTTACACATGTTATTAGACAAAATAGAAAAAGAAAATGATATCAAAAATTTTACGGCTCAGGAGCTTGAGCTTTTAAAAGAGGAGATCCGGGAGTTTCTGATTGAGAGCATATCGAAGACCGGCGGGCATCTGGGATCGAATCTGGGGGTGATCGAGCTCACAATGGCGCTTCATCTTTCCTTTGATCTTCCGAAGGATAAGATCATATGGGATGTGGGACATCAGTCTTACACCCATAAGCTTTTGACGGGAAGGAAGGAGGGCTTTTCCAAACTCAGGCAGTATGGCGGCATGAGCGGGTTTCCGAAGAGCAGGGAGAGCGAGTGCGACAGCTTTAACACGGGACACAGTTCCACCTCCATCTCGGCGGGACTTGGGTTTGCGGAGGCGAGGGAGCTGACGGGAAAGGACTACTATGTGGTCTCCGTCATCGGAGACGGCGCGCTGACCGGAGGGCTGGCTTACGAGGGGCTGAACAATGCCTCCCGCATGAAATCAAATTTTATCATCGTGCTGAACGACAACAATATGTCCATATCGGAGAATGTGGGAGGAATGAGCAGATATCTGTCCCGTTTCCGTACCGCCGATGCATACCGGGGATTAAAAAACGACGTTATGAACTCTTTGAACCATATTCCGGTCTACGGGGAGAAAATGGTAAAAAAGATCCGGAATACAAAGAGCAGCATCAAGCATCTTTTCATTCCGGGAATGATATTTGAAGAGATGGGAATTATGTACTTAGGACCGGTGGACGGAACAAATATTGCGGATATGCGCAGAACCTTTGAGGAGGCAAAGCGGGTGGACGGACCGGTGCTTGTCCATGTCCTCACCCATAAGGGCTCCGGTTACCTTCCGGCGGAACGCCATCCGGCACGTTTTCACGGAACGGAGCCGTTTTTTCCTGAGACGGGAATTCTGAAAAAGCCCAGAGTTAAGGCAAATTATACGGATGTATTTTCCACCGTGATGAAAAAAATGGGGGAGAGGAATCCGGATGTTATTGCCATCACCGCGGCGATGGAGGACGGAACGGGGCTGAAGCGTTTCCATAACGCTTTTCCGGAGCGCTTTTTTGACGTCGGGATCGCGGAGGCTCATGCGGTGACCTTTGCGGCGGGGATGGCAAAGGCCGGACTGATTCCGGTATTTGTGGTGTATTCCTCTTTTCTGCAGCGGGCATATGACGAGATTCTGCATGACGTGTGCATAGAACGACTGCCGGTAGTTTTTGCAATAGACCGCGCAGGGCTTGTAGGCAGCGACGGGGAAACCCATCAGGGGATTTTTGATCTGTCCTATCTGTCCTCCATCCCCAATATGACGGTCATGGCACCGAAGAATAAGTGGGAACTTTCCGATATGATGAAATTTGCGGTGGAGTTTGGCGCGCCGGTTGCGGTACGCTATCCGAAGGGCGAAGCCTATGATGGATTAAAGGAGTTTCGAAGCCCTCTGGAAGAGGGAAAAAGCGAACTGATCCAAAAGGGATCGGGGGTTTGTCTTTTTGCACTCGGAAGCATGGTAAAAACAGCGATGGAGACGGCGGAGCTTTTGGAAGAGCAGGGAATCGTGGCAACGGTTATCAATGCGCGGTTTGCCAAGCCCTTTGATAGAGAATGTATACGCAGGCTTTCCCTGGAGCACACTTTGCTTGTCACGATGGAGGAAAATGTTGCAAATGGCGGAATGGGAGAACATATCATATCCTTTGTGATGGAGGAGCAGCTTCCGATCAGGGTCAAGCGGGTTGCAATTCCCGATATGTTTGTGGAACACGGGAGTGTAGATAAATTAAAACAGGTTCTAAAAATTGACGCAAAGTCAGTATTTAATATGATTCAGGAAGAGGAAATATGAAGGAACGCTTAGATGTGCTGCTGGTAAAGCGGGGGCTTGCACCCTCCAGGGAAAAGGCAAAGGCGATGATCATGGAGGGAAATGTCTTTGTTGACGGAGATCGCGAGGACAAAGCAGGAGCCGCTCTCGCGGAGGATTGCAGGATTGAGATTCACGGGAATACTTTAAAATATGTCAGCCGGGGAGGACTTAAGCTGGAGAAGGCAATGACGCATTTTGGGATCGCCCTTGAGGGGAAGATCTGCATGGACATCGGCGCCTCCACCGGAGGATTTACGGATTGTATGCTTCAGAACGGGGCAAAAAAAGTCTATGCGGTGGATGTGGGATACGGACAGTTTGCGTGGAAGCTTCGCCAGGATCCGAGGGTCGTATGCATGGAGAAGACAAATATCCGCTATGTAACGCCTCAGGATATCGATGACAGGCTTGACTTTGCCTCGGTGGATGTTTCTTTTATCTCGCTTTCCAAGGTACTTCCGGCGGCAAGAGAACTCTTAGGGGAAAAGGGGCAGATGGTCTGCCTGATCAAACCGCAGTTTGAAGCGGGAAGGGACAAGGTCGGCAAAAAAGGCGTTGTGCGGGATGCGAAGGTACATCTGGAGGTTATCGGGAATGTAATCGGTTTTGCGCTGGAGAACGGTTTTTCGGTGCGGCATCTGGAGTATTCCCCGATCAAGGGGCCGGAGGGCAACATTGAGTATCTGGTTCACATAGAAAAAGCAGACGAGCCGAAAAAGGAGGAGTCCGTGGATATCCAGAGTGTGGTGGATGCCGCACATGGAGAATTGGACAAATAAATATGCAGCGATTTCTTATTATTACAAATGCATATAAGGACAGGGATCTGCATTTGACGAAACAGATGGTTTCCTATATCGAAAAGAAGGGCGGAACCGCAAAATATCTTCTTAGCAATATCCGGCATTTTGAGGCGGATGCCTTTGATGTTTCAGGGATACCGGAGGATACGGAATGTATTTTTGTGCTGGGAGGGGACGGAACGCTGATCCGTGCGGCGACGAAGGTGGAGCTGCTTAAGATCCCGCTCATAGGGGTGAATTTAGGTACGCTGGGATATCTCTGCGAATTGGAGGAGGCGACCGTATTTAGTGCGATCGACCGCCTTATGCGGGACGACTTCGTGACGGAGGAGCGGATGATGCTGACCGGGTATCAGGATAGGGAAAAAGAAGCCAGAGTAGCCCTCAATGACATTGTTATCCACAGGATCGGAACCCTTTCCATTCTAAGCCTTCATGTGTATGTAAACGGAGAGCTTTTAAATACATATCATGCGGACGGAATCATTGTGGCGACGCCCACCGGTTCTACCGGTTATAATATGTCGGCAGGAGGTCCGATCGTGGATCCGAAGGCGAAAATGCTGCTCCTTACGCCGATCAATGCCCATAATTTGAATTCCAAGAGTATTGTCCTTTGCGCGGAGGATGTGGTCGAGATACAGATCGGAACACGCAGAGCGGAAAAGGATGAGCAGGCGCTTGTCAGCTTTGACGGGGATGAGGCGGAGAGGCTTTCGGTGGGAGACCGGTTTGTGATCTCACAGGCGTCAAGCATTACAAGGATCTGTAAGCTGAGTAAAAAAAGTTTTCTGCAGCAGCTCCGCAAAAAAATGGAAACCTATACCTAGGAGGCTTATATGAAAGCAAAAAGACAGGCAAAGATCTTAGAATTGATCCAAAAATATGAGATTGAGACACAGGAGGAATTGTCCTCCTATCTGACGAACGAAGGCTTCGAGGTGACGCAGGCGACCGTGTCAAGGGATATCAGGGAGTTAAAGCTTACGAAGATTTCTCTGGACAGCGGGAAACAAAAATATACGGTTTTGTCCGATGCGAGGGAACAGATATCCGCAAAACTGGTGCGGGTATTTCGGGAAGGGTTTTTATCCTTGGACATGGCGCAGAATATTCTGGTGATAAAAACAGTGTCGGGTATGGCAAATGCGGTCTGCGCTGCCATTGACGCCATGCAGATTCCCGGTATTGTAGGATCAATCGCGGGGGATGACACGATTTTTTGCGTGGTCCGCACCGTGGATGACGCCGCCCTGACAATGAAAACGCTTCGAAAGATCGTGGAACCCTAGTAAAAGGAAATCGGGCAGGGCTGTCCGCCCGCAAAAAATACGGATAGATTAAGTGAGTAGAAGGAGAAACTATGTTACAAAATCTGCATGTAAAAAATCTGGCATTGATTGATGAAGCAGATGTGGAACTGGATCGGGGACTGAATATCCTGACCGGAGAGACCGGAGCCGGAAAATCCATCATCATTGGTTCGGTGAATCTGGCGCTGGGAGAGAAGGTGCCAAAGGAAATGCTGAGGGAAAACGGTGACCCGGCGCTGATCGAGCTTGTTTTTTCCGTGGAAAATCCCCTTACCCTGCAGAAACTTCGGGAAATGGATATTGAACCGGAGGACGGGACGGTCATCTTAAGCAGAAAGATTACCGCACAGCGCGCGGTGGGCAGGATCAATGGGGAGACGGTTTCCGTTTCCAGGATGAAGGAGGCCGCGGGCCTTTTAATTGATATCTATGGGCAGCATGAGCATCAGTCCCTGTTGTCCAAAAAGAAGCACCTGGAAATCCTTGATGGCTATGCAAAACAGCGCATAGCAGGAAAAAAGGAGGTTCTTGCGGCGGAGTACCGCAAATACCGAAAATTAAAGGAAGAATGGGAAAACGCAAGGATCGATACGGAGGAGCAAAAGAGAGAACTCTCTTTTCTGGAATTTGAGGTAAAGGAGATCACAGACGCAAATCTGGTTCCGGGGGAGGATGAGGAATTGGAGGCGGATTTTCGCAAATTTTCCAACGGAAAGAAAATCATGGAAGCTGCAAACAACGCTTATTTTAGCTGCGGCGGGGACAGGGAGAACGCATCGGAGCTGATCGGACGGGCGGTCAGGGAGTTGTCCTTTGTATCCCAATATGACAAAAAAATCGGGGAACTTAGGGAGCAGCTATCCGAGATTGACAGCCTGCTCGGTGATTTTAACCACGAGTTATCCGGATATATAGGGGAAGCGGAATTTGACGAGGAGCGTTTCTATGAGACGGAGAAACGTTTGGATCTGGTAAATCACTTAAAATCAAAGTATGGCGGCACCATCGAGGAGATCCTCGAAGAATGCAGCAAAAAAAACGAACGTATCATGAAGCTTCAGGACTATGATCAATACTTAAATCAGCTTTTAAGTTCGATTGAGGAACAGGAAAAGCAGATGGAGAAGCTTTCGATAGAACTGTCGGAAATCCGAAAGGAGGAGGCAGACAGGTTGTGCGCGGCGATCGGGGAGGCTTTGGAGGAACTGAACTTTCTGGACGTGCAGTTTTCCATGAACTTCGAGCGGACGGCAGACTATACGGCGGGAGGGATCGACGATGCGGAATTTGTGATCTCCACAAATCCCGGTGAGCCTTTAAGACCTCTTGGAAAGGTTGCCTCCGGCGGAGAATTGTCCAGGATCATGCTGGCGGTCAAAACGGTTATGGCGGCCGGGGATGATATCGACACGCTGATTTTTGATGAGATCGACAGCGGGATCAGCGGAAGAACCGCACAGAAGGTCTCCGAGAAAATGAATCTTCTGGGGCGGCGCCACCAGATCATCTGTATTACCCATCTGCCCCAGATCGCCGCGATGGCGGATACGCATTTCCTCATCGAAAAATCGGTTCAGAACCGGTCAACGGTGTCTGAAATAAAAAAACTGAACGAGCAGGAAAGCGTCAGCGAGCTTGCCCGGATGCTGGGCGGCGTAGAGATCACCGAGACGGTATATCAAAATGCCCGGGAGATGAAAGAAATGGCTTACATGAAAAAGTGATTTTTCCGCATACTATTACAAAAGTATTTGAGGTAATAGTATGCGGAATTTTTCTATGCATTTTTATAAAAATTTGATCTGGATTTATTTAACAGCTCTTATCTGTTTTTCCCATTCCCTTTTCTTAAAGGAGATACCTGACCATATATATATCAGTAAGGAGGAGGAGATTTCCTGTCATTTTTCTATTCCGGTGCGGCTGTCGGAGCCGAATTACAGGCAGGAGACATTTTATGCGGAGCAATCCTCCTACGATGTCGCGGATTATACGGTTACCTGCAATCTGTTTGGTCTTTTTCCCATCAAAGAGGTTGAGGTCACCGTTATTCCTGCGAAATATGTATATGCCTCCGGCAGGGTGATCGGGATATATGGACAGACTTCGGGGGTTCTTGTACTGGATACCAGTCCGATTGAAGCTGCAAACGGTCTGAATTATGAGCCGGCGGAAAATAAATTGTTTGCGGGAGATTATATTCTTGCGGTAAATGATCTGGAGATCAATACAAAGGAGGAGCTTGTGGAAAAGATCAATGAGAATGGGGAAAATGCCCTTGCCCTTACGGTAAACCGCAAGGGAGAGTATATTAAAGTCTCCGTTCAGGCGGTGCCCGTGCAGGGGGATGCCTATATGCTGGGAATCTGGGTCAAAGATGATATGGCAGGGATCGGCACGATGACCTATTACACGGAAAGCGGAAAATTTGGAGCGCTGGGACACGGGATCGGCGACGGGGAGACGGGACAGCTTTTGTCTATGTCCGCCGGAAGCATCTACCGCACAAGACTGCTTGGCGTGACGAAGGGGATAAAAGGGACTCCCGGGGAACTGGAGGGAATCATTTATTATGGCAGCAGCAACCATCTGGGAAATATTCAGGGAAACGACAACCTTGGCATATACGGCAGTCTTGACGAGGAGGACTATCTTTTGTACAGCAGCGAGGATGATTCTTATGAGGTGGGGTATAAGCAGGAGATTGAGAAAAGCACGGCGTATATACTGTCCGATATCACCGGAGAGGTAAAAAGCTATGAGATAAAAATTACGGATTTGGACTATCAGGCGGAGGACAGCAACAAGGGGATACATTTTATGGTGACAGATGAGGAACTTTTGGAGCTTACCGGGGGAATTGTGCAGGGAATGAGCGGAAGCCCCATCATCCAGAACGGGAAACTGATCGGCGCCGTGACCCATGTTCTTGTCAATGATCCGGGAAAGGGATATGGGATTTTTGCGGAAACGATGATGGAACATGAAAATGACGGATTTTTTTAAAAATTAATAATCACATTAGAATAGTTTTAGATTTATTGGGTTGTTTTTCCAATGCGTCAAGTTTAGAATAAGAGGAACAAACTGAAAAAAGAGGGCAGAACGAATGACGAAAATATTTAAAAACATGAAACCATATTGGAGATGGCTGCTTGTCATCTTCCTGTTTCTGGTTGTTCAGGTGTACTGCGATCTATCGCTTCCGCAGTACACTTCGAACATTATTGACGTGGGCATCCAGAATCAGGGGATTGAGCATGTTCTTCCGGAGAAGCTTACCGGGCAGGATTATGGTCTTGCAAAGCTGTTTATGACAAGCGGCGAGAAAGAAGAATTTGACTCTTGTTATACGATGGAAGGCGATCTTTACATAAGGAACGAGATCACGGAGGACGCGCTGTCCTCCTATGATGAGGAATTTCTGATTCCTCTGGTCATGAGTTATCAGGTCAATTCCGCAGATTTACGTGAAAAGAGCGGGGAAAGTACGGATTTTTCCATGGAGGAGGCGGGCGTTGACTTGGATACGCTCATGCTTATGCCAGAGAGCGGAACGCTTGGGGATGATGTGATACTTGAGATCCGCAGCGCAGTATCCGATCAGATCGACACCTTCGGAAGTTCAACGCTTATGTCAATGGGAGTTGCCTTTGCGGGATATTGTGATGAGAATGCGGGGATCAATCTCGGGAAAATCCAGATGTCTTATATGTGGAAGACCGGCGGGAAAATGCTTGTGATCGCGCTTGTGATGATGCTGTGCGCTGTCGTTGTGGGCTACTGCGCATCCAAGGTAGGCGCAGGGATCGGCAGGGATCTTAGGATACAAACCTTCCGCAACGTGGTTGATTATTCCAATGCGGAGATGGATAAGTTTTCCACGGCTTCCCTGATTACGAGAAGCACAAATGATATCCAGCAGATTCAGATGGTGACGGTGGTGTTCCTCCGTCTTGTCCTGATGGCACCGATCATGGGCGTTGGAGGAATCATAAAGGTTGCCGGGACCAATGCGAAAATGGAGTGGATTATTGGTCTGGCGGTGCTGCTGGTTTTGGGCTTTGTCGGGATTCTGATGGCTGTTACCATGCCGAAATTTAAGATCATGCAGAAGCTTGTGGACAGACTGAACCTTGTGTCCAGGGAAATTTTAACCGGACTTAGCGTTATCCGTGCCTTCGGAAGAGAAAAGAAGGAGGAGGAGCGGTTTGACGAGGCAAGCCGAAATCTGATGAAAACCCAGCTGTTTACCAACCGGGTTATGACATGCATGATGCCTGGAATGACGATGATCATGTACGGCGTGACGCTGCTGATCGTATGGGTGGGAGCAAAAAGGATTGATGCAGGCGACATGCAGGTCGGAACCCTGACCGCCTTCATCACCTACACAATGATGATCGTCATGTCCTTTTTGATGCTGACCGCGATGTCCATCATTCTGCCAAGGGCAGGAGTTGCGGCGGAGCGGATCGATGAGGTGATCAAAACAAAGACCTCCATTTTGGAGCCGGAGCATCCGGAATACGCCGGTGAGAAAAAGGGAATCGTTCGCTTCAACAGCGTTGGATTTACCTATCCGGGGGCCGAGGAAGGGGTGATCTCGGATATTGATTTTACAGCGGAGCCGGGAAAGATAACGGCGGTCATCGGAAGCACGGGCTGCGGAAAATCCACTTTAGTAAATTTGCTTCCGCGTTTCTATGATGTTACACAGGGAAGCATTACGATCGACGGTGTGGATATCCGCAGAATGCCCTTAAAAGAGCTGCGGGAAATGATCGGCTTTGTTCCGCAGAAGGGAGTGCTGTTCTCCGGGACGATAGCATCAAACTTGCGCTTTGGAAACACCGATGCAACGGACGAGGAGATAGCAAATGCCGCCAGAATCGCCCAGGCGGAGGAGTTTGTGGAGGAAAAGCGCGATCGGTATGATAGCCCTATCGCCCAGGGCGGAAGCAATGTCTCAGGCGGACAGAAGCAGCGCCTTGCCATTGCCAGAGCGATTGCGAAGGATCCGAAAATATATGTGTTTGATGACAGCTTTTCCGCATTGGATATGAAAACCGACGCAAAGCTTCGCAGGGCGCTGGAGGAAAAGACGAAGCATGCGACGGTGCTGATCGTTGCGCAGCGGATCAGCACGATCCTTAACGCGGATCAGATCCTTGTTCTCGATGAAGGAAAGATCGTAGGCAAGGGCACACATCAGGAATTGCTGCAAAGCTGCGAGGTGTACGGGCAGATCGCGCGTTCACAGCTTTCAGCGAAGGAATTGGGATTGGAGGGAGTTTAGAATGGCAAAAGCTCAAGGACGTATGATCGGAGGCCCCGGCAGAGCAAACGGGGCAGCGGAAAAAACAAAGAATTTTAAAGGCTCCATAAAAAAGCTGGTCCGGTATCTGGGACGCTATTGGGCGGCAATCGTAATGGTTATGGTCTTTGCGGCAGTCTCCACGGTCTTTTCTGTGGTGGGACCGAAGGTAATGGGAAAGGCGACCACGGCTCTTGCGGAGGGGCTTATGAACAAGATCGCCGGGATCGGCGGCATTGATTTTACCTATATTGCAAGGATACTTCTGTTTACGCTGGGATTGTATCTCATCAGTTCCCTGTTTAGTTTTGCACAGGGGATGATTATGACAAATATTACGCAAAAGACCTGCTACCGGGTGAGGAATGACATATCAAAGAAGATCAACCGCATGCCGATGAAATATTTCGAGAGCAGGACGTACGGTGAGGTGCTGTCCCGCATTACGAATGACGTGGATACGCTGGGGCAGAGTTTGAATCAGAGTGTAACGCAGATCATCACATCGGTGGCGACGCTGGTCGGAACCTTTGTCATGATGCTGTCCATTTCTCCTCTTATGACATTGATCGCAATTGTCATTCTGCCGGTTTCTGTCGTACTGATCTCTTTCGTGATCAAGCGTTCACAGAAGTATTTCCGCAGTCAGCAGGAATATTTGGGACATATCAACGGACAGGTGGAGGAGGTGTACGGCGGACACCTTGTTGTGCAGGCATTTAACAAAGAGGAGGAGATGGTGCGGACATTTTCCGATACGAATGATATTTTGTATGAGTCTGCATGGAAATCCCAGTTTCTCTCCGGTCTGATGCAGCCAATCATGCAGTTTGTGGGAAATCTCGGATATGCTGGCGTTGCGATTTCCGGTGGAATTCTTGCGATACGGGGAGTCATCACCATAGGAGATATTCAGGCGTTTATCCAGTACGTGAAGAATTTTACACAGCCCATACAGCAGATCGCACAGGTGGCAAACCAGCTGCAGTCTATGGCTGCCGCCGCCGAGCGTGTCTTTGAATTTCTCGACGAGGAAGAGGAAAAGATGACCGCAGCAGATCCGGTAAGGGTGGAGAATATCGAGGGAAGCGTGGAATTTTCCCATGTTCATTTTGGCTATGATCCAAACAAGATCATCATCCATGATTTTTCCGCAAAGGTACTGCCGGGGCAGCAGATTGCCATTGTCGGTCCAACTGGAGCTGGAAAAACCACGATGGTAAAGCTTTTGATGCGTTTTTACGATGTAAACGGCGGCGCGATCTTTGTGGATGGGAATGATGTACGGGATTATAACAGGCAGGAACTTCGGGAAGCCTTTGGCATGGTTTTACAGGATACATGGCTTTTTCAGGGAACCATTATGGAAAATATCCGTTACGGAAGGCTGGATGCAACGGACGAGGAGGTCATAGCAGCGGCGAAGGCGGCTCATGCCCATCATTTTATCCAGACTCTTCCGGGCGGCTATCAAATGGAGCTTAACGAGGAGGCGTCCAATGTTTCCCAAGGGCAGAAACAGCTTTTGACCATTGCAAGGGCGATTCTGGCGGATAACCCGATCCTGATTCTGGATGAAGCGACCTCATCCGTGGATACCCGCACGGAGATCAGGATACAAAAGGCGTTGGATAATCTTATGAGAGGAAGGACCAGTTTTATTATCGCGCACCGTCTGTCAACAATCCGCAATGCGGATCTGATTCTTGTTATGAAGGACGGTGATATAGTCGAGCAGGGGACCCATGACGAGTTGCTGGCAATGGGCGGGTTCTATGCGGAACTTTATAATTCCCAGTTCGAAGAAGCTGTTTAATCGGTGAACGCTTTCTGCACAATTCTATTCTATTTGTCGACAATTTTTGACAAATTGCAATAAATAGAATTGGATATATTTAGGAATAGAAAATATGTGCAGGAGGCGGACATGGAAAAGATTAAATGTGCGATTGCAGATGATAATGAAAGAATGCTTAAGCTTCTGGGAGCGATTGTTTCCAGCGACGAAGAGCTTGAGGTGGTTGGAACCGCAAAAGATGGAGAGGAAGCATTTTTGCTGATTAAAAATAAGCAGCCTGACGTAGTGCTGCTGGACGTGGTAATGCCAAAACTTGATGGTCTTGGAGTTCTTGAGAAGGTCAACGGGGATACCACGATTTCAAAGCATCCGTCTTTTATCATGATAAGTGCAATCGGGCAGGAAAAGATTACGGAAGATGCCTTCAATTACGGTGCGGATTATTATATTATGAAACCCTTCGACAATGATATGGTATTAAGCCGGATCAAGAAGCTGAGGGATCAGAGGAACAGCCCGGATCAAAGGAAGATCAATGCGTATGAGCGGGCGGAACCGATGACGGAGGAACGGCTGGAAAACGTGGTGACGGAGATCATCCATGAGATAGGCGTCCCGGCGCATATCAAGGGTTACCAATATCTCAGGGAAGCGATCATTATGTCTGTCAATGATATGGACATGCTCAATTCGATTACCAAAATCCTTTATCCAAGCATTGCAAAGAAATTCGATACGACGGCAAGCCGTGTGGAGAGAGCAATCAGACATGCCATCGAGGTTGCGTGGAGCCGTGGAAAGATGGACACGATCGACGAGATGTTCGGGTATACAATCAGCAACGGAAAGGGAAAACCGACAAATTCAGAGTTTATCGCTCTTATCACAGACCGGATACGGTTACAGATGAAAATGAAGTAGTGAAGGGAAAGAAAGTCTTATTGGAATTTATTTCAAAGGGCTTTCTTTTTTTGTGCAAATGTACTATAATGAGAATACATTCTGGGGAGAATTCGGAGGTTTTTATGAAAAAAATACTTTATGTATCGTCGGAAGCCGTCCCGTATGTCAAGACGGGGGGACTGGCTGATGTGGTAGGATCATTGCCGAGATACTTCAACAAGCAGGAGTATGATGTCCGGGTGATTCTTCCGAAGTACGCCTGTATGGATAGTTCCTTTCTGCCGGAACTGAAATTTGTCTGCCGCTTTTATGTGGATTTGAACTGGCGCAGACAGTATGCAGGTATTTTTGAAGCAAAATATAAGGGTATCCGGTATTATTTTGTGGATAATGAATTTTATTTTGCAGGGGCAAACCCCTACAACAATATCTACGAGGATGTGGAAAAATTTGCATTCTTTTCAAAGGCGGTGCTGATGGCGCTTCCATACATCGACTTTGAGCCGGATGTCATACATTGCAATGACTGGCAGACAGGTCTTCTCCCGGTATTTTTACATACGAGCTTCGGAAGCGACCACTTTTACGCGCGGATCAAGACTGTTTTTACCATCCATAACATGAAGTTTCAGGGGCGCTGGAGGATCAAGGAGATCATGGATATTACGGGGCTTCCGGCACAGATCTTTAATGACCGTGAATTGGAATCCTATGGGGAGGCAAACTATTTAAAAGGGGGTGTGGTATATGCAGATGCGGTCACTACGGTAAGCCCTTCCTATGCGCAGGATATCATGACCCAGGAGGGCGGGGAAGGCCTGCACGGCTTGATGTATGCAAGGCGGAATGTGCTTTCCGGTATATTAAACGGCATCGACTATGAAGAATTTGATCCCGCCTCCGATCCGTATATCGCTCATAACTTTTCCGCCAGGGACGCTTTGGACGGAAAGAAAAAGAATAAGAGGCTTCTTCAGGAGCAGTCGCACCTTAAGGTGGGGGAAGATGCCTTTTTGATCGGAATCGTATCCCGGATGACGGATCAGAAAGGATTTGATCAGGTTTCCTGCATTATGGAGGAGATGCTTTGCACAATGAATGTGCAGCTGGCGGTGCTTGGAACAGGAGAGGAGCGGTATGAGAATATGTTCCGCTATTTTGAGGACAGGTTTCCGGATAAGGTGCATGCGTATATCGGCTATTCCGAGGAGCGGGCTCACCGGATCTATGCCTCCTGTGACGCATTTTTGTTGCCGTCGATGTATGAACCCTGCGGATTGAGCCAGATGATGGCAATGCGCTACGGAACGATCCCGATCGTGAGGGAGACCGGCGGACTTAAGGATACCGTGATTCCCTTCAATGAATATGAGCATACCGGCACAGGATTTTCCTATGACAATTATGGCGCAGGTCAATTGCTGCATATCATCCGGTATGCAAACAGCGTTTTCGACAATGACAAAAAAGAGTGGCAGGATATGATTGCAAGGGCCATGAAGGAAGATTTCTCATGGAATGTATCCGCCCGCAAATATGAAGAACTTTATGAGTCTTTGATTTCAGTTAAAAAAAACAAATAACGGAGAGGAAAAATGAAAGAAGAATTTAAACCTTATATTCCGGCAGGCAAAGTGACCCCGGAATTTACGATAACATCCGTGATCATGGGTGTTTTACTGGCAATCGTTTTTGGTGCGGCAAACGCATATCTGGGACTGCGGGTCGGCATGACCGTATCCGCATCCATACCGGCTGCGGTTATTTCTATGGGAGTGATCCGCGTGATCATGAAGAAGGATTCCGTCCTGGAGAGCAATATGGTACAGACCATCGGCTCCGCGGGGGAATCTCTGGCGGCGGGCGCTATTTTTACTATGCCGGTGCTGTTCTTGTGGGCAAAAGAGGGTCTGACCGAAACTCCCAGTCTGGTCACGATTTCATTGATCGCCCTCTGCGGCGGAATTCTTGGCGTATTATTTATGGTGCCCCTGCGGAATGCTTTGATCGTAAAAGAGCATGGAGTGCTTCCCTATCCGGAGGGTACGGCCTGTGCGGAAGTGTTATTGGCAGGAGAAAAGGGCGGCGCCAGCGCAGGCACCGTTTTCGCAGGTATGGGAATTGCGGCGGTATTTAAGTTCCTTGTGGACGGATTTAAGGTGATTCCGGGCGTAATAACCGCTCAGGTGAAATCCTTCAAGACGGAGATTTCTGCGGAGGTGTATCCGGCATTAATAGGCGTAGGCTATATCTGCGGTCCTAAAATTGCTGCTTTTATGTTTGCCGGAGGTGTGCTCGGATGGTTTGTACTTATTCCGGCGATAGCGACCTTTGGCGCGGATACGGTCCTTTATCCGGGTACGGATACCATCGCAAATATTTATGCGGCGGGCGGCGCTAGTGCAATCTGGAGCTATTATATCCGTTATATCGGTGCAGGAGCTGTGGCGGCGGGAGGAATCATCAGCCTGATCAAGTCCCTGCCTTTGATCGTGCGGACATTTGCCGACGCTGTAAAGGGAATGAAGGGAAGCAAAGCTGACAGCCGCCTGCGGACAGACAAGGATCTGGATATGCGTTTTATCGGGATCGGTATACTGGTCATGATCCTTGCAATATGGCTGCTGCCGCAGATTCCGGTGACCATTCTCGGCGCAGTCCTGATCGTTATATTTGGCTTCTTTTTTGCAACCGTATCCTCCAGAATGGTTGGTCTTGTGGGAAGCAGCAATAATCCGGTGTCCGGCATGGCGATTGCGACGTTATTGTTCGCAACCCTATGCTTAAAGGCGACGGGAGATAATAGTGTACACGGAATGATGGGGGCTATTGCGATAGGATCCGTTATCTGTATTGTTGCGGCGATGGCAGGGGATACTTCACAGGATTTAAAAACCGGATTTATTCTCGGGGCAACTCCTAAAAAACAGCAGATCGGCGAGCTGATCGGTGCGGTGGTTTCCGCATTTACCATCGGCGGCGTACTCATCCTTCTGAATTCCGCCTGGGAATTTGGCTCGGCAGAATTGTCCGCTCCGCAGGCAACTCTGATGAAAATGATCGTCGAGGGGGTAATGAACGGAAACCTTCCTTGGGCGCTGGTATTTATCGGCGTGTTCATTGCCATTGTGATTGAGATCCTTGGAATTTCCGTACTGCCGGTTGCGATTGGTTTGTATCTGCCGCTGGAGCTTAGCTCTACCATTATGATCGGCGGAATCATCCGCTGGTTTATGGATAGAAAGAAAAAAGCAGCGGACAAGAGCGACGAAGCAGGATCCGGGATTCTGTTCTGCTCGGGACTGATCGCCGGGGAAGGTCTGGTGGGAATCCTCTTGGCGATACTTGCGGTCGTTCAGGTGGCGGACAAGATCGACTTATCCGGAACGATCAATACCGGAGTTGTTGGCGGCGTTGTTTTGATGATCGTTATGATTCTTTGTGTATGGAAGTTCTCCGCAGGAAAAAAGGAAAAGAACGATGACAAAGAAGCGAAATAAGGAAAAAAATTATCTGGAATTTATTCCGGTTCGCAATGAGCGGTTTTTGTGGGAACAGGATGAACAGGGAAAAATCATTATCTTTGTCGAAAATAAGGGGCTGTTTAACAGGATCGCCCAGAGGCTTCTCGGAAAGCCGAAGGTATCCCAGGTACATCTGGAGGAGATGGGAAATTTTATTTGGCCTCTGATCGATGGGAAAGCCTCGGTGTATGAGATTGCCCGGCAGGTCCACGAAGAGTTTGGCAAGAAGGCGGATCCTCTGTATGAAAGACTTGCGGTTTATATGCAGACTCTGGAAAACTATGGATTTATTAAAATGAATAAAGGCTGATTGTCCTTTTGAGGCTGCCTCTTTTTAAGAGGCAGCCCATTTGGTCTCATAGGCAATTGTTTCCCGGGGGATAAAGAGTCGGTCAGCTTGCCTGTGCAATGTTCTCCGTGGATAGGATGCCCTTGGAGCGGGAGAAAAAATAGGCATGCTCGGAAAGCACCTCGTCATCCGCAAGCTGTGTTTCATTGACCTCCCGGACGATGGAGTGAAAGGGGGCAAGATTTACATCGGAATCCGCCGGAATCAGAAGCACTTCATGGATACTGCTCGGAAGGATGACAAGGTCGCTGCCAAGGGAGTCTGCAAGCTGCCGCAAAAGCTGGTCGTACAAAATGACCGTTGCTCCGTTCGTGCGGTAGGTATTGGTGAGCACATACATAGGGGATTCGGCGGAAACCGATTCATCGCAGGGGCAAAGGGCAGGCTTTGGCATGACCGTTGAAATGTCCTCCAGATGATGGGGAAAAAGCCTTGGCGTGTTTTCCAGCGCATAGGTATAGAGAGTATGCGCGTCGACGTCCCAGTAGTCCAGATGGTGATTGTATATGAGAATGCTTGCCTGCTGTTTTTCATCTGCAAAGAGCAGGCAGTAGAAAACGACTGCAAGATCAAGAAATCGGAAAAAGGGGATATTTTTTAACAATTCCTCATTTTTTTTATAGTTGACCAGACGCATGACGATCCGGCCTTTGGCTTTGGAAAAATCAGTAAAAAGGGAGGTGTCAAAATTCCCTTCGGGAACATTATTCCGATAGGCTTTTACAATATCTTCACAGATATCCTCTAAGCTGACGCCCTCCAGATAGCGGTGGTAGTAGGGCAGCAGATAGATGGTGGGGGAAATGTTTATTCCCGGGCGGATGATGATAAGGCCGTCATAGCGGATGCCGTTATTTTTTGCGATCTGCTGGATATGCAGCGTGACATCTTTCCCGAGGTGCAGGGAAAGCCGGGTTCTAATGCTGGTTAAAAAGTCTTGATAATTCATAGTTCTCCTTCTTGGATCAGAAAGCTATTATAAAGGGGAATTCTTGCACGAAATATGCGGGGATAAAAGAAATTCCGCGATGCCACAGCTAAAACATCGTGGATTAAATGTAGCATGATTTCCGCTGAAAAACAACGGCAAAATAGTAGATTTTGCAGTTTGAAAATTTATGCAAATTTACTAAGCTTAGAAAAATCAAAATTAACACTTGATTTTGAAAACCGAATTTGATATGATAACACTTGCTTGTAAGAGTATGCCGATATGGCTCAGTCGGTAGAGCGACGCACTCGTAATGCGTAGGTCAGGGGTTCGAATCCCCTTATCGGCTTAAAGGCAGAACGCGGATTTCAGCTATATGGAATTCGCGTTTTTCAGCACATTAGAAAATTCCCTCCTACTGAGATATAAACGCTTTGCGCAGGATGTGCAGAGACGTGTGTTAAGGTACATTTTTCTTGAGGAAAGGTGAGAGTATGAGTATTGATAAGGAAGCGGTGATAAGAACGCTCAAGGCAAACAGGGACGCCCTTACGGGATCTGCGTTCTGTCTGATCGCGCTTGCGGTCATTATTGTCGGATTTGCAGGACTAAAGGAGCCGGTTGTTCCGGTGTGCGTGATCGTGATCATGGAGGCGGAGATCGCGGTGCTGATGCACAATGCGGAGCTCTGGATACACGGAGCATGTATTCTTGTGGAACTGATCGTTGGCATTTTGGTCGGCAGGACGGGCATGATGATCCTGTGCGTGGTCATATATGTGGCGGCGACCGCAGCCCTTCGCTTTTTAGTGGCGGAAAGGAAATAGCCCTATGGATAGTGTCAGTTGCAGCCAGAGGCAGCTGGATGATTTATTTATGCGGATGATCGCTTTTTATGACGGAGATCCGAAGCGGATCCAGCATTTTGTGAAAGTACATAGCTTTGCAAGACTGATCGGCACGGCGGAGGATCTGGATGAGGTGACGCTTTTCATATTGGAGGCGGCCGCCTATACCCATGATATCGGGATCCGCCCTGCCGAGGAAAAATACAAAAGATGCGACGGAAAGCTGCAGGAGCAGGAGGGCCCGATCTATGCGCAGCATGTGCTTTCGGAGATCGGCTTTGAGAATTATATGATCGAGCGCATCTGCTATCTGATCGGACATCACCATACCTACACCAATGTGGAGGGGATGGATTACCAGATTCTGATCGAGGCGGATTTCCTTGTCAATCTGTATGAGGATGATGAGAGCGAGAATGCCAAGAGAAAGGCGTATGAGCGTATATTCCGGACAGAGACCGGAAAACGAATTTTCCGGGAAATGTACGGCATAACGGAGGAAGAATGAACAAAGTCAATTATCAGACAGTTATGGAAGGATTGATAAAAGAATACTGCGGCGCGGGCGAAGTCCCGCGCCTTTTGCTTCACAGCTGCTGCGGCCCATGCAGCTCCTACTGTATTAAGTATCTGGCGGAATATTTTTCGGTTACGGTATTTTACTATAACCCGAATATCTATCCGCCGGAGGAATATGATCTGCGGGTGAAGGAACAAAAGCGTTTTATAGAAGAGTTTCCGACGAAATATCCGGTCTCCTTTGCGGAGGGAAGGTATGATCCGGAACGCTTTTATTCCTGCACCAGAGGGATGGAGGATATCCCGGAGGGGGGAGAGCGCTGCTTTGCCTGCTATAAGCTGCGGCTCTCCGAAGCGGCAAACTACGCGAAAAAGGAGGGGTTTGATTTCTTTACGACGACCCTCTCCATCAGTCCCCTTAAGAATGCGGAAAAGCTCAACGAGATCGGAGCGGAGCTGGAACGGAAATATAATGTAAGATATCTTTTCTCGGATTTCAAGAAAAAAGACGGGTACAGAAAATCCGCAGAGATTTCAAAGCAGTATGATATGTACCGGCAATACTATTGCGGCTGCGTGTTCTCCAAGAAGCAGCGGGATGCAGAGCTCGCAGAGAAAGAAAAGAATGCCGCAAAGGATGACTAGAATATCCGGTTGACGCGATTTGCTAAAATGCATATAATTGGAGAAAATGAGACAAAGGAAGGAAAAGTACAATGGCACAATTATGGGGCGGACGTTTTACGAAGGAGACAGACAAGCTTGTGTACAACTTCAACGCGTCCATATCATTTGATAAAAAGCTATACAAAGAAGATATTTTTGGCAGCATCGCCCATGTCAGAATGCTTGGGAAACAGGGGATTCTGACGGCGGAGGAAGTGCAGGCGGTCATAGCGTGCCTTGAGGAAATCCGCGCGGATGTGGAGTCCGGAAAGCTTGAGATCACCGATGAGTATGAGGATATCCACAGCTTTGTGGAGGCGAATCTGATCGACCGTCTGGGGGATACCGGAAAGAAACTTCACACCGGCCGGAGCAGAAACGATCAGGTTGCCCTTGATATGCGCCTTTTTACAAGGCTTCAGGTGCTGGAGACGGATGAACTTTTGACGGAGCTTTTGAAAGTGATCCTTTCTGTTATGAAAGAAAATACGGAAACAATCATGCCGGGCTTTACACATTTGCAGAAAGCCCAGCCGATCACGCTGGCCCACCATATGGGGGCATATTTTGAGATGTTTAGGAGAGACCGGCAGCGTCTGCATGACATCTTTGTGCGCATGAATTACTGTCCCCTTGGTTCCGGCGCATTGGCGGGAACCACATATCCGCTGGACAGGGAATATACCGCAAAGCTTATGGGATTTTACGGTCCAACCCTAAACAGTATCGACGGGGTATCCGACCGGGATTATCTGATCGAATTTTTGTCGGCACTCTCCACGGTCATGATGCACCTCTCGCGTTTTTCCGAGGAGATCATCATCTGGAACTCCAACGAGTATCAGTTTGTGGAGATCGATGATGCATACAGTACCGGAAGCAGTATCATGCCCCAGAAAAAGAATCCGGATATTGCAGAGCTGGTAAGAGGAAAGACCGGGCGCGTATACGGTGCGCTGATGTCGCTGCTTACTGTAACAAAGGGGCTTCCCCTTGCATATAATAAAGATATGCAGGAGGATAAGGAGTTATCCTTTGACGCCTTTGATACCGCAAAGGGCTGCATTGCCCTGTTTACCGGAATGCTTTCCACCATGAAGTTTAATAAGGATGTTATGAGAAAGAGCGCAAACAACGGCTTTACCAATGCTACGGACGCGGCAGACTATCTGGTAAACCACGGAGTTCCTTTCCGGGACGCACATGGAATAATCGGACGGATCGTACTGTACTGTATTGAAAAGGATATCGCCATTGACGATATGAGCATGGAGGAGTTTCAGCGCTTTTCCCCGGTTTTTGAGGATGATATCTATGAGGCGATTTCTATGGAAACCTGCGTAAACAAGAGGCTGACAGTCGGGGCGCCGGGCAGGGAGGCGATGGAGCAGATTATTGCCGCTGCGGAAAAATATCTTGCAGATGAGTGGAAGATTCCGGGGGTGGATGAGAAGGATTTTGAGCAGGTGAGATCCTATCGTTGTGCAAAATGACTAACTTTTTATAAAAAGCCCCTTTAATTTAATTAGGTTTTTTCCTTGTTTTTTCTAACTTTATCAATTAATATATGTCTAGGAGAAACAACTGTACGCGATAGACGGACATGAATATGTAGTTTTGCTCTGCGGTACAGACAGAGAAATGGATAGGAGAAAAAAATGAGTGAGAAATTAAAAGTAGGTATCCTTGGCGGAACAGGAATGGTCGGACAGAGATTTATCTCTCTGCTTAAGAACCATCCGTGGTTTGAGGTTACCACAATTGCAGCAAGTCCGAGGAGCGCCGGGAAAACCTACGAGGAGGCGGTGGGCGGACGCTGGAAGATGGATACGCCGATGCCGGAGGCAGTAAAAAATATTGTAGTAATGAATGTCAATGAGGTGGAAAAGGTTGCGTCCCTAGTTGATTTTGTATTTTCGGCTGTGGATATGACAAAGGAGGAGATCAAAAAGATCGAGGAGGACTATGCAAAGACAGAGACTCCCGTGGTTTCCAACAACAGCGCACACCGCTGGACGCCGGACGTTCCTATGGTGGTTCCGGAGATCAACCCGGAGCATATGGAGGTCATCAAATATCAGAAGGAGCGTCTCGGAACGACAAGGGGATTTGTGGCGGTAAAGCCGAACTGTTCGATCCAGTCCTATGCGCCGGTGCTCACCGCTTGGAAGGAGTTTGAGCCCTATGAAGTGGTTGCAACCACTTATCAGGCAATTTCCGGTGCGGGAAAGACCTTTAAGGACTGGCCGGAGATGGAGGGAAATATCATTCCATACATTGGCGGCGAGGAAGAAAAGTCCGAGAAGGAACCCCTCCGCATCTGGGGCAGGGTCGATCCGGAGAAAAAGGAAATCGTTCCGGCGGAGTCCCCGGTCATCACCTGTCAATGTATCCGTGTTCCGGTGTTGAATGGACATACCGCAGCGGTGTTTGTAAAATTTAAGAAGAATCCTACAAAGGAGCAATTGATAGAAGCGCTTAAAAATTACAGCGGAGCGCCGCAGAAACTCGGTCTGCCGAGCGCACCGAAGCAGTTTATCCAGTATCTGGAGGATGATAATCGTCCGCAGGTGGCTTTGGATGTCGATTTTGAGCGGGGGATGGGTATCTCCGTAGGACGTCTGAGAGAGGATACGGTATACGACTATAAGTTTGTAGGACTTTCCCACAATACTGTGAGAGGAGCCGCAGGCGGAGCTGTTCTCTGCGCAGAATTGTTAAAGGCGCAGGGCTATATCACAAAGAAATAAGGATTTTTAGAAAGAGGCTGTCGAAGCCTCTTTCTTTGTGTCATAGGAAATTGCTTCTTATGGGATAAAAGCCTCCGGGGGAAGCGGACTTGTCCGCTTTATTCATGAGTGATGGAACATACCACCAGCCCGCAGCGCTCCCCCGTATCGGGATCCGGCCGTCTGTCCCGCAGAACGCCGTCGATCTGAAACCTTTCCCCAGAGCATATCAGATCTTTAAAATTGTTTTTGGTTGAATACAAAATTAAAAAATGATATAATTTGTTTTAAATTGATTTTTAGATGATACATATGGAGAAAAGCATGAAAGCAAAAAATACGGATCTGAAGAAATTGGAAGAATACTATGCAAAGGCGGGAAATCATCTGCTGATTCTCTACGGTCAGAAGGGCTGCGGCATGAAGCAGCTTCTTAGCGAGTTCATGAAGGGAAAGAAAAACTTTTATTACCGCTGCCGTCAGGCGTCCGCCGGCTTGCAGAACAGGATGCTGGGGGAGGAGCTTGCCCGGCGCTTTGAGGTAAAACTGCAGAAATTCACCTATGATGAATATTTTAACCGGATAAAGACCGGAGATCCCTCCAAGCTGGTGCTGGTGATCGATGAGGCGCAGTATGTCTTGAAAAAAGATCCGGAATTTGCAAAAAGTATCATAAAGCTCCGTATGAAGCGTCTGTATCCCGGACCGGTGCTGATCATTCTTACGACCTCCTCCCTTGTGTGGGCAAAAAATGAGGCGGCAAACATTTTCGGGGAGGATGCAAAACATATCGATTGCTTCCATAAGGTGGAGAATCTGAACTTCCTTGAGATGGTTCGCGCTTTTCCGGAGCTTTCGGTCAGGGAGTGCATAAAGCTTTATGGTGTGATTGGCGGTGTACCCGCCTATATGGACCGCTGGGATCAAAGGGCGGATTTCAAGGAGAATATCTGCAAAAATGTGCTTTCGGAAAAGGGATTTTTGTACCGGGAGGCGGAGGAGCTGATTTCGGCCGAACTGCGGGAACTCTCGGTTTATAACACAATCCTTGCTACCATTGCAGCGGGAAAGAATAAATTAAATGATCTTTTTCATGAGACCGGATACTCAAGGGCGAAGATCAGCGTCTATATGAAAAATCTGGCTCAGTTCGACATTGTGGAAAAGCTGATATCCTTTGAGACAGGCGGATGGGAGAATGCAAAGAAGGGGGTATACCAGATTAAAAATACATTTATTAATTTCTGGTTTAAGTTTGTCTATCCCCATTTGTCGGATTTGGAGCTGATGGAACCGGAAATGTTTTATGACGTCTATATTGCGCCGGAGCTGGACATTTACTTAAACCGTTATTTCCGGGACGTCTGTATGGAGTATCTGTCCATACTAAACCAGATGGGCAAGCTTCCGTTTTCGATAAACAAGATGGGAACATGGGTCGGAAAAGAGGGCAGTATTGACATTATCGCGCAAAGCTCGGACCGGCTGAATATTATCGGATTCTGCAACTGGAATGAACCCCAGATGACAATGGAGATGTGCGAAAAGATGGCTACGGCGATGGAGCAGGCGAAGATTTCCTCGGAGCATTACTATCTGTTTTCCGCAACGGACTTTGAGCCTGCGTTGAAAGCTTATGTACAGAGGGACAAGAGCTTTCAGCTGATCGATATGAAGGAACTGTAATAGGTTTATGGGAAAATCATTAATTATCACGGAGAAACCGTCTGTGGCCAGAGACTTTGCCAATGTGCTGCATGTAAACGGCAGACAGAACGGTTATATAGAAAACCAGGACTATGTGATCACCTGGTGCGTGGGACATCTGGTGGGAATGGTATATCCGGAGAGCTATGACATAAAGTACAAAAAATGGAGGCTTGAGGATCTTCCCTTTCTGCCGGAGGAATATAAGTATGACGTCATAAAAGAAGTGAAGGGGCAATATGATATTGTCCATGGAATGCTGCAAAGACAGGATATCGAGCGGGTCTACTGGGCGGGAGATGCCGGAAAGGAAGGACAGACCATCGAGGAGAACATCCGCAGCTTTGGCGGCGTCCGGGAGGGAATGGAGGAGCTTCGCGTCTGGATCGATTCCCAGACGGAGGAGGAAATCCTGAGGGGAATCCGGGAGGCAAAGCCCATGTCCGCCTACGAAAATCTCGGCAGATCCGGCATTATGCGGACGATCGAAGATTATGCAATGGGAATCAATTTTTCCAGGGTTATGTCCGTTAAGTACGGCAATCTTTTAAATGACGCAGCGGCAACCAAATCCTATACGGCAATCGCCGTGGGGCGTGTCATGACCTGTGTGCTTGGGATGGTGGTGACCCGGGAGAGGGAAATCAGGGATTTTGCGGAGACTCCGTTCTACCGTGTGACGGGGTGTTTTTCCAATGTAAAGATTGAGGGTGAGTGGAAGGCGGTAGAGGGCTCAAAATACTTTGAGTCTTTGCTGTTGTACAAGGAAAACGGCTTTAAGGAGGAAAAGGATGCCCTTGCGCTTATGGAGGAGCTTCAGGGCAAGCCGGCAAGGGTATTGTCCGTTGAGCAGAATACAACAAAAAAGCGTGCGCCTCTTCTGTTTAATCTTGCGGAGCTTCAGGCGGAGTGTGCAAAGAGGTTCAAGATCAGCCCGGACGAAACCCTTCAGGCCGCACAGGAGCTTTACGAGAAGAAGCTTACCACCTATCCACGAACGGATGCCAGAGTGCTTTCGACTGCGGTGGCAAAGGAAATATCCAAGAATATCAGCAGACTTTCCGGTTATGAGCCGGTACAGGCCTTCGTGAAAAATATCATGGATCACCGGCTGTATGAGAGGATTGCAAAGACCCAGTATACGGATGACAGTAAGGTTACGGATCATTACGCGATCATTCCGACCGGGCAGTTGACCGGGCTTACCTCGTTGAATTCCCTGCAAAAGGAGGTTTATGAGCTGATCGTGCGGAGGTTTTTAAGCATATTCTACCCTCCGGCGGAATATCAGAATGTGAAGCTGACCGTGGGAGTGGAAAAAGAGCAGTTCTTCGCCTCCGGGAAGGTTTTAAAGGTTCCGGGCTATCTTGAGGTGGCGATTCCCCCGAAACAGAAATCCTTCGAGGAGGAAAATGCCAGGATCTTAGGGGGCAGGGAAATGCCGGATGAGGATGGCGGATCGCAGGAAGGCGAAAATGCAGATGGAGTGACGGCAAATCCCAAGGCGCTTTTGGAGCTTGCCGGGAAATTAAAAAACGGCGATGATATTTCGGTGGCGGGTTACAGCGTAAAAAACGGAAAGACCTCTCCACCCAAGAGGTACACGTCGGGATCTATGGTGCTTGCCATGGAAAACGCGGGACAGCTGATCGAGGATGAGGAATTGCGGGAGCAGATCAAGGGCTCCGGAATCGGAACCTCGGCGACCCGGGCGGAAATCATTCAAAAGCTGGTTCGGATCAATTATCTGAACTTAAACAAAAAGACGCAGGTGCTAAGTCCCAATAATCTTGGGGAGATGGTCTACGAGGTTGTAAATATGACGGTTCCGGCGCTCTTAAATCCCAAGATGACCGCATCATGGGAAAAGGGACTGGAGGGAATCACCCGGGGGACGGTCGATTTTTGGGAGTACCGGAGGAAACTCGAGGAATTTATACGCAAAGAAACCCTGTTCATGATCAAGCAGGATATCCGGGGAGCCCTTGCGGAAAAAATCAGCGCTTTTGCGGGAAAAGGGGCAAAGGGAGCGGGGGCAAAACGAAAGATTGGCGCAAACTGCCCGGTGTGCGGAGGAGAGATTGTCACAACCCCCTTTGGCTTTGGCTGCGCAAATTACAAAAAAGATAAATCGGGATGTAATTTTAATATCGGAGAGATCGCCGGTGTGGCACTTGCGGAGGAGCAGGTCAAAATTTTGATAGAGAAAGGCCGTACCGATACGATCCGGGGATTTCGATCAAAGAACGGAAAGCGCTTTGACGCCGCCCTTAAGTTCTCCGATAAGTACCGGATTGAGTTTGATTTTACGGAGGTAGAGCCGGAGATTTTGCCGGATGTATTTTGCCCGATCTGCAAGGGGCAGATCAAAAAGACCTCCTTTGGTTTCGGCTGTGTGAATTACAGGCAGGAGGACCCCGAGAGCTGCCGCTTTTCGATCGGGCAGATCGCAGGAAAAAACCTAAGTGCGGGGAATGTGAAGCAGCTCCTTACGGAAAAGAAAACAGACACCATCCGCGGCTTTAAGTCAAAGGCGGGAAAGAAATTTGACGCGTGCTTAGTGCTTAAGGAGGAGGAGGGCAGGCCGGTAATTCAATTTGATTTCGAGCATGTGGAGGCGAAGGTTGTCAAGGATGCAAAATGTCCGCTCTGCGGGGGAGAAATCGTGACGACGCCCTTTGGCTACGGGTGCAGTAAATATGAGAGGGATAATCCAAAAAGCTGCCGTTTTGTGATCGGAAAGATTGCCGGAAAGAACTTAACGGAAGGCAGCGTCAGACAGCTTCTTGCGGAAGGAATCACGGATACTCTCCGGGGCTTTAAATCAAAGAGCGGGAAGAAATTTGATGCGAGGCTGGCGCTTGGGAAGGATGAAAACGGCAAAGTGACAGGTGTTAAATTTGACTTTAACAATCTCGAACCCCTTGCCGTAAAGGATGTAAAATGTCCCCGCTGCAATAGCGCGATTGTAGTAACGCCCTTTGGCTACGGCTGCGCCAATTACAGAAAAGAGGATGAAGACAGCTGTCGTTTTATGATCGGAAAGATTGCCGGGGTAAAGCTGAAGGAAGAACAGTTAAAGGAGCTTCTGACAAGAAAAAAGACCGGCGTTATCACCGGATTTGTGGCAAAGACAGGTATGATGTTTGACGCTCCGCTAAAGCTGACGGAGGATGGCAGGGTCGAATTTGATTTTCCGGAAAAGCAAAAGCCCCAAGAGTCCAATGTTCCGTGTCCGAAATGCAACAGGCTGATGCAAAAAGCCATGTGGCAGTATGAATGCGAATGCGGCTTTAAGCTGTCCCATACGGTCGCAAAGGTGCCGCTTTCCGAGGAAACGATATTAGAGCTTCTGACTACAAAGAAAACAAAGGAAAAAATTGCCGGATTTACCTCAAAGGCGGGAAACGTCTTTGATGCCTGTCTGAAATATGAGGACGATAAAATTAAATTTGATTTTAATGATCCGGGCGAGACGCCGGCAAAAGCGGCAGCGGCGCCGGAGCAGGAATTGATCAAAACTATGCCGGAAGAAAGGATGAAAAAATAGATATGGAGAATGCAAAGATCAGCAGCTTGTACACGTTAGAGGAAACCATCGCGGGAGAGTATCTGTCGCAGTTTACTTACCCCTGGGAGGCTTTAATGGGAATCAGCGATTTTATAAAAGGGCTGGGGCCGACCCTTGATCCAAAGAAGTATGAACAGCGGGGGGAGGATATCTGGGTTGCAAAAAGCGCGAACGTATTTACCAGCGCGTATCTGCACGGCCCTTTGATCATCGACGAGGAGGCGGAGGTCCGCCACTGCGCGTTCATCCGCGGTTCGGCAATCGTGGGAAAAGGTTCGGTTGTGGGAAATTCCACGGAGCTTAAGAATGTAATTATTTTTAACTCCGTTCAGGTTCCCCACTACAACTATGTGGGGGATTCCATTTTAGGCTATAAATCCCATATGGGCGCAGGCTCGATCACCTCGAATGTAAAATCGGACAAAACCATTGTGTTTGTCAAGGATTGCTATGATACAAAAGAGGAAATTGAAACAGGATTAAAGAAATTTGGCGCAATGCTCGGAGACTATGTGGAGGTGGGGTGCAATTCCGTATTAAATCCGGGAACCGTAATCGGGGCTCACACGAATATTTATCCGTTATCCCGGGTCAGGGGCGTGATCCCGGCAAATTCCATTTTTAAGGATAAAGGCAATGTCGTGCCGAAGCATGAATGAGCAATCTTTTTTAGGGGAAAATTGCCACTACCCCTAGACTAATCCTGAAAAATATGAGAAAATATGTACAGCATGTCGGGCTGTTGATTTGGCGCAGCCGGGCATTAAATATGTAAAGAAGTGAAAGGAGTCTTAAAATGATTTACACAAAGGAAGTTGAAAACATGTGTCCGGTTGCTAAGGGCGCAAAGCATGAACCAGCTCCTATCCCGGAAGAAGGAAAATGGGTCCATGCAAAGAAAATTGAGGACATTTCAGGCTTTACACACGGTGTTGGCTGGTGTGCGCCACAGCAGGGTGCATGCAAGCTCTCCCTGAATGTTAAGGAAGGAGTTATTGTTGAGGCATTAATTGAGACAATCGGATGCTCCGGTATGACCCATTCGGCTGCTATGGCGGCTGAGGTACTGCAGGGAAAGACTATTCTCGAAGCTTTGAACACAGACCTTGTCTGTGACGCAATCAACACGGCGATGAGAGAGCTTTTCTTACAGATCGTTTACGGCCGTACCCAGAGCGCTTTCTCCGACGACGGTCTTGCGGTCGGCGCAGGTCTTGAAGATTTAGGAAAGGGACTTCGCTCTCAGGTTGGTACTATGTATGCAACCAGAGAGAAGGGGGTTCGTTACCTTGAGATGGCGGAAGGCTATGTCACCGGGATTGCCCTTGATGAGGACAATGAAGTGATCGGATATCAGTTCGTATCTCTCGGAAAGATGACCGACTTCATCAAGAAGGGCGACGATCCGAATACTGCCTGGGAAAAGGCAAAGGGGCAGTATGGCCGCGTTGCTGACGCAGTTAAGATCATCGATCCAAGACAGGAGTAGAATCGGAAATAGCGAAAGGAGAAAGAATACG
>CAYROM010000012.1:0-49363 GCA_964425905.1 uncultured Lachnobacterium sp. | reverse complement strand
CAGTATGAAAATGATGATATCATGCGTGTGGTTCACGGGGACGACTATGGTATTGCGTGCTGCGTGTCTTCCATGAGGATCGGAAAAGAAATGCAGTTCTTCGGGGCAAGGGCGAACCTGGCAAAATGTCTGCTTTATGCGATCAACGGCGGTGTTGATGAGATGACAGGCAAGCAGGTCGGACCAAAATACCGTCCGATCACCTCGGAATATCTGGATTATGATGAAGTATGGTCTGCATACAAGGATATGATGAAATGGCTGGCAAGCGTATATGTCAACGCCCTCAATATCATTCATTACATGCACGACAAATACTGCTATGAAAAGCTGGAAATGGCCCTTCATGATAAGAAAGTACGCCGCTGGTTTGCAACCGGTATAGCGGGATTTTCCGTAGTGGCAGATTCCTTATCTGCAATAAAGTATGCAAAAGTAAAACCGATCCGGGATGAGAACGGTGTTGCCATTGATTTTGAGGTGGAGGGAGACTTCCCGAAATACGGTAACGATGACGACCGCGTAGACGATATCGCCAAAGAGGTGCTTCACACCTTCATCGGTTATATCAAAGGAAATCATACATACCGCGGCGGAATCCAGACAACTTCCATCCTTACCATTACATCTAACGTATCTTATGGTAAAAATACGGGCGCTACGCCGGACGGAAGAAAGAGGGGCGTTGCATTTGCACCGGGGGCAAATCCGATGCATGGAAGAGATACCCACGGAGCAGTCGCATCTCTGGCATCCGTTGCTAAAATTCCGTTTATGGATTCCCAGGACGGAATCTCCAATACCTTTACCATCGTACCGGATGCATTAGGAAAGGATATGGACAGCGAGCAGAACAATTTGGTGGCAATGTTGGACGGATATGTAGCAAAGGGCGGACACCACTTAAATGTCAATGTATTAAACAGAGACACTTTATTAGACGCACAGCAGCATCCCGAGCAGTATCCGCAGCTTACGATCCGCGTATCCGGATATGCGGTCAACTTTATCAAGCTCACCAAGGAACAGCAGGATGAAGTCATCGCCCGCACCTTCCACGAGAGGATGTAAGCGTAGGCTACGAGCCGGGCAGCGCCTGTCGAAAATGGCCCTACCATGCTTGCATGGAAGGGTAAGTTTTCGACAGGCGATATCGGGCGACAGCCCGGATAGCGAAAAACCGGAGGTTTTGAGCTAAGCCCGGCGAGTAATGCCGCGGCGGTTTAAATAGAGAGAGCCAGAGAACCCGGGATATATTTACATCCCGGGTTTTTAGCAAGGAGGAGCAAATGGGAAAAATTCATTCATTGGAGACCTTTGGAACGGTAGACGGACCCGGCGTGCGTTTTGTAGTGTTTTTTCAGGGCTGCCCGATGCGCTGCCAGTATTGCCATAACCCGGACACCTGGGATCCGGCGGACGGTCAGGAAATGGCAGCGGATGAGATCATTGACCGTTTTGAAAGAAACCGTTCCTTTTATACGACCGGAGGAATAACTGCCACCGGAGGGGAGCCGATGTTTCAGATCGACTTTTTAACGGAGCTTTTTGGCAAGGCGAAGGGAAAAAACATTCACACCTGTCTGGACACTTCGGGGGTCATGTTTCCGCCGCAACGATCCGGCGGAGCATTCGAAAAGGTGGAGAAGCTGATGCAGGTGACAGATCTTGTGATGCTAGACATCAAGCATATGGACGAGGAGGCTCACAGGAAGCTGACAGGGCATTCCAATCTGCAGATGCTTGATTTTGCCCGGTATTTGGATTCAATCCATAAGCCGGTGTGGATACGCCATGTGGTCGTGCCCGGAATCACCTTTTGCGAGGAGGAACTGACAGCGCTTGGAAAATTTTTAAGCACACTTTCCAATGTAGAAAAGCTGGAGGTTCTTCCATACCACTCTATGGGAAAGGTAAAATATGACAATCTTGGAATGGATTATGTATTAAAGGACACGCCCCAGCTGACAAAGGATGAGGCAGCGCGGGCGGAGCAGATTATCCGCGCAATATGGAAAGAAAAAAATTAATAGAATGGCTTAAGAAGGTAAGATTTTCCGCCGATATATATCTAAATAAATAGGTGCAAAAGGATTTGCAAAAGCGGAAAGGAGTCCAATATGAAGATTCAAAGCAGTTCTATTGCTATGTCTTCCAGTCATAGCTACAATTCTTACACATACAAGGAATCGATGACGTTATCGTCGGCGGCATCAAATAACCTTGCAGGAGCGATACTGACGCTGTCCAGCGAGACGGAGAGGCAGTCCTATCTTGAGGATATGCAGTCGTATCAGAAGCAGGAGGAGGAAAAAGCCGCGCAGCAGCAGAAGGAAAATGAAGAAAAGTCCGCAAAAGCTATCGCGGAAAGTATGAAAGCGTCAAAGGCAAATTCCAAGGGAAAGCTTGAAATCTCTGATTCGGCAAAGCTTAAGATGGAACTGCTAAAGAAGCTGTTTTCCATGCTGACAAACGGAAAAGGCGTGACGTCAACCGACATCAAGTATTTAGGCTCTGGCGTTCTTGATCTCCGGAGTGCAAATTATAGGAGCGAGGAGTCCGGTTCCTTCTCGCTTAGTACATCATCCTCCGGCGTGTCGGTAGGAACGACTTCCACCGGAACATTATGGCAGAAGGTGACCGCCACATCAGGCTTTACCAGCGAATATGAAGGAACCACATTTGCATCCTCGGGCATGGTACAGACGGCGGATGGACGCAGTATTGATTTTAATATCGAAGTATCCATGTCAAGAGCGTTCACATGCAAGATCGACACGCTGACAACGGAGACATATATTTACACCGATCCTCTTATGATCAATCTGGACACGGATATCGGGACGGTTTCCGACCAAAAATTTATGTTTGATCTGGACAGCGACGGGGAGGAGGAAGAGATATCCTTTGCGGGAACAGGAAGCGGTTTCCTTGCCCTTGATAAAAACGGGGACGGAATCATAAACGACGGCTCGGAGCTGTTTGGCACAGCCAGCGGAGACGGTTTCAAAGATCTGGCGGCATACGACGAGGACGGAAACGGATGGATCGACGAAAACGACAGTATTTTCAGCCAGCTTAAGGTGTGGACAAAGGATGAGAATGGCAAAGATGTGCTTCTTGATCTCAAGCAGGCGGATGTCGGAGCTATCTATCTCGGAAATGCAGACACGGAATTTTCTCTGAAAAACGGTGATAACCAGACAAACGGAGTTTTACGCCGGACGGGGATTTATTTAAAGGAAAGCAGCGGTTCTGTCGGCACGGTCAATCATGTGGATCTGGCAATATAGAGGATAAGCCGGAGATGACCGGACTTAAATAGAAAAAAGTAAAATGAAAAAGGTCTCTTTCCGATATATCTTTTGTAGCGGATATGTGGAAGGAGGCCTTTTTATATTTATACAGACAGGATTATCGCAAAACGCTCTATCGGGCGGAACAAAGGGAAAAAATACGGTATTATCATCAAAACAAGAAGCGGCAGAGCATCTCATTAGTCTGATTCGGGAGGAGACAAAGGAACTATCGGAGGAAGACAAGAAGGAAATCGATTATTTAAAGAAATATAATCCTATGCTGTACCAGAGGTATCTTCGCATTCGAAAAATGGATGAAGACGCGGAGGAGCAGGAGGATCTGTTATCCTGGAACCCCTTGCAGGAAATCATAGATATGCAGCCGACCTTCGCAAAAGATGCCTAGAAGGACCGGGATAAGCGGATATCGACTTTTCAGAAGGTTTCCTATATAATATACTGGATTAATGAAGCTAAAAGTATGGAGGAATAGGCGATGAAAAAGGTGCTGATTGTAGTGGATATGCAGAACGATTTTATAGACGGCGCCCTCGGTACGAAAGAAGCGGTGGAAATCGTGCCGAAGGTAAAAGAAAAAATAGAGAGCTTTGACGGGAAAGTTTACTTTACAAGAGATACCCACGGGGAGAACTATATGGATACGCAGGAGGGAAAAAGACTTCCGGTTTCCCATTGTATCAAGGAGACTAAGGGCTGGCAGATATGCCCTGAATTGGAAGAACTTCGGACAGAGGACGCAATCGATAAAGTGACCTTTGGCTCGGTGGATCTTGGTTTTCTACTGAAAGCAGAAAATGAGAAGGAAGCAATTTCGGGGATTACGCTCATCGGGCTCTGTACGGACATCTGTGTGATCTCCAATGCTATGCTGATCAAGGCTTTTCTGCCGGAGGTTCCGATCAGCGTCGACGCTTCCTGTTGTGCCGGAGTGACCCCGGAAAGCCACAGAAATGCATTGGAGGCGATGAAGATATGCCAGATTGAAGTTGAGAATGGATAAGGTTTAAATATACTTAAAGCGGAAGGTTAAAATCATGCAGCTAAGATACACGCAGCCTAACATTATACAGGAGGATGACGATGTGATCGTCTGCCATAAGCCCGCCGGGATCGCTACCCAGACCAGAAGCATCGGTCAGCAGGACATGGAAAGCCTGCTGCGCAATTACCGCGCAAAAAAGGGGGAAGATCCCTATATCGGCATTGTTCACAGGCTGGATCAGCCGGTAGAGGGGATTATGGTGTTTGCAAAAAATCCCAAAGCCGCCGCCTGCCTGTCAGAGCAGGTGAAGAGCCGGATCATCGGCAAACATTACTACGCAGTTGTCTATGTGCAGGATCGTGTCGCCGACGGCGGGACACTGACAGATTATCTGCTTTTTGATGCAAAGAAAAATTTTTCCGCCGTTGTGCCGCCGGAGGAAAAAGACAGGGGCAGGGGGGCAAAAAAGCCGCAGAAGGCGGTGCTGGACTACGAAGTGAGAGCAAGGCGGGACAAAAGGGCGCTCCTTGATATAACGCTGCATACCGGACGCCACCATCAGATCCGGGTGCAGCTGGCGAACATGGGCTGTCCGATCTTAGGAGATTTGAAGTACGGAAACGGGCAGAACCGGACGAAATCAGGCCTGGCGCTCTGCTCATATCGACTGGAATTTGAACATCCCTCTACCGGGGAACGCATAGATATTTCCATTGAGCCGGAGAATTCAAAAATCCGCGATTTAAAAGAGGATTACAAAGGAGCGCCGGACTTGTTGCGTTCTTGACATTCAAGAAAGATTGGCATAATATTAAATTAAGCTGCACACTTGTGTGCAGATCATAAAAAACGGATTGACTGGGAACGGGTTTACGGGGAATCAGCATAATATAAATCATTTGGGTTATATGAGGGATAAAGCCATGATTGACAAATATTATAATGGTGTGATCGAGCAGGTGTACAGCAACGTTGGGAAGACGGAGCAGAATATTGTTATGGTATGCTACAATAACGATTTTTCTATCAGCGGACTTGACAAGATCAAACAGTATTCGGAAAACGAAGACGATATATATTTTACATGGCATGAGTTTGAAAAAGGATCTCTGATCGAGGCGTATATGCCTTTTATCAATACCGTCTGCGATATATACAGAAAATATGTGGACGACAATTTTCAGGAATTTCTGGAAACCTGCGGCGTTTATTATCTTCATCAATGCGTGCTCAGGTCGTATTATGAGACCGGAGTGTGCATAAGGCAGGAGAGCGTTCTTCTGGATGAGGTGGAATATGAGCAGAAACGAATGACGGATGCGGTTGCATCCATGCTGAAACATATTGCCGAGATCCGTCCGATCGTAATTGTGATCAACCGGTTTCAGATGGCGGCAAAGAGCAGTATGGAATTAGTAAATCTGCTCTTAAAAGAACCCTCGTGCAATATCGGGATCGTTCTGGGAACAAACCTTCAGTTCCAGCGTGAATTGATTTCCGGAGTATGGGATGAAATCATTGAACGGATAGAGAATAACAGTCAGAAGTATCATATCGGAAGCACCGGAATCCGGCGCGCGGAGGAATTCGGAGAGGAAAAACAGATTGAGAATTATGAGCAGATCCTTGATTTGAGCAACAATATCATGGATCTGCTGGATTTTGATCTGGCAAAATCCCTTTTTCAGAACATCGAGCGTCAGGTCAAATTTGAGGATGCCTTCATCCGGAAGGATACAAAGCTTGCCATATACCTATTATATGCAAAGGTATCCATGCTTCTAAGCGATATGTCAAAGTCTCTTGAGCTGGTTGAGGAGATCCGGCATATGGATATTCCCGAAAAGCAGCATGAGATTAATTTCGAATGCGCATATCTGACCGCCACCTGTTATATGTATCAGGGAAAGCTGGAGAAAGCCCGGGTATATGCGCAAAAGGCAAGGGACGAAGCGGAAGGGCATGGGACGGAGTATGAGGTTTTCCGGGCGCAGCTGCTTGATGTGCAGGTGCAGATGTCAGGCTGGTACAATATCTTTTTCTGCGTGCGGGATATTCCCATCGAGGAGAAGCTGATCGAGTTTCTTATGAAATATAATTATAAGAATCATCTGGCGCATATTTACTTATATGCGTATGATAACAGCCCGGAGGTAGTGGCAAAGGCGTACCGATCCGAGGCGGAGCTGGTGTATTTCAGCAAGGGTGTTGCCCAGGCCAAGGAGATCGGAAATGCACATCTGGTAAATAATGCATTTCAGAAAAATATTATGCTTGCGGCGACAAACGGGATGAATGAGATCGCGATGGTCTATTCCGTCCGCGCTTATCAGTTTTTGAAGGATAAGGGACAATTGGCGGGAGGAAGGATTATCTGCGGCATCGGATATAACTTGAGCGCTCTTGGTTATAATAAAGAGGCGGAGATCTATTACAGCCGATCAATAGAGATACTCTATCGTCTGCGCCTGCCGGAGGATATCGCGGAGGTATACTACAACCGTTCTCTCAACAGTATTATACTGGGACATTACGAAACGGCAGAGCATGAACTTCAGTTCTGCATGAAGGTTATCGAAAAGCTGCATTTGAACAGCCTGCGGGTCTGCAATCTCTCAAAGCTTTATGCTTTGTTGGCGCTTGTCTGCGCCTTGCAGGGGAACAAGTTTAACTGTGAGCGGTATCTGTTAAGCTGCCGGCAGTTTTTAAATTACATTCTGGCAAAAGAAAAGGATAAGCAGAACGTGGAAATCATCCACGATTACGCAAAATGTGATGACGATATGTTCCTCTACACCTTTTCCCTTGCGCTGCTGAATTACATGGAGGGGGACAACGAAAGTGCTTTCTCCAACTTTGAGGCTGCGGAAAAATTTCTGGCGGCCGCAGAGGGAAATCAGTTTTTCGCCTACAATATCTACCGCCAGAAGCGCATGGAATTATTTAAGGCAATGGGGCGGACGGCGCTGTATGAGCGCGAGCGGAACACGCTGGAGCAGCAGCAGGAGATGCACAGACAGATCTCCATGGGAGTGGCGATAAAGATACTGGATGAAGTTGATCTCGGAGGGGATAAGGGACCGTGCAGGATCCCGGAGGCCGACATCGAGGTGCTGGTCAAGCAGGAGGGGCTTGCCCTTGACTGCCAGAACAGTAAGCAGCAGATGGAGTTTATTTCAAGCTGGCAGAAGATTATCGACGTGAATGATACGGATATCAGCGGAATGGTAAACAATGCGCTGCACATGTTTTTGAACCATTTCAGCCCGGACCGGGCGCTTTATATTTGGTATGAGGGCCCGGAGCAGAAAACGCTGTATAATGACACCGAGGTGGAGATGACCCAGGAGACCCTGGAACGGCTGGAGCGTCTTATGAGGGAATATCCTCAAGGGTTTGCGGTATCTAAGATCAGCAGCACCTTTTTTGAACATCAGGATGTTATAGAGATATTCGATGAGGATGAGGTGTGTTCCTTCGTGGCGGTACCGTTTTTCAAGAACGGCATGCTGTCCAGTTTGCTGGTGACCTATGTTATGATGAAGGACAACTGGCATTCCTCTATCGAACGCTATATGCTAAATGATGGGGATTTGAGGCTGTACCAGATGCTTTTTCGAGAAATGGGCTACTCTATCAAGCGGATGGAGGCAAGCAGGGAAATCCGTGAGATGAACCATAAGCTGCAGATGTCAGCCGTTACCGACGTGTTGACCGGAATTTATAACCGCGCCGGACTGTATGAGCAGATCAACAGAATGGCAGAGGGCTGGAAGTCCGGGCAGAGACAAAATAAAGTAGGATTGATGTTTGTAGATTTAGACAATTTCAAGAGTTATAATGACACCTTCGGTCATGATGTCGGAGATATCATCTTAAAGGAGATGGCTGCAATCTTTCAGAGCGTGGCAGAGAACTATGGATTTGCCAGCCGATATGGAGGGGATGAATTTATTCTTCTTCTGAATACGGATGATAAGGATGAACTGGAATCTCTGGCGAAGGAGATATATCGCAGGATCAACGCTACGGATGGTTTTCGCGACAGCATTGAGAAATGCGTAGGGCATGAGATCAAGGTGAAAGAGCAGAACCGTATTACATGCTCCATCGGTATTTCCATGTCATCCGACGCGAAGGATGAACAGGATATCGACGAACTGATCAAGCTTGCGGATGATCTGCTTTACTCAGTAAAGAGGACAGAAAAGGGACATTACGCATTTATATGAGAATAGATTTGCCGGAAAATGTAAATCAAATTATACATGTGCTTCAGGAGCATGGTCATGAGGCCTATGCAGTCGGCGGGTGTGTCCGGGATTCGGTTTTGGGAAGAAAACCGCAGGATTGGGACATCACGACCTCCGCAACACCATGTCAGGTTAAGGCGTTGTTTGGGCGTACAATCGATACGGGGATCCGGCACGGAACCGTAACCGTGCTGCTCGACCGTGCGGGATATGAGGTGACGACCTACCGGATTGACGGAGAATATGAGGATGCCCGCCATCCGAAGGAGGTAACCTTTACCTTAAGTCTGCTTGAGGATTTGAAACGCCGGGATTTTACAGTCAACGCGATGGCGTATAATGATGATCGCGGACTGGTGGATGCGTTTCATGGAATTGAGGATTTAAAAGCCGGCATTATACGCTGCGTGGGAAATCCGCGGGAGCGTTTTACCGAGGATGCGCTTCGCATGCTGCGGGCGGTGCGGTTTGCGGCGCAATTGGGATTCTCCATCGAGACGGATACAAAGGAGGCGGTCGCCGCACTTTCCGGAACAATCGGTAAGGTAAGCGCGGAGCGGATACAGGCAGAGCTTGTGAAGCTTTTGGTTTCCCCGCACCCCGGGGAGCTGCGGACCGCATATGAGTTGAAGCTCACATCGGTCTTTCTGCCGGAATTTGACGTAATGATGGAGACCGGACAGAATAATAAGCACCATATGTACTCGGTGGGGGAGCATACCATCCGCGCGATAGAGGGAGTTCGCCCTGATAAGGTGCTTCGCCTTGCAATGCTGTTTCATGATATTGCAAAACCCGTATGCCTTACAACGGATGAGGCGGGGCAGGATCACTTTAAAAAACATCCGGAGGTCGGCGCGAAGATGACCAAAGAGATTCTCCGCAGACTAAAATTTGACAATGACACGACGGATCAGGTGTGCAGGCTGGTGCTTTACCATGACGACCGGCCAAAGCTTACCCAGAAGAATGTGCGGCGGGCGATAAGCCAGATCGGCACGGAGCTGTTTCCGCTTTTATTTGAGGTGAAGCGGGCGGACATTCTGGCCCAGAGCATGTATCGCCGGGAGGAAAAGCTGGAATACTTAAGCAGGTATGAGCAGCAGTACGGGGGGATTCTGGAAGCGGGAAATTGTGTAAAAAAATCGGATCTTGCGATAAATGGAAGAGATCTCATCGCACTTGGCATGAAACCCGGAAGAGAGCTGGGGGAAATTCTGGATCAGCTCTTTGAACAGGTACTGGAACAGCCGGAATTGAATACGCGAGAAAAGTTACTGGAGCAGGCACATAAAATGACAGCCCCTTTCATATGATAAACAGACACGAATGAGTCATATGGAGGGGGTTTTTTGTATATTCAGCCAGAAACAATTTTAGAACAATATGATCTGACCGTAGAACAGATAAACAAGGGAAGAGGAACATATATCTGCAACACCAGCGAGGGAATGAAAATGCTTGTGCCTTTCCGCGGATCACCGGAACGGGCTGAATTTTTGAGAAAAGTCCTGCTGTTTTTAAAGGAATCCGGCTTTGCGGCAGAACAGATCACAAAGACGAAGGAAGATACGGCGACTGCCTCTGATGACCTGGGAGCCAGATATCTGCTCAAGGACATGATCTCCGGGAGCGAATGCAATATGAAAAACCGGGGGGATCTGCGGGCGGCGGTGGAACAGCTGGCGGCCCTACATAGCTTGCTGGATATCTGTCCGATTGAGATTCCGGACTTTATGAAGAGCGAAAAGGAGGCTGCCCTTCTTCTTTATGAAAAGCATTACAGAGAACTCATCAAGGTAAAAAACTATATCAAGACCCGGAAAAAGAAGAATGAATTTGAGATCAAATTTCAGGAACAGTATCCCAGGTTTGTTTTTTGCGCCGCAGAATCGGTTCGTATGTTGAAGGAAGAAACAGGGGAGATGAAGTATTATCTCCGTCACGGGGATTTTAACCAGCATAATGTTGTAAACAGCCCGGAGGGATGGAGGATCATACATTTTGAGACGCTCCACTATGATCTTTCCGTGTATGATCTTGCGAATTTTTTGAGAAAAATGCTGGAGAAAAATAATTGGAATGAAGAACTCGCTATGGGGATGGTCGCATACTATAATGGTATTCGTCCTCTTTCAAAGGCGGAGTATAAGCAATTATACCTTCTGCTGCTCTTTCCCGAAAAATTCTGGAAGATAGCAAACCATTACTATAATTCGCATAAAGCATGGCTTTCCGGGCGGGATATTGAAAAACTGGATAAAGTAATTGCGCAGGAGGAGAGCAGGAGCCGGTTTTTGCAAAATTTATTTTCTTTTATCGGATAATCATGTATACTAAGAGGTATGAAGAATGTAAGAAAAAAAGGACGAATGATATACTTGATCGTACTGCTGGAACTCCTGCTCTGTGCGGCCTGCGGAAAAACTGAGGAGGAGCGCACATCCACAGGAGTTGTCTATTACTATCCCCAGGGGACAGAGGCGGAAGCGGACGAGGACGAGACGGAGGAAACCAGAGACCTGTTTTTGCTGCTTTCGATCGATAATACCACGGAATCCATGAGACTTTACCGGTACGCAAACGGTATGGAATATCAATATTATTACAGCTTGAATACGCAGTTTCTGGATAAATATGGAAACCGTTCCTCCGCAGTAAGCTTTGTCCCCGGCAGGGCGGTCTACCTAGGAAGCACGGATCAGGAGGGAAAGCTGAGACAGATCCAGATTGCGGAGGACGTTTGGGAGTACGATAATATCAGACGTTTTTCGGTGGAAGAAGAGCGCGGGATTTTTTATATAGCGGATACAAAATATAATTATGATGAGGAAACATTTATCTTTTCCAATAATGAGCGGATCATGATGGAGGATCTCACCGACAGCGACAGGATCACCGTGATCGGGCAGGGCAAAAAGATTCTTTCCGTTATGGTGACGACCGGACACGGCGAGCTGCAATTGGTCAACACAGAGCTTTTTGAAGGCAGCTATCTGCAGCTTGATACAAGCGTATTTACACAGATTACATCAGATATGCAGTTGGAATTGCCGGAGGGGGAATATACGCTGTCCGTTGCGAACAACGGATGGGGCGGAAGCTGTGAGATCACCATTGCACGGGGAGAGACCACGACGGTTGACCTTGACGGGATCAAGGGTGAGGGATCCCAATACGGCACGGTTCTTTTTTCCATCGATATAGAGGGGGCGAAGCTTTCGATTGACGGAGAGACGGTGGATTATAGCGAGCCGCTTACATTAACGTATGGCTGGCATTCGATGGTGGTGACCGCAAGCGGTTATGAGGATTGGTCGAAATATCTTTATGTCAACTCAAAGGAAGCAACGATCATAATTGAGCTTGAGGAAGAAAGCGCGGTCGTGATCGAGGAGGAAGGCGAAACAACAGACGACTCGCACGTCTCTTCCGATACCGATAATGCCGTATCAGACGAATTATTGGAGGATTATCTGTCAACTTTGACAGAAATGCTGGGTTCTTTATAGGGAAAATGACAAAAATGGCTTTTTTCCTTGACAAAAATGGAAAAAACAAGTATATATAATACTGTAAATAATTTGGGAAGAGTACTCGAATTATATAATATAAGAATCCAGAGGAGGAATTTTTTATCATGAACAAGGCAGAGTTAGTTGCAGCAGTTGCAGAGAAGGCTGGTTTGTCTAAGAAGGACGCTGAGGCATCTGTAAAGGCATTCACAGAGGTTATCGCAGAGGAATTAAAGAAGGGGGAGAAAGTTACCTTAGTTGGATTTGGTACTTTCGAGGTTTCTGAGAGAGCAGCAAGAACTGGCAGAAATCCACAGACAGGAGCAGAGATGAAGATTCCGGCTTCTAAAGCGCCTAAGTTCAAAGCAGGAAAAGCTTTAAAGGATTTCATCAACTAGTTTGAACATTGTAATATGAGAGAAGGACCTGACAGGATTTCTTGTGAGGTCTTTTTTTTCTCATAGGAAATACCTTGTTGTGCTAAAACACTAAAGTGTTCTGATCCTATGAGATAAAAGCCTCCGGCAGGAGGCGCACTCGCATGATGGAAAAAGTCAGCTTGCGCTGACCATGCTCGGCGCGCAAAGCGGAGCAAGTCCCCTTAAGATAGAGGGGCAGGGGAGTTGAAGCGGACTTGTCCGCTTTGTTACTTTCATAGGAAAAGGATGAAAGGCATATGAGATTGGATAAATTTTTAAAGGTATCCCGCTTGATCAAGCGAAGAACCGTTGCAAACGAGGCCTGCGATGCGGGACGGGTCACGATCAACGGCAAGCCTGCGAAGGCTTCCACGAACGTAAAGGTAGGGGATGAGATCGAAATCCTCTTCGGACAAAAATCCGTCAAAGTCAGGGTGCTGGATATCCAGGATACGACCAAAAAGGAAGAGGCAAAGGAATTATTTGAATATATAGCATAAAGCGGCAGACCTTCTAATATATTACTATAAAGGAGGTCTGTTTTTATGGAAGAAAAGATAGTAGCGGCAAAGGGGCATAAAGCATTGCTGAGCAATCGGAAAAACGGAAGCTTTACGGGAGTGCTTGACGTACTTTCCTTTGATATTTCAGAGATTCTATTGGAGACGGAAATGGGAATGTTACATATTAAGGGAAAGGATCTTCATGTCAACCGGCTGAATCTGGAAAAGGGGGAAGTCGATCTGGAGGGGTTGATTGTCTCTTTGGAATATTCCGAGGTTTCTAAGGTGGGAGGAAAAGGCGAATCGTTTTTTGGGAAGCTGTTTAAGTAATGCAGGTTAGCGGAACGATCGTTCAGGAGTTTGTGACGCTGGGGCGCGCATGTCTGCTGGGGGCAGCGATGATGGCGTGCTATGATGTGATTCGTATCTTTCGCAGACTCTTCACCCACGGCACGGCGTGGGTTTCCGTCGAGGATGTCATCTACTGGGTGATTTTTGGACTTGCGGTATTTCTCTTAATGTACCGGGAGACGGACGGCAGGATAAGGGGATATATTTTGGGCGGGATCATATCAGGCATTCTTCTTTATTATGCGCTTTTGGGGAAATGGCTTGTGAAAAGGCTTGGGAAGTGGATCCTTGCCGGGAAAAAACGATTGAAAAAAGCGTGGAAAGCGGTTACAATAAAAACAAAAGAACGCTTCAGCAAGAAGGAGTAAGTGAATGAGCGCTGGAAGGAAAAAGAGAAGGAAAAACGCCGGGACGACCGGAATCGGCATTATTGTGCTGGTTTTTTTGGCGGTTATGTCGGTGCAGATTTACAGATTGAAGCAGAAGGATGACGCAAAAGCTGCCGAGGTGGAAGCGCTGATGCAGGAGTACGCCGCAGAGACGCAGAGGGCGGAGGAGATCGACGCACTTGAAGATTACATGCAGACGACGCAGTTTATTGAAGATACGGCAAAAAGCAAGCTGGGGCTTGCGTATGATAATGAAATAATATTCAAAGAGAGCGAAGAGTGAAGACATGGAATAAGGTCTTTAGCTTCGTTCTTTTTTTGAGGTTCTTAAAAGGACTGAAAGCTTGAAAATCCCTTCGAATCGCGATTTAACGGTGGGTTTTGGCGAAAAGTTTTTAAAAACGGGAATTATTTTTGACAAAGATTTTTTCCGGCGGATCGTATAATCGAGACACTTGCCGTCTGGCAGAAAAAGACTTTGGAGGGATCAAAATGGAAACAACGAGCAGATTACAAAGGATGATAATAGGTGTATTGCAGGGAGTCGTCGGTTTTTTATGCAGTATGGTCTGCGTGATGAATCATTATCCGCTGGTGCCGGCCTTTTTTGCGGCAAACTGTCTGCTGCAGGAACACTCTGTTCTTCTCTACATAGGAATGATCGCGGGAATCGGCTATTTTATGCCGCTGAATATGATCGTAAAATATATCGTGATTCTGGTTGTCATCGCTCTCGCAATCCGGTTTTATATGTGGGCGAACAAAAACTGCGGCGGTCTTGCGGCTGGGATCATTGCGGGGGCGGTGACCATCATGCTCAATTTTTCAGGACATGCAATGTCCACCGCAGACCGGAACGAGCTTATAATAGGAATCAGCGAGGGCGTTCTTGTCATGGGGCTTACCATATTGCTCCACTATGGGCTTACCTTACTTGCGGAACTGCAGATTTCATTTCACAGGAAGGAGGAGGAAGAGCTTCTCGACGGGGAGGAACCCGAGAGCGGAAGCGGAAGAATGCTGGCGTTTGCCTCGGCGGTGGACGGGCTGTCCCTTGCATTTGCGAACATGGGAAGGGAAACGGAAAATTCCTTTGCGGAAAATATGAGCGTGCTGGAACGGGAAATTACCGGAAAACTGTGTGCATCCTGCGATGGCTGTGCAATCTGCTGGGATCAAAACAGGATTTCGCTCTCGGGAAAGATCCAGAAGCTGCTTCAGGCAGTAGCTGCCCATGAGGCAAAGGATGAGATATTAAAAAACGGATATGTGACGGAATGCCCCCGTTATCCCCATATGGTGGAGGAGGCGGTAAATGCTTTCAGCAGAATGGAATTGAATCAGGCATGGTACAAGCGGCTTCTGGAGAACCGTATGGTTATTGCGCAGCAGTTGGACGCTATGTCGGATCTGTTGGAGGACTTTACAAAGCAGGATCGGAATCTGGATGCAAAATCCCGTGTCCTTCTGGCAAAAATCTCTTTTGAGGTGAAGGAGAGGGGGCTGCTGGCGGAGGATCTGCATATTTATGAGGACGCAAATAAAAGGAAGTATGTAAAGGCGCGGGTGTCCAGCAAATGGGGCGGCGGAATTCCGAGCCGGAATTATCTTCGGGCATTGGAGAAGGCGATGCATCTGTCGATGCGCCTGGAAATGGAGTCAAAATCCATTCTGACAAAGGAGGCGGTAAATCTGACGGCATATGAGGATACCTGTTTTTATACGATGCAGGGGATTGCAGGCAAAAAGAAGAACGGTTCCTCGGTCAGCGGAGATAATTTTTCCATGTTTGGATTGGATAACGGGAAATATTATGTCTGTCTATCCGACGGCATGGGCTCCGGCGGTCAGGCAAGCCAGGAGAGCGAGATGGTCGTAGAACTTTTGCAGAAGTTTATAGAGGCCGGATTCAAGAAGGATACTGCGATTAAGATGATGAACTCGGCAATGGTGCTAAAGGGAGATGACAATTCCTATTCCACGCTGGATCTTGCGGACATTGACCTCTACACGGGTTCCCTTGAACTGACGAAGATCGGTTCGGCGGCCACGTTCATCAAAAGAGGGGAGAAAGTGGAGTGCATCATGTCGACCTCCCTGCCCGCCGGAGTGGGGCTTGACCCCGAACCGGAAAATGCCGAGCGAAAGCTTCAGGATGGGGATTTCCTTGTAATGGTGACGGATGGTGTGTTAGAATATCTCCATGTGAAGGATCCGGAAGCAAAAATGGAAGAAATGCTTTCGGATATTGACACGGACAATGCAGGCGTTCTGGCAAAAAATCTTTTGGAAAAAGTGCTTTTGATAACAGGAAATTATGCGATGGATGATATGACGATCCTTGCGGTCGGCATTTGGGAGAAGTAACTGGATGAAACAAAAGATATGGGATTACATGGAAAAGCATCATATGTTAAGATCGGGGGACTATGTTCTGTGCGGATGTTCCGGGGGGGCGGATTCGGTATCTCTTCTTTTGCTTTTGCAGGAGTTTGGGGAGAAAACGGAAATTTCTCTTGAGGCGGTCTGCGTGGAACATGGAATTCGGGGGGAGGAGAGCCGCAGGGATGCGGCGTTCGTGGAAAAACTGTGCAGGGAGCGCAATATTCTCTGTTCGGTCAGATCGGTGGATGTCCCGGAGTATGCAAAAAAATGTCATCTGGGCCTGGAGGAGGCCGCCAGAATACTCCGTTATGAGGCGTTTTGGAGCCGCGCGGAGGAACTGATGCAGCAGGGGCATAAAAGAGTATGTCTTGCGCTGGCGCATCATATGGAGGATAATGCGGAGACTATGTTGTTTCAGATGGCAAGGGGAAGCGGGTTGGCGGGACTGTGCGGAATGCCGCCTGTCAGGATGGAAGGAAAGGTTGCGGTGATCCGCCCTCTGCTTGCAGTAGACAGGGGGGAGATCGAATCATACCTTGCAGACCAAAAGCAGCAGTATTGTACGGACTCTACAAATGAGGACAAAAGCTTTTCGCGGAACCGGATCAGAAAAAAGATACTTCCGGAGCTTAGCAGGATCAACCATAAGGCGGTCGCGCATATGAATTCGACAGCGGAACAGCTTAAGGATATCCGGGATTACATGGAAGAACAGATTGGGTCGAAGGAGCGGGAACTTTTGACGCGACAGGGGGAGGCATGGTGTCTGGAGATTGCAAAATTGAGGGAATTGCCCAGGGCGATCCGGGACGGGGTGGTTAGAAATGCCGTTTTTGCCGCGGCGGGATATAGAAAGGATATCGCGGCGGTACATGTGCGGGATATCGTAGAACTTTTGGATAAACAGTCGGGGAAAAAAATTTCGCTTCCCTACGAGGTGGAGGCGTGGACCGAGTATGACAAATTGTATTTTGCAAAGAAAGCCCTGAAAGAAAAGGAGAGCGGCGTTTTTTTAGAGGTATCCGGGGACATGCTGGAAAAGTGGAAGGAAACCGGCGGCAAATACGAGGTGGCGCTAGCGAAAGAAAAGGGCACGCTGTCCTGCGAAGTGGTAAAACGGTTGGGAAATCCGGAAGAAATTGTAAAAAAAACATATACGAAATTCTTTGATTATGATAAGATAAAAGATGGTTTTTTGGTACGCGGCCGTACATCCGGGGATTATTTTGTGATGGATCGGCAGGGACGGCATAAGAAACTGAGCAATTATCTGATCGATGAGAAAATCCCGGTATCCAGGCGGGACGAGGTGCTGCTGCTGGCACAGGGGAGCGCCGTGGCATGGATTGTAGGGGGGCGCATTGGCGCAAACTACAAAATAACAGAAGAAACTGTTTATATCTTAGCGGTAGAGTACAATGGAGGAAATGAAAATGGATTGCACAGCAAAGCATGAAATATCCGTTTATCTGACGGAGGAACAGCTCAATAAAAGAATTGCAGAGATCGGTGCAGAGATTACCAGGAAGTTTCAGGGGGAATCCGTGTATCTTGTATGCATTTTAAAGGGATCTATCTTTTTTACAACAGAGCTTGCAAAGAGAATCGACCTACCGATGACAATCGATTTTATGAGTGTAGCCAGCTATGGCGCAAGTACCCAGTCGTCCGGCGTAGTAAACATTAAAAAGGATCTGGAGCATTCCATAGAGGGCGAGAACGTTGTTGTTGTTGAGGATATTATCGATTCCGGGAATACCCTGAGCCGTCTTATGACTTTGTTCCGCAGCAGAAATCCGAAGAGCATCACGCTATGTACGCTTTTGGATAAGCCGGAGCGCCGTGTTGTGGATGATGTCGTGTGTGATTATACCGGATTTGTCATTCCGGATAAATTCGTTGTCGGTTTCGGATTGGATTTTGACCAGAGATACCGGAATCTTCCATATATTGGTTTTATAGAGGATGTATAAAAAAGGAGAAACAAGTTGAATACCAGAAAGAATAATAATTACAGGGGATTTGGAGTATATGTACTGCTGATTCTGGCAGTCATTGCCATATGGTATATGTTAAGCGGCAACAGCACTACCAATTCATACACAAAAGCAGAATTTACGGAGGCGCTTTCCGGCGGCAACGTTGCCAGCGTGACGGTCGTGCAGAATCGGGAGATTCCCACCGGAAGCCTGAAGATCGTTTATAAGGATGGGGCAAAGAATGTGCTGTATACATCCGATGTAAACGAACTTCAGACGATTATGGAGGAATATGGTTTTACGGATTTTACCTGTGAGGATGTTCCCTCGGAGAGCTGGATCATGACGCTTCTTCCGTATCTTTTGATCTTTGGAGCGTTCTTTATTCTCTTTATTATCATGAATAATAATGCCGCTGCCCAGAGCGGCGGCAGCAGGATGATGAATTTTGGGAAAAGCCGCGCAAAGCTGTCCACCGAGGAGGATAACAAGGTCAAATTCGATCAGGTGGCCGGTCTTAAGGAGGAGAAGGAAGAACTGGAGGAGATCGTTGATTTTCTGAGGGCGCCGAGGAAATATACGCAGCTTGGAGCCCGTATTCCAAAGGGCGTTCTTCTCGTGGGACCTCCCGGAACGGGCAAGACGCTTTTGGCAAAAGCGGTTGCAGGGGAGGCGGGAGTGCCGTTCTTTAGCATTTCCGGATCCGATTTTGTGGAAATGTTTGTCGGTGTAGGTGCATCCCGTGTCCGTGATCTGTTTGAGGATGCCAAGAAAAATGCCCCGTGTATCGTATTTATAGATGAGATCGACGCGGTTGCAAGACGCAGGGGAACCGGTATGGGCGGCGGACACGACGAGCGCGAGCAGACGCTGAATCAGATGCTGGTCGAGATGGATGGCTTCGGCGTGAACGAGGGCATTATTGTCATGGCTGCAACGAACCGGGTGGATATCCTTGATCCTGCGATCATGCGTCCGGGACGCTTTGACCGGAAGGTTGTTGTCGGCAGACCGGATGTGGCAGGGCGCGAAGAAATATTAAATGTTCATGCGAATAATAAGCCTCTGGGCGATGATGTGGATTTGAAGCAGATTGCCCAGACGACTGCGGGATTTACCGGAGCGGATCTTGAGAACCTGTTAAATGAGGCGGCTATTTTAGCTGCAAAGGAGAACCGTGCATACATCCGGCAGGAGGATGTGCGCAGATCCTTTGTCAAGGTCGGCATCGGCGCGGAGAAGAAGAGCCGTATCATCTCGGAGAAGGAGAAGCGGATCACCGCTTTTCACGAGGCGGGTCATGCGATTCTGTTCCATCTGCTTCCGGATGTGGGACCGGTATATACCGTATCCATCATTCCGACCGGAGCGGGGGCGGCAGGATATACAATGCCTCTGCCGGAAAAAGATGAGATGTTTAACTCCAAGGGACGGATGCTGCAGGAGATCATTGTTGATCTGGGCGGCAGGGTTGCGGAGGAATTAGTGTTTGACGATATTACCACCGGAGCGTCCCAGGATATCAAGCAGGCGACCAAGCTTGCCAAGAGTATGGTCACCAAGTACGGGATGTCGGATGAGATCGGCCTGATCTGCTATGATGACGATGATGAGGAAGTGTTTATCGGACGAGATCTTGCGCATACGAAGGGATACAGCAATGGCGTTGCGGAGAAGATCGATCTTGAAGTAAAACGGATTATAGACGACGCATATGTAAAGGCGAAGAATATGATCATGGAGCACCGGGGAGTGCTGGACGCCTGTGCCCAGCTCCTTCTTGAAAAGGAAAAGATAGGGCGTGAAGAATTTGAAGCTCTTTTCTCCGCATCAGAACTTTGAGGGAAAGGTAAACAAGTAAAGGGCTAATTTGGAGCGGATTTGGGCGGATAATTGTGCAGTTTTTCATTTGTTTGAAAAAGGTGGGAAAATAGTACTGTACAAAATGCACAGAAAATTGCCGAAAAAATTGTGAAGTTTGTGCAGACTTATTCGCCAGCCCGTGGTACTATAATACCTGTAAAACCCCCCAATACATTATATAGTTTTTGCTATACCCCATAGTAAAAATACCTTCTCCTAAAAAGACAGCAGTTTGCATGCTGTCTTTTTACTTTGTAAAAATCGGATACTATTCGGACAGTATCGCCTCCCAAGGAGTTACGGCCTCCCAGCCGGTCGTATCAAAGCCGTCCCGGATGCAGTCGCAGTAAAAACGGTACTTTTCGGCGGTGGGGGTTCCGCTGGCAAAGAAATTATCCTCCTCAAAACTGTTCAGATAGTCAGACATGGCAGTTCCGAATAATTCCGCGCGATCTTCGGTTGCGTAGGTCAGCCCGTAGGAATCAATAAAATATTCTGCATATTGGTCATATACAACATAGTGCGTATAGCCTTCATAGCTGTTTAGGTATTCGCAATCCTCGGGGTTGTAGGACGCCCATGCCTCCTCGGAAAAGAGCGCGTCCTGTACATAGTTCTGCCGGAAGGCAAGACGGCGGTCGATCATATGGGAAAATTCATGGTTGATCGTGTAATCCCAATTCCAGCTCAAATCAATATCCAAAACCATTACCATATAGGAGTTGATCTCGTTTACAAATCCGCTGGGATCTTCCAGAATCTCATCGGCGTCTCCGGAAATCGTGCCGGAGAGATAGAAGCGTATTCCGCGGTTCTCTCCAAAGCAGAGCTGGCGGAAGAAGTTTTGCGGATAGCAGGACAACACGGCCTCAAGATCCTCCAGGGCACGGATGACCGAATCGGCCTCTGTCCGCTGCTCAACAGAGAAACAGTCGATCATCTCGGGAACCTCCGGGCCGATGTATATGGATATCCCGTACAGTTCCTCCAGCCGGGAAGCTTTTTCCCTTGCCTCCGCAAGAGCGCCCCAGTCATAGCTGCCCCTATCGGCGATCAAAGTTATGGTTGAGCCGTATTCCAAACCGGTCTCGCTCTCATATTCTTCGTAGTACAGGGATGAGGCGTTTATGGAGAGCGCCTCCTCGCTGGAATAAAAATCCAGAGAGGGTTCTTCATGGCCGGAAACGGAAGTATCCCAGACCAGCAGATAGGGCTCGCAGTTTATGTTGTACGCCAGAATGAAGCAAAGCTGTTCCTCCGGGAAAAAAGCAAGACCGGAGCTGAGGAAGATACAGTCGGACCGGCGGTAATCTCCGCATGAATAGGAAAAGGAGGAGAGCGCCTCGCCGTCTGCTCCGTAGCGGTAATAGGAAATAACATAGTCGGATACCGAATGCTCATAATCCTCCTGCTCCAGAATGAAGCTTCCGTCGGGGAGAAGGAACGCCTGCTGGCAGTCGGGAAACTGAAAGTAATTTGCATTTCCGTCAAAGGCCTGATAGACCCAATAGCTTTCGTTGTAATTTGTTTTACCGATGAAAGCATCGCCGGTAAGATCCCCGGTGAAAAAGCCGCACCCGGGAAGCTCGAACAGGGGAAGAAGATCGTCCGTATCAAGAATTGCCAGCCGGTAGCCCAGAGTTAACGGATCGATGCAGGAAGCTGCAAGCAGACCGCATGAGGAAGAGATATTTTCCAAAACTGTTCCATAATAAGGAGAAGCCTGCGCAGATACATCAATGGCATCATTGCAAAAGGTTACCTGTAAAAATTCTTCTGTCAGATTGTCATAGGTATAAAAAACGGAGGGGTCGTCGGTTGCATAGAATTTTAGACTGCAGGAATCGTATATCGAAGAAATATCATATATATTCTGCAGCTGAAGAGAGGCGTCATAGATGGACACCTCCTCGGTTTCATCGTTAAAAAGAAAAAGGAGATCGCCGATAACCTGATAACTGTCGCATTGAATGTCCTGATGGCGCAGCGAATGGGAAATGCGGTTGCGCCAGGGGCTGTATATCTCAAAGGAATATTCGTATACGATTTCTTCCGTATTGGAAAAGCCTGCGTCGATCGCGTCGTCGTAGTAAGCTTCCCCGACCAGAAGAATGTTGTCGCCGAACAGATATAGATTGTTGTAGGGCTTCCCGGTAAAAATATCGTTGTCCAGAAGATAGAGGTTATCGGAGCCGGGAACCGCGGAGGTGTATTTCCAGAATTTGGGGTTTTCCCGTGCGGCGGCGTCCCGCTCTGCTTCGCCGGAGAAAAAGCCTGCTAAGTTATATAGCGAGACCGCGATACCCGCGCCCAAAATGAGCAGAACCGATAAAACGCGGAAAACAAAAGATCCTTTTTTCATAAGTCCTCCTATGACTTGCTGGAAACTCTGGCGGTAGAGCTCCGTTCGATCAGCTGCGGCCGCATTAGCGTTTTGCTGATCGGGATGTGATGGATCAGGGAGTTGAGCATAACATAGGCGCAGCGCCCGAGCTCATTGCGCTCCTGGCGGATCGTGGTCAGAGGCGGATTTAAGACCTCTGCCATAGGAATATCATCAAAGCCCACAACGCTGATATCCTCCGGGACGCGCAGCCCCCGGGAATTGCATTCGGCGATAACGCCCCGGGCAATCAGATCATTGCCGCAGATGATGGCGGTGGCTCCTGCCTTTAAAAGACCGGGGACATGGTACTTTGCACTCTCGGAGACATAATATCCGTGTACCATCAGATCTTTGTTTACGGAAAGACCGATTTCCTTCATTGCGCTTTCATAGGCTTCCTGCCTCTGGTCAGATACCAGAGAACCGGTAGAACCGTTAAGGAAAGCGATTTTTTTATGGCCAAGGTCGAATAAATGCTGCACGATAATCCGGATACCCTCATAGCTGTCCGTTCCGACATAGCAGACATTGGGATTTTGTTCAATAAAATTATCCAGAAGAACGGTGGGCATAGTGGTATTCGGCAATTGCTTCATCCATTCATCCTCCAGCGCAAAGCCCACCAGAAAGGCTCCGCAGTAGCCGTTCTTGAGAAGATAGGTATCATATTTGTCGGAGGCCTGGAGCCCCGGAGTGGCATGGACGATAGTTACATCCCACTTATGGCGGAAGGCATTCTGCCGGAAGCCGAGAACGATGTCGTATCCGAATTCGCTGGGGACGGCGTATTCCATATTTTCGATAAGAAGACAGAGCTTCCTGTTTTCCTCCTTGCGGGAACGCTTGGTGCTGTAACCCATCTCCACGGCAGTATCCAAAACCAACTGCCGCAATTCTTCGCTAATGTCGCTTGCGCCGTTTAATCCCTTGGAAACGGTGCTGACAGAAACACCAAGGCGGGCGGCGATATCTTTGATCGTAGTCATTTTTGTCCATCCTTTTTGGCTTTTTCTTTTATTATAGGAAAACAATCGGCAGGTTTCAATATTTTGAAAAAAAATTTCGAAAAAACAATCTGTTTTATAGTCGGAATTCACATAAAAATATTAAATAAAAGTTAAAAATAGAAAAAAATAACCTACTAACGGGAAAAACATTGACAAATATCATGGAAAAAATTAAAATAATAGGGCTTAATTGATAGTGTAAAACAGTCGGTTCTGACAATAATTAGGTAATTGGTTATTATACTTGCAAAATGCCGAAAGACATGCTATAATTAACATAGTTTTTCGGTAGGTTGCCGAAAAAACAGCAGAAAAAATCCTATATCCGCAGGATAAGGTATAAGATGCTTAGGCATTTTATATAAATACTTTTTTAAAAAATCAAAAAGGAGAGGAAAACGATGAAAAAGAAAGTATTATCAGTTTTACTTGCCGCAACAATGGCAGCAACGATGCTTGCTGGATGCGGCAGCAACGATGCTGGAACAACTAGTGGCGATGATACACAGGCTTCTGGCGGAGAAGAGAGCAATGGCGGCGATGAAGAAGAAGTTGCTATTGACTATGGCTCAGGCGAGATCAAGATCTGGGTTGCAGAGGAAGTTGTAAGTCTTACACAGGAGCTGGCTGATGCATTTATCGCTGAGAAAGGTGTTGATTACACCGTAACCGTTGAGGCTTGCGGCGAGGGCGATGCAGCTTCTAACATGATCACAGACGTTGAAGCAGGCGCTGATATCTATGGATTCGCACAGGATCAGTTAGCACGTCTGGTTGCAGCTGGTGCTTTACAGCAGTTGAACGATGCATCTGCAGCATGGGTTCAGGAGAGCAATGATAGCGGTGCTGTATCCGCAGCTACTGTCGGCAGCGCTGTATGGGCATTCCCGATGACATCTGATAACGGATATTTCTTGTATTATGATAGCTCCGTTGTTACAGATCCTTCTACTTTAGAGCAGGTTCTGGCAGATTGCGCAGCAGCAGGCAAGAGCTTCTATTTTGAGGCAAATTCCGGATGGTATGCACCGGCGTTCTATTTCGCAACCGGCGCTTCCTGCGAGTTTGAAACCGGCGAGGATGGATCTTTCACTTCTTATACTGCAAACTTTGCTTCTGACGAAGGTCTTGTTGCTCTGAAGGCATTGATCGCAATGACTGAGTCTCCGGCGTTCGTAAACGGATCATCTCTCAGCAGCGCAACAAACGTAGGTGCAATCGTTGACGGAACTTGGGATTCTTCCGCAGCACAGGAACTTTTCGGAGACAACTATGCATGTGCAAAGCTTCCGACCTTTACCGGAAGTGACGGAAATACTTACCAGATGAGCGGTTTCGGCGGATTTAAGCTTCTTGGCGTTAAGCCGCAGACCGAAGGCGGAAAGCTTGCTCTTTGCCTTGAACTGGCACAGTACTTAACCAATACAGATTCTCAGCTTGCTCGTTTCGAGGCTAATGGATGGGGACCGTCCAACCTGGAAGCTCAGGCTGATGAGGCTGTTCAGGCTGACCCGGCACTTGCAGCATTAGGCGAGCAGCTGGCTTACACCATTCCGCAGGGACAGTATCCGAATGATTGGTGGAGCTACATGACCGCTATGGGCGATGACATCATGGCAGGCGTTTATACAAGCGCTTCTTCTGATGAAGATCTGATGGCATTACTTCAGGCACATGATGATTACTGCGCTACTTTGATTCAGTAATTGCTAATATCAGAGAAAAAACAGGGGGAGGGGAATCCCTTCCCCTTGTTTATTCTTTTGTGGGAAATTGCTTCGCAATATTCCTATAAGCGAAGCCTTTCGGGCATGCGATGCGTATACGAGCGGCGGGGGAGTTAGGCCGGCGAAGTTGTCCGGGGCGTGGTTGTGTGACGAAGACACACGTTTCTTGTTTCGTAGAAATTAATTATTGGAGGGACTATGAAAAAAATTGCAGGCTTCTTCAAATGGATCGGCAATGATTTAAAAGATATCGGTGTGACATTTGCCGAAGGGGATTGGAAGACGAGAGTTTCCTTCCTTATTATGGGCTTTGGCCCGCTTATGAGAAAACTTTATGCGCGGGGCATTGCATATCTGGTCCTTGAGATTGCATTTTTCTGGTACATGATCGGATTTGGATGGCAGTACCTGTCAAAGCTGAATACGTTAGGTGATACGGAAACCTATATGGATCCGAATACTTTTATCACCACATACGGAGACAACAGTTTCCTGATTCTTCTGTATGGAATTCTGTCGTTAATTATTTTGTTGGCATTTATTCTTTTATGGCGTATGAATATTCGCGAGAACCGGAAAGAGGAATTACTGCTGAGGGGCGGGCATAATCTTCCGACTACCCGGCAGGATATGCATTCTTTGTTGGATTCTAATTTTGATAAAACCTTATTGGCGTTGCCATGTGTGGGCATTTTCCTGTTTATGGTGCTGCCGATCTTGTTCATGATCTGTGTAGCATTCACGAACTATGATGCAACGCATCAGTCGCCGTCAAAATTGTTTACCTGGGTTGGGCTTGAGAACTTTAAACAGATTTTCTCTTTTTCAACCGGCGGTTTTGGAAAGACTTTTGTTACAGTTTTGATCTGGACGTTAGTTTGGGCGTTTTTTGCAACCTTCCTTACATATTTTGGAGGTATGGCAGTTGCAATTTTAATAAATAAAAAGGGCGTTAAGTTCAAGAAGCTGTGGAGAACGATTCTGGTTATGACCATTGCGATTCCGCAGTTTGTATCTTTACTTTATGTTTCCAAGATGTTTGCGGCGGATGGCTTGGTCAATTCCTATCTTATGAAATGGGGATGGATAAGCAAGGCGCTTCCGTTCTGGACGAACGCGAACTATGCGAGGGTGCTGATCATCCTGCTGAACCTGTGGGTTGGTATTCCGTATGTAATGTTGATCTGTACAGGTCTTTTGATGAACATTCCGGAGGATTTATATGAAAGTGCGAGGATCGACGGAGCGAACGGATGGCAGATGTTCCGCAAGATTACGCTTCCGTACATGTTGTTTGTAACCGGTCCTTATCTGCTTACATCCTTTACCGGGAACTTGAACAACTTTAATATCATTTATCTGTTAAGCGGTGGTTCACCGACTTCGACATCGCTGACAGGCGGAGCCGGATATACGGATTTGCTCATCACATGGCTGTATAAGTTGACGCTGAATGATACGAATTACCGCATGGCGGCTGTCCTCGGTATTTTGGTATTCGTTGTCGTGGCGGTTATTTCGCTGGTTGTATATGGCATGCTGCCATCAGTTAAAGACGAGGAGGGATTCCAATAATGGCAAAAGAACAGAAGCTGCACAAGCAGCATAAGCATTTGAGCAATGCGATCGCATATTTGGTGTTGATCGTGATTAGCGTGATCTGGCTGTTTCCGTTTGTCTGTATCGTTTTGCAGAGCTTCCGCTCTTGGAGTTCAGAGTACGGCGGAATGGTTTCATACCTTGTGCCACAGAACTTCTCGTGGGATAACTATACATGGCTGTTTTCGTCCGATAGTAAGTTTGTCCGCTGGTATGGAAACACTTTGACGATCGCTATATTTGTTGCCATTGGGCAGACCATTATGGTACTGATGGTAAGCTATGCATTGTCAAGAATGAGATTTAAGGGGCGTACGCTTTTGATGAGATTCTGGCTGATCCTCGGAATGTTCCCGGGATTCCTTACCATGATCTGTCTGTACTTCCTGTTAAAGCAGTTTGGCCTGACACAGGACGGAGCGGTTCCCGGTTTGATCCTGATCGGCGTGGCAAGTTCTGGTATGGGTTACTATGTTTGTAAGGGATTCTTTGATACGATCCCGAAGTCTCTGGATGAGGCTGCCCGTATTGACGGTGCGTCTAGAGCAAGAATTTTCTTTACCCTTACGATCCCGCTTTCGAAGCCGATCATCATTTATACTGCATTGGTTGCTTTCATGGCTCCATGGTGCGACTATGTATTTGCGTCATATGTTGCTTTCGGACACTCGGATGGTTATAACGTTGCGGTTGCATTGTATAACTGGGTAAACACGAACGATTATCAGGGATATTTTACGCGGTTCTGTGCTGGCGGCGTTCTGGTAGCGATTCCTGTTACGGTTTTGTTCATGTGTTTGCAGAAGTATTATGTACAAGGTGTAACCGGAGGCGCGGTAAAGGGTTAGAAACACCTGTTAATCGGCAGTCTTATTTTGGGCTGCCGATTTTTTGGCAATAAATTTGGAGATAGTCTGATGAGAAAAAAGTTTTTGAGCGAATGCCTTATTTTCGTGCTTGTAATTACGCTCTTGGCGGGCTGCGGGCAGAATGGAAATGATCAACCGGGAACGACGGAGGTTCCCTCGGAGGCGGCAGCTTCCATTGCTTATGAATATGAACAGGAATTGAATATTATCGATGACAATTATCGGAATTATTATGAGATTTTTGTATATTCCTTTTATGATTCTGACGGAGACGGAATCGGTGATTTGAACGGTATCACGGAAAAACTGGATTATATCCAGGAAATGGGTTTTAACGGAATTTGGTTAATGCCGATTATGCCGTCGACTACCTATCATAAATATGATATCATTAATTATTATGACATTGATGAGGAATATGGAACGCTGGAGGATTTTGAAAATCTGGTGGAGGAATGCCATAATCGCGGGATCAATGTAGTGATCGATTTTGTGATCAATCATTCATCGTCCAAAAATCAATGGTTTTTGGATGCATGTGCATACTTAAGGGAGCTTCCGGAGGGAGCGGAGCCGGATGCGGCGGAATGCCCCTATGTGGACTTCTATCATTTTTCGAGAGAACAGGTAGACGGCACCTATTACAAGGTGGCAGGAGCGGACTGGTATTATGAAGGCTCATTCTGGTCGGAAATGCCGGATCTTAATCTGGCAAATGAGGCTCTTTGGGAGGAAATCTTAAATATTGCAGATTTCTGGGTTGATATGGGAGTGGATGGTTTCCGCATGGATGCTGCGATGCACTATGATGAAACGGACTCCGCTCTGAATAAGCAGGTTTTGAATGACCTCTATAACCATTGTCTGGAAACGGATCCGGATTTTTATATGGTATCCGAGGTCTGGGCGGCGGAGAGCATGATCGCCGGATATTACGAGAGCGAGACTCCGAGCATGTTTAATTTTCCCGCTTCAAGCGCAGAGGGGATTTTGGAAAAAACTGCGCTGGGTACGGCTACGGCAACAAAACTGGTGACGGCTATGCTTGAGTATCAGGAGACCTATTCGGCGGTGTATCCGGATTACATAGACGCGGTATTTTTGACGAATCACGATCAGGTGCGCGTGGCGAACAATCTGCAGAGCAACGAGGATGACCTTAAGATGGCGGCGGGACTGCTCATGATGATGAGCGGCAATCCGTTTGTCTACTATGGTGAGGAGATCGGAATGAAGAGCTCCGGCTCGGCGGATGAGAACAAGCGCCTTCCGATGTACTGGTCGGAAACGGATACTGCAGGTATCACGGATGGTCCGGCGGATGCGGATAAGGAGGTAAAATCCTCGCTGCCCGCATGGGACGAACAGCTGGAGGATGAGACCTCTCTCCTGAATTATTATAAGCGGGCGATTCGGCTCAGAAACGAAAACCCGGAGATAGCCCGTGGGACGATTGAACCGGTGGAATCCCTCTGCGACGGAGATCAGGCGGCTATTACCAAAACATACGAGGGAAGTACGATTGGGATTGTTTACAATACATCGGATGAAGAGATGCAGATTGCGCTTGGCGGCACCGAACTGGAGGATATGGAAATTCGCGGTTATCTGACGAAGAACGGGGAAGTAGTGACTTTGGAGGAAGGAACGCTGACGCTGCCGGCACAGTCGATAAGCATTTTAAAGTAGGACAGCAAGGAGGAGGAATACAAAATGGCAAAAGCAGGAAAGCAAAAGCCTGTCAAGGAGAAAAAAGCTGCCGCAAAAAAGGCGGCGGTAAAGAAACCGGCCGCAAAAAAAGTTTCCGCGAGAAAGGTGAAAGAAAAAAGTGAAGTGTCCTTTTTCCAGAGTATCCGTTTTCGCCTGATTGCATCATTTATGATTCCGGTTATCTGCATTATAGTGCTTGGTTATGTTTCTTATGCAAAAGCGTCGGAGGCGATTGTCAACAACTATAAGAATTCAACAGAACAGACTGCGGATATGATGCAGCAATACATCAGCCTGATCGTTACAAGTGAGAAGGATGAGTTTAAAAGCTATTTAAATGAAGAAGATATGAGGAATTATATCAACGGGCTTTTTACTGCGGAAGTGAATGCTACCACAAAGAAGACCTATTCGGATGAAATTACGGCAAAAATAGCTTTGGATACAAAAATCAAGTCGATCTTTTTCCTGATAGATGAAGGAAAAAGCATTTATGTTGCAAACGCTGCCCTCCCAGATGATGCTTATACCAGTTATATCAGCAGCGCTCAGGGAACGGAGATTGAGGAGAATCATTTTGACTGGTTCGTATACGGACAGAACGCGGAGGCAGATGCGACGATCAATATTGACAGCTCGAGCTATGCGCTGCGCCTTGCAAGAAGAATGAACGATACGAAGGCTGTTATGCTTATCAATCTTGATTCTTCCTTTATCAGGAAGGCAATGCTTTCTCTCGATCCGGGCGAGGGAGGATATGTTGCTCTGGTTTCTTCGGACGGAGCAGAATTCTTTTCGGATTCCACCGTGGAATTGGATGAACCGATCATCTATGGAACAGACTTTTACCAGAAGGCATTAGATGGGGAAGAGTCCAGCGGAAATATGGAAGTGGAAATCTATGGAGAGAACTATCTGTTTGTGTTCAGCAAGCTGGAGACGGGCAATGTGATCGTCGCGGCATTAATACCGGAGAGAGTTATTCTTGCGGAGACGGCGGATATCAAGCAGATGTCCGTACTGCTTACGCTCATTGCCGCAGTAATTGCGCTGCTTCTTGGAATACTGATCTCCCGCGGGATGTTAGGAACGATCAAGTACATACTCCGCCAGCTTCGAAAGGTTTCGCATGGCGATCTCACCGTCCGGCTTATCGGAAAGAAAAAGGATGAATTCGGACTGTTGTGTGAGGGTATCAATGGGACAGTAGAAAATGTAAAGGGATTGATCGTGCATGTGAATGAGGTCAGCACGCAGTTGAATGAGGCCGCAGCCTATGTAAGTGAAGCCTCCGGTACATTTATGGAAACTTCCCAGGATATCCAGAACGCGGTGTCTGAGATTGAAATTGGTGTGAACAGGCTGGATAGCGGTTCCGAGGACTGTTTAACGCAGATGGATTCCCTGTCGGGTAAAATCACGAACGTGAGCAAAAATGCGGATGAAATCGGTAAACTTACCTCCACCACCGGAGATACGATCACAAGTGGTATTGAGTCCGTGCAGGGACTGACAAAGAGCGCGAAGTCCACCACGGAGATTACGCAGAATGTTATTGTGGCGATTCAGGAGCTGGAGACAAAATCTAAGTCCATCAGCAGGATCGTATCGGCGATCAATGACATTGCGGAACAGACAAACCTGCTTTCCTTAAATGCTTCCATAGAAGCGGCGCGCGCCGGTGAAGCGGGGAAGGGATTTGCGGTTGTCGCGGAGGAAATCCGTAAGTTGTCCGACCAATGTCTGGATTCGGCAGGACAGATTTCCGATATTGTAAATGAGATTGTGGGAAAGACCGGCGATGTGGTCAGCATTGCAAAACGCGCGGAAGAAATCGTATCGACTCAGACGGGAGCGGTAGAGGAAACTACCGCATCGTTCCACCAGATAGACCGGCAGGTAGAGTCGCTGCTTGCAGCGCTTGATACTATTTCCTCGAATGTGCAGGAGATGAGCAGTTCCCGCTCGGAGACGTTAGAGGCAATCGAAGGAATTTCGGCGGTTTCTGCGGAGACGGCAGCATGCTCCTCAAGCGTATACAGCAGCGCGGATTCCCAGATGACTGCAATCAAGGATCTCGACCGGGCTTCTTCGGAATTGCGCAAGAGAGCGGATAATCTGGTAGAAATTCTTGGGACATTTACCGTATAGCCAATTGTAGGGAAATATATAAAAAGGGGATTTGTGATTTTCACAAATTCCCTTTTTCGTTGTATCATAGGAAAGACCTTGTTGCTTTAAAGTGATAAAGCACTCTGGCCTTTCCTATGAAATAAAAAGCACTACGTGCCATGATGCGCAGCTCGCAGAAAGGAGAATACTGCTTCGCAGTCTGCTCGCGCGCGGAACAAAAGCGGCGCTGGCAGAGAAATTGAAACGCGAGGGTGTGCGAAACGCACTTTTGTACTGTCAAAAGAAAAATGCGTAAGTTCAAAATACAAGCTCTTCCAAAAGCAGTACGGGAAAAAAGAAACAAAATACTATGCCATATTGACAATAAATGTGTTATACTGGAGCAAATTGGAAATAAGAGGGATAATTATGAGGACAATTTTAGCGGTTATTTTCGTTTTTTTCTATTTGCTGCTGGGAATTCCGGTTTTGGGAGTGGAGTGGATCATTTCCAAATTTAATAAGCGGGCAGCAGATATCAGTCAGCTTCGCAATGTACAATGGGCATTTCGGTGCATTCTGTTTCTATCGGGGGTGAAGGTCAGAGTTTATGGAAAGGAAAATGTCCCTAAGGAGGAGGCGGTTCTCTATGTGGGCAATCACCGGAGCATATTTGATATAGTGGCGACATATCCGCAATGCGAGGGGCTGACGGGATATATTGCAAAGGATTCGGTTCGGAAAGTTCCCATACTGGGACTATGGATGCGCAGACTGTACTGTCTGTTTATAGTGAGGGATGACTTAAAACAGAGCATGAAGGTTATCGTTAATGCCATCGACCAAGTGAAAAACGGTATTTCCATCTGTATCTTTCCGGAAGGGACGAGAAATACGGACGACCAGCACCCGGAAACGGTTCTTCCGTTTAAGGAGGGAAGCTTTAAAATAGCGTTGAAGGCCGGATGCAGGATTGTGCCGATGGCAATTACGGGAACGGCAGAGATTTTTGAGCGGAATTTTCCCTGGATACATAAGGGAGTCGTCACAATTACGTACGGGAAACCGATTGATCCTATGGAGCTCGATAAGGAAAATCAAAAGAAAATAGGAATGTATTGTCAGAGGGTGGTAGAAGACCTGCTTTCCGATGCGCTCAAAAAAGTTGAATAGAGATAAGCCTTCATCCATACAATAGTAGAGAAGCCGACAGGATGGAGTTATATGGAAAAGCGATATTTTGCAGGAGCCTTTTGCGCTATACTATTGCTGATAACAACCGGATGCGCCGCAGTAACGGAAAAAACGGAAAAAGTGCGGAATCTTGAATATACAGTTGTAAAAGAGGAGGATATTCCGGAAGCATTAAGGGAACAGATCGAGGAGAAGAAAGCAAACCGATTCAAGCTGACGTATGAAGACGGCGAGTATTTATACATAGCAAGCGGATACGGTGAGCAGGAGACCGGCGGATACTGTATAGAGATGGAAGAATTATACCTAAGCAGTAATGCAATTTATTTTTCGGCGCAGCTTTATGGTCCGCAAAAGGGTGAGAACGTGACGAAAGCGGTTAGTTATCCGTATATCGTGATTAAGCTGGAGGATTTGGATCAGCCGGTTGTCTTTGACTAGATAATTTTGAAAAAGTACTTTTGCCCTATTGCAAGAAGTTTTGCACTTTGCTATACTAAAGATACTAGATGTTGTAGAATGCTAGTAATATAATCGCAAAATAGAGGAGGTACAACATGGAACAGGAAGTTATCAGCAAAGTTCGCTCATCTATCCGTCAGCAATGCGGGAACCGGGTTATGATCCAGCTCGACCGGGGACGCAATAAGGTAGATATTCAGGAAGGCGTTATCCAGCAGGCATACCCAAGTGTATTTACCATTTTGGTTGACGATGCGAAAGAGGAGAATCCTCCTCAGTTATTATCTTTTAGCTATACCGACGTTATTACAAAGGATATCAGAATGAAGCTTTGTTAATTAATTTTATAAAGCAGGAATAAAGTTCCTCCGTTTGGAATAAGTATTTATACAAAGTTCGAAGCGGAGGATTTTTTAATTGGAATTAGAAAAGCAGATCATAAAAAGAATTTATGAAAAGGGCAGGGCATTTTCACAGATTACGCTGGATGACGACTATATCATCAGAGACAATAAGCCGGACGTGATCAAAATCATACATACACAGGGGAAAATGGTATTCGAGGAATCGAAGGTGACGGCGCAGGCGGTGTGGATTGGCGGCAAGCTTGAGTTTGCGGTACTTTACCGGAGTGATGACGAATATAACAAGCTGGAGGCGCTGACCGGAACGATTCCCTTTCAGGAAAAAGTGGCCGTGGATGGGATCACGGAGCTGGATCCTGTTAAGCTGCATGCGGATATAGAGGATCTGACGGTAGGTATGATCAACTCCCGAAAGCTTGCGATCCGGGCAGTAGTCAATATCCGGGTACAGGTGGAGGAAACCGTTGAAGAGTTTATTGCAAGCGGTCTTGAAGATCCGGACGGGTATGAGCTGAAACAGACAGAGAGGGAAATGTTAAAGCTGCTGCTTGCCAAAAAGGATATTCTTCGCATCCGAAATGAGATTCATCTTCCGAATGTCAAGCCCAATATAAGAAAAATCCTGTGGTACAGTATTGATATCCGGAATGTGGAGAATAGCGTGGATAATGGGAAAATACATGTGCAGGGGGAAGCATATGTGGCAGTAATTTACCAAGGGGAGGAGGAAGAGCAGATACAATGGCTGGAGACGGTAATGCCCTTTGCCAGCAATGTAGACTGTGAGGAAGCGGAGACGCCCGATCTGTTCTGGGTCAGATTGGAGCCGGAGACTCTGGAAATAGAGTTACAAAATGATCATGATGGGGAGAGCCGTATTTTGAGTGCGGATATGTCTTTTGAGGTGGATTTTAAACTCTGGAAGGAGGAAAAGATCCGTATCCTTGAGGACATATATGCTTTGGACTGCGAGATAATACCCCATAGGGAAAAAGGTCTTTCCCCATGTTTTCGGATGAAAAATGTGGCGAAGATACGCATAGGCGATCAATTTAAGCTGGAAAATAATCAGGAAAAAATACTCCAGATATGCTGCTATCAGGGAAATATCCACATTGATAAAACCAGCGTGGCGGAGAATGGCGTTGCATTCGAAGGAATTTTGCATGTACATATTCTCTACTTTACTTCAGATGACAATTTTCCGATCGCCCATATTGAGGAGATGCTTCCCTTTGAGCAGGTGGTGGAGGTCAGCCAGATCTCAGAAAATACATGGTATGAATATGACGCTTCCATTGATCAGCTTCAGGTCAATCTTTTGGATAATACCGAGTATGAGATCAAGGCAAGTCTCAGGCTGTCGGTACTGGCATTTGACGAAAACTGCATAGAAAAAATTTCAGAGGTCGAGGAACAGCCGCTGGATATGGAGCAGCTCATAAACCAGCCGGGGCTGGTAGGATATGTTGTACAGGAAAAAGAGGAACTGTGGGATATTGCGAAAAAATATCACACAACGATGAATGAAATTGCGGGAGCAAATTCGTTAAAATCGTGGAAAATTAAACCAGGAACGAAATTGATAATTGTCAAAACGGTTACTTCGTGATATTCTTAAAAGGAATGTATATATTTTATAGAGAAAAGCACAGAGGAGAAAAAGATGGATAACAACAATTTTAACAATGATCCAAACAACACGGGTGCGCAGAATAATAATGATTATAGTGCTCCACAGCCTAGTAATCCGTATCAGTATAATGGCAATGTAACTACTGATACAACCACCCAGAGTGCGGGAAGCAGTTTTACATATGGACAGCAGTCTGCTGCTGATACGCAGAACGCTTCACAGAATCCGTATGGAACTGCGGCACAGAATCCGTATGATACCACAGCGCAGAATCCGTATGGAACTGCGGCACAGAACCCGTACGATACCACAGCGCAGAATCCGTATGGAACTGCTTCACAGAATCCGTATGGAACTGCGGCACAGAATCCGTACGCAAACACGTACAATGCCTATGGAAGCGCAAGCGCAGCTCCGTTGGATAAGAACGGACAGCCAATGAAGAATAATTATTCCATGAAGCTTGTATTCTCTATTTTAGAGATTATTTCCGTTTTGGCATGCAATATCCTTGGTCTGATCATGGGTATTTTGGGATGCGTATTTTCCAGCAAGGCAAACGCCGCGTACAAGGAAGGCAGATGGGAAGATTTCAAATCAGCAGCAAAGAACGCGACCATCGTTCTGTGGGTTGGTTTTGCAGGTGTGATTATTGCTGTCATTGCATGGATCGTAATCTTTGCTACCGGTATTTGGGCAGTAAAGCAAATCGGTAACGTTGTTTCAGAATACGATGATTATAATTACAACTATGATTATAATTATGATTATAATGTCGTGGATGACGATGATGACTATACATATGATTATAATGACCCGGCTGAAGAAGACGACAACGACGATGACAACGGCAATGGAGGCCAGCCGTCAGGCGATGTTACCATTGACGGGGATATTGATTTTGAGGATACGGTAGTTTATGATTCCAATGGCGTAGTAGTTACGGCTACCAGCATTACTTTCTATGAGGATTATTCCGGAAACCAGTATCCGCAGATCAATGTGATTATCAATAATGGTTCGGACAGCGACGTTACGGTTTCCGTAGAATACTTATCTATCAACGGAATCGTAATGGATTATCCAACCTTATATCAGAGCGTAACAGCCGGATTATCTGCGAAGGCAAATATCGATTGTTCTTATAGTGATGCTTATCTGTATGCAGATTTTGATACCCTTGAGTATTTTACGGTATGTCTGAACGTATACGATAACGATTACAATGATTATTCGGACTATTATGATTTCTACACCGTGGATATTACCGGAGAGTTCAATCTCTATGAGCCGGATGATTCTACCCTGCTGCTTTCACAGGATGGATTTGACATCTATTTTCTGGGAGCATATAACAACAGTTATTATGGTGATGAATTCGTATTCTTTGTCGTAAATAACAATGATCTGTATGTACATATCAACACAGACGATCTTGCGGTGGATGGTTTTATGCAGAGTAACGGGTATGATTCTGAATATATCTATACCTATGATGGAGCGATCCTTTTTGTACCGTGCGATGATGATGTAGATGTTAATAATATCAGCAGCGCATCCATCAAATTTGAGGCATATGATATGACGACCTGGAACGATGTTTTAGAGACAGGAAGCGTATCCTTTGTTGAGTAATTTTTAAAGTAAATAGAAACGGATTTGGAAAAGGGAGACCCTGCGGAGGGGCTCCCTTTTTTCTCTCATAGGAACTTGCTTCGTATAAGAGAAAAGCCTCCGGCGGGAAGCGCACTCGCATGATGGAAAAAGCCAGCCTGCGCTGAGCATGCTCGGCGCGCAAAGCGGAGCAAGTCCCCAAAAGTTCCTAAAATTACCTGCAAATGAAAAAAAAAGAGGTGGAAAAATGTATAGTTTTGTGTAACAATGGTGTTATGGAGGTGCAATATGAAATTTTACACTTACAAAGGCAGCAGAAGAACAAAAAGGATGATTTCGGCGCTTGTTGTGGCGAGCTTTTTAGCTGCGCTGCCAATCGGTGCAAGAACCTATGAAACATATGCCACTACCACAAGGGAAGAGGCGGAGGCACATAGACAAGAGGCGGAAGAAAATCTTGAGAATACAAATGAACAGATCGACGATATCAAGACCAGTCAGGAAGGGGTAACAAGCGACCTTGCGACCGCCGAGGCAAACCTCAACACGGTTATGGCTGAGATTGAGCAGACGAAGACGGATATTGCAAATAAACAGGCAGAGATTGAGACCGCCAAGGAAGAGCTGATTGCGGCCCAGGAGGAGGCGGACGCGCAGTATGAAGCGATGAAGCTGCGCATTCAGTTTATGTATGAGAACAGCACAGACAATTCGTTTTGGACGGCGCTTCTTGAGTCGGACGGTCTGGCGGATATGCTGACCCGTATGGAGTATATGTCCGATGTATATAATACCGACCGCCAGTTGATGGAGGCGTATGAACAGGCGGTTGCAGATGTGGAGGAAAAGAGTGAGCAGCTGGCCTTGGAAATGGATGAGCTGGTTGCGCTGCAGAGCAATCTTGAGACAAAACAGTCCACGCTCCAGGCGACCATTGCGAGTCTGCAAAGCCAGCAGGAATCCTATGACGATCAGCTTGCCTCTGCAATGGCATTGGCGGGAGAATATGAGGCTGAGGCTGAAAAATGGGCCGAGGTCATCCAGCAGATCGAGGCTGCTGCTGCGCGGGTTTCTGCGGCTTCCTATGAGGGCGGAGGTACCGGAGGCGCCGGATTTGGAAGCGCGGACTATTTGACGGATGACAGCTATAATCCGGATTATGCAACCTCTGTCTCGCCGGATGAACTAGTGGCATATGCGCTGCAGTTTGTGGGAAATCCCTATGTGTGGGGTGGAAACAGTCTGACCAATGGTTGTGACTGTTCTGGCTTTGTGCATTTGATCTTTCAGTATTTTGGGATATCCACGCCGCGGTATTCGCAGTCTTTTAAGACCTCCGGGCAGGCGGTTTCTTATAATAATATGAAAGCGGGAGACGTTGTCGTTTATCCGGGACATGTTGCGATCTACATAGGAAACGGTCTGATCGTAGAGGCACAGTCCACAAAGGCGGGCATTACGTCATATCGCTCTGTAAACTGTCATACCATAACCGCTATTCGGAGATTGCTGTAACCGGCCGGTCATGGGAATCCTTTGGATCATAGGAATGGGCATTATAATTGCTGTGACAGTTACATAGAATACAGGAGGACATAAAATATGCAGATGGAGCAATTACAAAAGGATATGATCGCTGCCATGAAGGCGAGGGATAAAGTGCGTAAGAACGCAATTTCTTCTCTGGTATCGGCGGCGAAAAAGGCGGCGATTGACGAGGGCTGCCGCGATAATATTCCGGAGGAGCTTGTCAACCGCATCATCATGAAGGAAATAAAGACGGTGAAGGAGCAGATTGACAGTTGTCCGGATTCCCGTCAGGATCTGAAAGATGAGTATCAGGTGCGATATGATATTTTCCGGGAATATGCACCTTCTATGATGAGCGAAGCGGAGGTAGAGGCATATATTCAGGAGAAATTTACGGATGTTCTCGCCACAAAGAATAAAGGAATGATCATGAAGAGCGTCATGCCGGAATTGAAGGGAAAGGCCGATGGCAAGGTAATCAATCAGGTGGTTGCAAAGCTTTGCCAGTAAGAGCAGGACAGAGGCATGACATTAAAGGAACGTGTGAAAAAGTTTCGGGCGGGCAGAAAACGATATTTGGTCACCCTTGCCCTGACAGTATTGGTGTTGGTTCTTTTTGGGTATTCTTACCGGACCGGCCGGGGGAGAGCGGATCTTATCTATGCGGATTCACTTGAAATGACTGCCGTTGAGGTCAATGGAATTAAATTGACTCTGCGGGAGGTCGCTTTTTATGTGGCATATGAGGAGGATCAGGTGGAACAGCAATCGCTCGCTTATGACGCGGAGGATACCGGAAAATATTGGAATATACATACAAAGAAAGCATTTATCCGGACGGCAGCGCGCAATGCTGCGATCCAGATGGCAATCCACGATGAGCTTTTTTATCAGATGGCGGTTGCAGAGCAGATTGAATTGAGCGAGGAGGAGGAGACTGCCCTGAAAAGCCATGTGGATGATTTTTGGTCGGATCTTGTGGATGATCAAAAGGACAAAAAGCTTGGGATTGAGCGGGAAGATATTGAAAAAGCAATGCAAAAGGCTGCGTATGCCGAGAAAATGCAGAGAATCTATGCGGAATTGCACAACCGGGATTATGAGGACTATGATTTTTCCACCGATACATATGCGGAACTGCTGGATGAACAGGATTATACGATCAATAAGGATGTTTGGAGTCGTATTGACTTTGGAAATATAACATTAGAGCATTAGAAGGAAGAATGATATTATGGCACAAAAAATAGGTAGAAATGATCCGTGCTGGTGCAAGAGCGGCAGAAAATATAAGGTTTGTCATGCCGCATTTGATGATCGGATCGTAAAAATCGCGGCACAGGGACACAAGGTGCCTACCAGAAATCTGATCAAGAATGCGGATCAAATTGCGGGGATCAAGGAGAGCGCAAAGATCAACATTGCCGTACTCGATTACATACAGGAGCATATCCATGAGGGGATGAATACTGCAGAGATCGACAGGATCGTATATGATATGACGACGGAAATGGGCGGGATACCTGCGCCGCTTAATTATGAGGGATTTCCGTACAGCGTGTGCACTTCCGTCAATGAGCAGGTGTGCCACGGATTTCCGTCGAAGGATGTTATCTTAAGGGATGGGGATATTATTAATGTGGATTGTTCTACAATCCTAAATGGATATTTTTCCGATTCATCGAGGATGTTTTGTATTGGAAATGTCAGCCCAGAGAAGAAAAGACTTGTAGAGGTGACAAAGGAGTGCGTCGAGCTGGGACTTGAGCAGGTAAAGCCATGGGGATTCCTCGGGGATATGGGGCAGGCTGTACACGATCACGCTTTTGCAAATGGATATACGGTTGTCCGCGAGATTGGAGGACATGGGGTCGGTCTTGAATTCCATGAGGAACCGTGGGTTGGATACAACTCAAAGCGCGGTACGGAGATGCTTATGGTTCCGGGAATGATCTTTACCATTGAACCGATGGTCAATATGGGAAAAGCGGACATTTATGTAGACGATGAAAATGATTGGGAGGTATATACTGAGGACGGAAAGCCTTCCGCACAATGGGAGATCATGGTACTTGTGACGGAAGACGGGCATGAAGTGCTGTCCTGGTAGGGATGAAATGAAAAGCGGAATTTTAACATACTCTAAGATTAAGTTTGATACCTTAGATCCAAAGCCGGAGAATATTTTGATCGAAGATATCGCACATGCGCTGTCAATGCTGACGAGGGCAAATGGACATCTGCCGGAGTTTTTTTCTGTGGGACAGCACAGTATCCAATGCTGCCGTGAGGCGCTGGCAAGGAATTATGTACCGGAGGTTGCGCTGGCATGTCTCTTGCACGATGCGAGTGAAGCATACCTTTCCGATATTACCCGTCCGGTAAAGAAAGATATGACCATGTATCTGCAGATAGAGGAACAATTACAGAACATGATCTATGAAAAGTTTCTGGGAAGTGTACCGACCGGGGAAGCGGCCGACCTCATAGATAATATCGATGATGGCTGTCTGTACTATGAATTTTACCACTTTATGGATGTAAAGCTTTATCCGGTAGAGCCGCTGATGGTAAGCGATCTGACTTACGATTTTAAGCCGATGAAGGAAGTAGAGGAAGAATTTCTGGCGTTATATGAAAAAATATCAAAGGAATTTATGCAGAGATAAGAAAAAGCAGGTCTTTTAGGATCTGCTTTTGCATTTTACGGCTTGGGCTATACGGTGGTGTTCACTCCGTTGATCGCTGCGTGTTCGTTCTCTTTCATGGGAATGACAAGGCATTTCTCCCCGTCAATGATCTGGGATTTGATCTGAGCTGCCTTTTCGGGTTTCACTCGGAGAACAACATCATATGTTTTAGTCTCCGCTATGTAATTGTCGATCTCCTCCTGTTTCTCGATCAGCTGGGTGGTACGTTCCTTCAGTTCGTCATCCTTTGCATTTAGCTGAAGTGTCAGATCCCCGACCTGATCCTCCAAAGCTAATTTTTCCACGCGCAGCTCGTTAGCGATCAGCGCCTTTGCATCGATAACGTGTCCGGCTGCCGGAAGCTTTTCTCCGAAGACTTCTTCAACGGACTTTCCGATGCGGTCAGCTTTATCTTCCGGGACATTGCTGTCAGAAAGAACCTTTTCAATAATTGTCCTGTCGAGAAGAAACGGCTCGTCATTTTCGTCATGGGTCTCCGAATAATCCTCCACCATGTCGCTTAGATTCTGCTGAATATCCAGCAGGATATCATCGGTTTTTTCATCCTCTGCGCCGAGTACGTTGCGGACGATGGAATGGAAGGCCATCTTCTGTTCCGTTGCGGTGCGTTCTACGCCGCAGCCGAGTCCGTTTGCCATAAATTCGGAATGGGGCTCCTTTGTGTTTTTGGTGTAAAAAAGGGCGGAGTGGATGTCGGTGCTGCGGTCGTTAAATGCCGGAAACAGAAAGGCGGTATCCGGCGCGCCTACAACCCAGTCCCGAATCCGGGGGCCGATCCGCTGTTCATCCTCCCGGTATCCCAGTCCGGGTTTTGACAGATCGACAGGACAGATGGCGCAGATCAGGTATTCAAAAGCCTCCTCGGATTCGTCGAGGCTGTTGTTGTCTGTGGTTTTTGTCATGACGTCGTACACGTCGTGGTAGAGCAGGATCAGATAATTGCCCGCGTGGTCGTAGGTGTCGATGACAAGATCGTAGTAGCGGTCAATAAGCGTTTCATCCTGCAGCTTGGTATCACGCAGAGCCATGAGGATCTGCTGCCTTCCGCCGATTTCTTCCTCCTCATTGGGAAAGTGCAATTCGAGAAGATTGTTGCCAAGAGTGCCGGAGAGAGCCTTGTTTGCAATCTCCAGATATTTGTAAAATTCATCCTCATCAAGATTTAAAAACTTTCCTCCCCATTTGCAGATTTTGTTGTGGTTGCCGTCCACATAGCATCCGCAAAGCTGGGTAAAAGAAGCATCATCCTTTTTGAAACGCCGCTTTAATTCTAAAACTTCTTTTTTGTTCATTTATGTTCTCCTTTGGTTTATGAATAGGATTATTATACACGAAATCGTGAATGTGTGATAGAATAAAAATATATTTTGGAGGAAAAGAAATTTGGTTATTGGAATTCTCGCGCATGTTGATGCAGGAAAAACAACGCTGGCGGAAGCGTTATTATATAAGACCGGGCAGATCCGTTCTCAGGGGCGGGTAGATCACCAGAACGCATATTTGGATACGGATGCACAGGAAAGGGAGCGGGGTATCACGATCTTTTCCAAGCAGGCGAGGATCGTGGACGGGGATTGGAAGCTTACCCTGTTGGATACACCGGGACATGTGGATTTTTCCGCGGAGATGGAACGCACGCTTCAGGTCTTGGACTATGCGGTTTTGGTTGTGAGCGGGACGGACGGGGTACAAGGACATACCCGGACTCTGTGGAGATTGCTGCGGCATTACAATATTCCCACATTTCTGTTTATCAATAAGATGGATCTGACCGGCGCCGAGAAAGGAAAGCTGGACGCGGAACTAAAGGGGGAACTGTCGGACGGATGCGTGGATTTTTCCGCATATATGGAGGTATGCAAACAAGCAGGAAAACAGGGGATGACTGCGGGAGCGGCTTCGCAGGGGGCGGATAAAGCGGCGACGGCGGAGACGGATCGGAAAATTGAGCGCGTCAGAACCGATTTTCTTGAGGAGCTTGCGATGTGCAGCGAGGAGCTTCTCGGCAGCTATATGGAGCATGGGACGATCGCGGAAGCAGCGATCGGACAGGCTGTCATAAGAAGGCAGGTATTTCCATGTTTTTACGGATCAGCCTTAAAGGCGGAGGGCGTGGAGGAACTTATCGAAGGATTGAAACGTTATGCCGGTGAGAGGGAGTATCCGGAGGATTTTTCCGCCCGGGTCTATAAGATCGGCCGGGACGAGAGAGGAGAGCGTCTGACATACCTGAAGGTGACCGGTGGAAAATTGTGTCCGAAGGACAGGATTACATATTCTGCAGCAAAGGGCAATATGCTGTATTTGGAGGAAGCCGGGGAGAAGGATTCCGGGGAGCAGAAGATCACGGAAAAGATTGAATCAATACGGATATATTCCGGTGAAAAATATGAGACGGCAAATGAAATCCGCGGGGGAGAGGTCTGCGCGGTCACAGGACTTTCGCAAACCTTTCCGGGTCAGGGACTGGGGGCGGAGGAGAGCGTCAATATGCCTGTGCTTGAGCCTGTGCTGAATTACAAACTGCTTCTGCCCCCGGAGGTCAATCCGCTGGAATTTTTAAAAAATATAAGGGCGCTTGAGGAGGAGGACCCGCAGCTCTATGTCGTGTGGAAGGAGGAACTGAGGGAAATCCATGTACAGTTGATGGGACAGGTACAAATGGAGGTGCTTGCGCGGCAGGTCAAAGAACGGTTTGGCGTGTCGGTGTGTTTTGGGCCGGGAAGTATCGTGTACAAGGAAACGATCGCAAAACCCGTGGAGGGAGTCGGACATTTTGAACCCCTGCGCCACTATGCGGAGGTGCATCTTTTACTTGCGCCGGGGGAGCGGGGAAGCGGTATTGCAGTAGATACCGTGTGCAGCGAGGATATTTTGGATCGGAACTGGCAGAGGCTGATCACAACGCATATTGAGGAGCGTGAACATAAAGGCGTTTTGACCGGTTCGGGACTTACGGATGTTAAAATAACCATACTGTCCGGGCGGGCCAGCCCGAAGCATACTGTGGGCGGAGATTTCCGGCAGGCGACATACCGTGCGATCCGCCAGGGGCTGAAGTCCGCAGAGAGCGTGCTGCTGGAGCCATACTATGGATTCTCACTCAATATCCCGATGGAACATGTGGGAAGAGCGATGACGGATCTGGAAAACCGTTTTGCAAGTATGGAGGCGCCGGAATTTTCAACGGTCGGCACCCGGGAGATGGCATGTATAAGGGGAAGAGCGCCGGTTGCGGCGATGCAGGATTACATCCGCGAGGTACATGCGTATACGAAAGGGCTGGGAAGCCTGACGCTGGAGCTGGCGGGATATGATGTGTGCCATAATCCAGAGGAGGTCATCCGGGAGAGGGCTTATGACAGCGAGCTTGATTTCCGAAATCCCACGGCATCGGTATTCTGTGCGCACGGCTCCGGCTTTATCGTACCCTGGGATGAAGTGGAAAAGTATATGCATATGCCGTATGTTTATCAGGGAGATACCTCAAAGGAAGCGCTAAGGGAAGCCGGCAGGATACAAAAGGATGGTTTTTTCTATGATACGGACGGGCGGACGTTTGGACCGGGCAACCTGTTGGGTTCCGGCGCAGGAGGCCGGGAAAACTGGGAAAAAACCGTTGCCGCAATGAGCGAGGAGGAGCTGGACGAAAAGCTTTCGGATGTGTACGCCCGGGAATTTGGCATGGACAGGGAGGAAATCACCCGGCAGCAGCGCCGGAAATGGAGTAAAAAATATAACGATGGGGTGGACAAAGCCAAGCAATCCCATGTAAAATATGATAAGAAAGGAAATCCAATTTATCCGGCAAAGAAACCGCAGGAGGAATACCTGATCGTGGACGGATACAATATCATCTTTGCCTGGGAGGATTTGAGGGAGCTTTCCGAAAGAAATATTGATGCGGCGAGGGATTCCTTAAAGGATATACTCTGCAACTATCAGGGATACCGCCGCTGCAGGCTGATCCTGGTATTTGACGCATACAAGGTGAAGGGAAATGCCGGGAAAACAGAAAGATACAATGATATTGAGGTTGTGTATACCCGGCAGGATGAGACTGCGGATGCATATATCGAGCGCATGGTGCATAAGATTCATGAAAAATACCGGGTAACCGTTGCCACCTCGGACGGTCTGGAACAGCAGACGGTACTTAGCATGGGCGCGCTGCGGATGTCTGCCCGGGAGCTTAAGGAAAGCATTGAGCGTACAAACAGGGAAGGCTATGAGGAATACCTTTGGAGAGAAAAAATAAAAAAGGAGTATTGATATGATCGTATCGGAAAAGATGTATGAATTGGGAAGCAGGCGCTCGGCAATTCGCGAGCTGTTTGAGTATGGAAAGCAGAGGGCAGCGGTAGTGGGCTCGGAAAAGGTATATGATTTTTCCCTTGGAAACCCAAGTATTCCGGCACCGGAATGTGTTAATGAGACGATTCGGGAGCTGACAGAGGAACTCAATTCCGTTTCTTTGCACGGGTACACTTCCGCCCAGGGGGATTTGCAGACAAGACAGGCGATTGCGGATTATCTGAATTCGACGCATGGCACGAACTTTTGCGCGGACAATTTTTATATTACGATGGGAGCGGCGGCGTCTTTGTCCATCTGTTTTAAGGCGCTGACGGCAGACTGCGAGGATGAATTTATTGCGATTGCACCATTTTTCCCGGAGTATGAGGTTTTTGTCGGCGCTGCCGGGGCAAAATTTACAGTAGTGCCGCCGGATACGGAGAATTTTCAGATCAATTTTGCGGCGCTTAGGGGATTGATAACGGAGCATACCAAGGGAGTTATCATTAATTCTCCAAATAATCCCTCCGGGGCGGTGTACTCCGAGGATACTATTGTCCGACTGGCACAGCTTTTGACAGAAAAGTCGAAAGAACTTGGCACGCAGATCTATATTATTGCGGACGAACCGTACCGCGAGATCGTTTACGATGGTGCGGAGGTTCCGTATGTGACGAAGTATTACAAGAATACGCTGGTATGTTATTCTTACAGTAAGTCCCTCTCTCTGCCGGGGGAACGCATCGGATATGTGCTGGTGCCGGACGAGGCATTTGAGAGCAGAACTTTGTACGCCGCTGTTGCCGGGGCGGGAAGAGCATTAGGGTATGTATGCGCACCGAGCCTTTTCCAGAAAATGCTTGTAAAATGCATGGGGCAGACAGGAGACATCAGCGCCTATAAGGAAAACAGGGATCTGTTGTATGACGGTCTGACGAAACTGGGATATGAGTGTTTCAAGCCTCGGGGGGCGTTTTATATGTTTGTCCGGGCGCTTGAGGAAGATGCGGATGCATTCTGTGAAAGGGCAAAGGAGGAGGATCTTCTGATCGTGCCGGCAACCGGATTTGGATGTCCGGGATATGTAAGGATATCCTATTGTGTGGATAAGGATATGATCAGCCGGTCTTTTGGCGCGTTTGAACGGCTGTACAGGAAGTACCGGTAAAACAGAGCCTATTTTGTCGGGTCAGCGAAAATTCCGATATTGAGCGGATGATAAGTGAATATAATGAAGCATAGGGCAATAGCTGTTATTGATAGCTTTAACAGGAATGTGCAGGATGCGAATCTGCAGGATAAAGCGGATCTATAAATTGACATAAAGGCGAAGAGCACACTTGCGATAAAAGTAGCAATATCGAGGGGAAGAAGGTTTTGCCCCAGGATTCCGGAGTAGGTATAAAAAATGACCGGTATCAGAAAGGTTCCGAGGACAATGCCGAAAAGTAAGGATGAAATAATACAGGGATGCTGCCGTTTGACTTTATGTCCCATAAAAGGAGCGTAGAGCAGCATGGGGAAAAAGCATAATTTCATATGCTCCCATGTAGACTCGTTGATTGGGGAAAAAAGTCCCAAAATATGGTTATTTCCTGACCATCCGTAAACAAAGTGTGAAATGGTGCCGATTATTAAAACGAAAATGATTCCAATGATAGTGTAGCGTCTTAATATATTCATGAAATGTATCATATGCAGAAAAAAGGAGAAGTATGCAGGAAAATCATGCCAAGCGCATGGAATGGGGGATAAAGATTAAAAAAAGGCGCTATCCTTTGGAGTAGTCCATACACCCTCCCTGCTGTGGTAATCAAGAACCAGAGGCTTTAGGCGGTCGTGATCAAGAACCTTGCAATGGAACTCCATTATTTTACCGAAGGATGGCTTGAGCCAGCTTGTATGGACTTTAAGCGGTTCGCCGCTGATGCGGACATATAAAGGGCGGATATGCCCGTCGGTATCAAAAGAGGCAATGACGGAGACCAGATCGGCAGCATTCAGGTTATAACTGTGGGATGAAATATAGGCAGCGGACATAGGGTGATCCTCCTTCATGGGATAATGAGCATATTATACAAATGTATGTTTCGCTGGTAAAGTGAAAAATTTTGGAAATGTTTTTATCGGAAATTGTAATGTTGATAGCATATTGGCGGTTCAAACGCCCGCATAGATGTGATTCCTCGGGGTCATAATATGTAATGGAAATAATTAACTTGGAGGGAAATAAATGACATCAAAGAGGTTAAGCAGAACAGAAGAAAAATTGATGAAGTTAATATGGGATCATGGGGAAGATATCAGCGTGCACGAATTGACTGCATCCATTAAGTCGAAATATGGAATAGAATATGCCAGAACAACAGTTGTAACATTTCTGGGCAGAATGAATGAGAAGGGATATATATCAACATGGAGACGCGGCAGAACTTCATACATCCATGCATTGGTATCCCTGGAGGAGTACAGGCGGGAACTGTTAAGTGAGGTCTATGAGTTCTGGTTTGATAAAAAATATGAAAAAATGATTGATATGCTGCAGAGTATAAAAAAATAATGCGGCAAAAGTGTATTGGGGCCGGATGGACGGCATAGCAGAAAAAGTGCGCCGTGGATACGTGTCCCATTAGAGTTCCGTTTACGGAATCTCAGATTGTAAGAGGGTGGATTTTCGCTCTCTTTTTTTAATCTGACACTCGAATTCCTCATTGGAAAGCCTTTGATTAAAGTGTTAAAATTGCTTGCAATATACCCTCATGGGGTATATAATGTAGAAAAATACCCCCATGGGGGTATTAAAAAAGGAGGAATCGGATGGAACAAGGGGAAATCCTTAAGGGTGACGGCGTGGAATTTGAGGGGAAAGAGGCATGCTGCTGTCAGAGAAAAAAAGAGCGCACACAGAAGGAATACAGGGATCTGATCAACCGTTTAAGCCGGATCGAGGGTCAAATCCGTGGAATTAAGGGGATGGTTGAGAAAGGCTGTTACTGCCCGGACATTATGGTGCAGGTGGCGGCGGCGAACGCGGCACTCAACAGTTTTAACAAGGTTCTTCTGGCGGATCATATCCGCACCTGTGTGGCGGATGACATACGGGCGGGGAAGGATGAGACGATCGATGAATTGGTGGATACCCTGCAGAAACTGATGAGATAACGCGGGCGCAAAAAGGATAGAAATTTGAAATATGTGGGATAAGAGGACGAAAGGAGATTGAAAAACATGAATCCGGGAACAATAATCATAATCTTGGTCATCGTGGTGATCGTTATTTTGGCGGTACGCGAATCGTTGAAACATATGAAAGGCCAGAGCGGCTGCTGTGGAGGCGGTGCGGATGCGGATACGGCAGAGAAGAGCGCTGTGCTGGACGGTCCGGTCGTGATGAAAAAGACGATCCGCATTGAGGGCATGCATTGCGATAATTGCAAAAACAGCGTGACAAGATCCCTGCAAAAGCTGGAGGGTGTATCCGCAGCAGTAGATTTAAAGAATAATCTTGCCGTTGTGACGGCTGTCAGGGAAGTCAGCGATGAGGAGCTTTCCTTTGCGGTGGAACGGTTGGATTTTAAGGTAACAGATATTGAGAAAGAAGAGGTATAGCTTTTTATGAGGCAATATACAGTAACGGGAATGAGCTGCGCAGCGTGCAGCGGCCGTGTGGAAAAAGCCGTAAGCAAGGTTGAGGGGGTAACCTCCTGTTCTGTCAGTCTCCTGACGAACTCTATGGGGGTGGAAGGAAACGCCTCAGACAGCGCGATCATTGCGGCTGTGGAGGCCGCCGGATACGGCGCGGCACGAAAGGGAGGAGGTATAGGAAGAAAAGAGGGCGCTCATAGCGGAAATTTGTCAAGTGCAAATGCAGAGCAGGCAGGAAAAACAGGCGGGACGGGAAGCGCCGGCATGTATGCGGAAGCAGAGGAGGCATTGAAGGATCATGAAACTCCGATCTTAAAAAGAAGATTATTGACATCTCTGATTTTTTTGCTGGTACTTTTGTATTTTTCCATGGGACATATGATGTGGGACTGGCCGCTCCCTGCCTTTATGGAGGGAAATCATGTGATGATGGGCCTTCTGCAAATGCTGCTCACCATCATTATCATGGTCATCAACCAGAAATTCTTTATCAGCGGCTTTAAGAGTCTGTTTCACGGCGCGCCGAATATGGATACGCTGG
>CAYROM010000011.1:0-52536 GCA_964425905.1 uncultured Lachnobacterium sp. | reverse complement strand
GACAAAAGAAAAAATAATTAAAAATCCACAGCGAACATTGACACCGTTTTACAGATGTCTATAAACAAAAGGGGTATAGGGTTTTTACGAATGTAATCGGAGATGAAAAACCGCTTGCAGGCACGGAGGCAATCAGCCCGAGGCTTGCGGAAATGAAGTCCACGGTTGAATATGCCGGTACTTTCATCGGTATCAGAAGTGGTTTATGTGATGTTATACGCACGGCAAATTGCAAAAAGATTGCCTTATATCCGGATTATCAATATTGCGACACAAAGTGGAAGTCTATTGATATGTATGCGATAGAAGGATTTGAAAATATAGTTGTAAAGGATGATTTCAAATGGGAGATGAACTAAATCTGTCAACCTTGCCGAAAACTTGGATATTTGACCTTGACGGAACGCTGCTGAAACATAATGGGTACAAGCTGGATGGGGTAGATACTGTCCTTCCGGGGGCTTTAGATTACCTGAACAAAATACCGGAGGCGGATTACATTTTGATTCTCACCTCAAGAACGGATGAGTACAGGGATATGACGGTATCCTTTCTTGCAAGGCATGGTATCAGGTATGATGAAATCATTTTTAATATGCCAATGGGAGAGCGGATTGTTGTTAATGACAGAAAGCCATCGGGCATAGATATGGCGGTGGCGGTTAATCTGGATAGAGATGTTTTTGAAATGCCGGAGATTATCCGTGAATTATGACATGGCATATGTGAGATTTAACTAAAAATATAGAAAAAGGAACATGTACGCTGCAATTTGTTTAGCAGCCTTTGAGATTAAAGGTGGCTATCACAAATTATAGACACAGTAAGTGTTCCAGGGTCTGCCCAAGAGGCTGTCTGTGACTGAAAAGTCGCGGCAGTCTCTCTTTTTGGATAAATTTTGAATGCCTTTGAATAGGCGTGCAGGAAAAAAATACAATTTTTTTCCTGCATCTATTGATTGACAATGAAAAAATTTCCTATATCATTGTATTATATCCTACTAAATATATATGGATAGTAGAGACTTAAGGCGCGGAGGTATAAAAATGGCTGTTATAGAATTGTCGCCTCAGGAAAAAAGAATCCGGGGCGCAAAAAGGAAAAGTGATAAAAGAACGATCCGGATATTGGAGAGCTTTCAGGGGACGAGGCCTAAAATAGATATTGAGCGGGGGCGTTATTTTACGGAGGCCTTCAAGGAGACCGAAGGGGAACCGCTGGTACTGCGCTGGGCAAAAGCCCTGTACCACTATGCGGAAAATGCAACGGTCTATATTGATGACCGGCAGCTGATCGTAGGAAGGGCAGGCCGTGAGGGCCGCTACGGCATTTTGTTTCCGGAGTTGGACGGTGATTTCCTGGATGAAGCGATCAAGAGCCTTCCGTCGAGAGAAAGCTCTCCCTTTGACATTACGGATGAGGATGCGGAATATATCGTAAAGGAGATTGCTCCGTATTGGAAGGGGAAAACCTTCCATGAGGCGCTGGCGAAGGCACTTCCGCCGGAAACAAAGAAGGTGACGCATAATGAGGATGCGGAGAACAGCTCCCGGTTTATCGTAAATGAGACTGCGTCCTTCAGGTCTTCCATTCAATGGGTACATGATTATGAGAAACCGCTGAAGATCGGATTTGAAGGAATCCGGGCCGAGGCCGAGGCGCATCTGGCAAAGCTGGACGAATTCAGCCCGGTAGATAATACGGAAAAGAAACCGTTTTTGGAAGCGGTGATCCTTACGGCGGACGCGATCATCCTGTGGGCAAAGCGCCATGCGCAGCTTGCGGAGGAAAAGGCAAAGACGGAGACGGACCCCGTCCGCCGGGCGGAGCTTTTGGAGATCGCCCGCATCTGCCAAAAGGTTCCGGCAAAGCCCGCGGAAACCTTCCACGAGGCGGTGCAGAGCCAATGGTTCATCCAGCTTTTTTCAAGGATTGAGCAGAAGACCGGAACGATCATCTCCAATGGACGAATGGACCAGTATCTTTACCCGTATTATAAAAAGGACAAAGAGGCCGGAATTCTGGACGATGAGCGGGCGGAAGAACTGCTGGAATGCGTGTGGGTGTCCATGGCGCAGTATATCGATCTTTATCTATCAAAGGCCGGAGGCGCATTTAACGAGGGCTATGCCCATTGGGAGGCGGTCACGGTCGGCGGGCAGACGCCGGACGGAAATGATGCGACAAATGAGCTGACCTACCTGTTTTTGCGCTCCAAGAGGGAATTTCCGCTGAATTATCCGGATCTTGCAGCGCGCATTCATGCGTGCTCGCCGAAGAGGTATTTGTATGAGGTGGCGGAAACCATAAAGGACGGATCCGGATTTCCGAAGCTGATCAATGATGAGGAGGTTATCCCGCTGCTTCTGGCAAAGGGCGCAGCCTTTGAGGAGGCGTATGATTATTCCGTATCCGGCTGTGCGGAGGTGCGCATGCCTAACCGGGATACCTATACCTCGCCCTGTGCCTATATCAATTTTGCGGCGGCGGTGGAGATGACCTTCTACAACGGAAAAATGCTAAAATACGGGGATGAGCTTGTCGGGCTGAAAACCGGGGAAGTTGAAGATTTTCACTCCTTTGAAGAATTTTTCGAAGCATATCTAAAGCAGCAGAAGAATTTTATGAAGCATGCATTTATCCAGCAGCACGAGATCATCCGGCTGAGGGCGGAGCATTTTGCGTCGCCTCTTGGTTCCTCCCTGCATGCGCTGTGCATGGAGCAATGCAAGGATATCCATACGCCGCATATCGAGGGCGGGATCGATCTGGGATATTTTGAATTTATCGGGTACGGAACGGTCATTGATTCCCTTGCTGCGATCAAAAAGGTGGTTTTTGAGGAAAAGCGGCTGACCCTCGCAAGGGTAAAGGAGGCTATGCTTCACAATTTTGAAGGCTATGAGATCGAGCGCCAGATCCTAAAGCATGCGCCGGCATACGGCAACGACGACAGCTATGCGGATGAGATCGGCAAGCGTCTTGACAGGGAGCTTCTGGCATTTACCAAGCAGTATTCAAAGGAGCTTCACGTGCATCTGGATCTGCGCTATGTGCCGTTTACCTCCAATGTGCCATTTGGAAAGGTGGTATCCGCCTCCGCAAACGGAAGGCTGGCATACACCCCGCTGTCAGACGGATCTTCCGCATCCCAGGGTGCGGATAAGAACGGGCCGACGGCAATCCTGTTATCCAATTTCCATACAAAAAATTATGATTACCGGAACCGGGCGGCAAGGCTTTTAAATATTAAGTTGAGTCCTTCCTGCATTAAGGGAGAAGAGGGGACGGAAAAACTGGTTGCATTTATCCGGACCTGGTGCAGTCTGAAGCTGTGGCATGTGCAGTTTAATATCATCAACCGGGAAACGCTGGTGGAGGCGCAGAAAAACCCGCAGCAGTACAGTAATCTTTTAGTCCGGGTGGCTGGGTACAGCGCTTATTTCTGCGAATTATCGAAGGATTTGCAGGACGACATTATTTCCAGAACAGAGCATATCGCAATCTGACCGCGGCAGTTAAGGGAAAACCGGGAATGAAGCGGACAAAACGAAGACATCGGATCGAATGGAAAGGACGGCTTAATTATGTTTCAGGTACTGCTCGTCTTTGACAGCATGGAATTACAGAGGAAAATTGAAAGGTTCCCCGTGTGGGGAGCTGTTTCGGGTTTCGAAATAGCGGATACTGCCCGGGACGGATGGTCTGCATATCAAAAGATGAAGCATACGCCCTATGATCTGGTCATAACGGAAATCAGGATTACCGGCATGGATGGCTTACAGCTGCTGCGCCGGGGAAAAAGGGAGCGGCTCTGCGAGCATGTAGTGCTGTGCAGCGCTCTGTCGGATTTTGATTACGCCAGACAGGGGATCATTTTAGGAGCCTTTGATTATCTTGTTCCGCCATTTGATGAAAAGCTGTTTGTTCAGATTTTTAATCGTATTAAAAACGAATCCTATACCCATGCGGCGGAGGAGGTCTATTATGTGGAAGAACTCATTGCGCATTTTCACGGAAGAAATGGGGAAATCCATGTTTACATAGAGGAGATGCTGCAAAAGATATACCGGGAGACCGCTGACTTTGTAGCGGCGGATAAACGTGTCATGCAGATATACAAGACCGTTATCGACGGGATCTATGAAGAATACGAGTGGCTGGATCTGTATCTTCCCCAGCGGGAGTTTTTTGTTCTGGACGGGATCAGGGAGGGAGACCCGGAATCCTATAAGCAGTTTTACGGCAGACATTTGAGCAGATTATTTGATATTTTCTGCGAGCTTTTCCCGAGTGTGGGGAATGAACAGATCGAAGAGGTGATTTCCTATGCGGTCAATAATCCCGAGAGCGATTTAAAGCAGAAGAGCATTGCCGCCGAGATGCATATGAACGGTTCGTTCTTAAGCACGGTCTTTAGCGCATATACGGAGATCTATCTGGTGGACTATCTGGTAAATGTAAAATTAAGGCGGGGCGCGTATCTGTTGGAACAAACGCCCCTTAGGGTGGCGGAGATCGCTGGCCGGCTGCACTATAAGGATACCGCTTATTTTTCAAAGATATTTAAGCAAAAATTCGGCGCGACGCCCTCGGAATATAAGAGCCGCTTTGGCACGAACGACTATCAGATTTGAGGTGTATTATGGATTGGAATTATACGCAGCCGGTCCGGATCATATTCGGAAACGGCAGGTTAAAGGAATTGGGGGAGCTGCTGCAAGAGGCAGAGCGTCCGCTTTTAATAGCGGATCCTTTCTTTGTAAAAAACGGTCTGGCGGAAAAGCTGGCAAAGCAGATCGGAGGGGCAGAAGTGTTTTCGGACATCTCCCCGAATCCCGATGTTAGCGAGGTGAACATATGCAGCGAGCTGATCCGAAGGAATGGGATTGACGCTATTGTGGCGCTGGGGGGCGGAAGTTCTCTGGATCTTGCAAAAGCCGCTTCGATCGCCCAGCCGGAAATTGAGGAATTCCACCGGGGAAAGCAGGCACCAAAGGAACATCTTCCGGTCATTGCGGTGCCGACAACAGCGGGGACAGGAAGCGAAGTGACCTGTGTATCGGTTCTGACGGACAGAAGCACGGGGAGGAAGGCGCCGATCGTATCGGAAAGCTTTTATCCAAAAGCTGCGCTCATCGATCCGGAGCTTACCTGTTCGCTGCCGCCCTATGTGACGGCGTCCACGGGAATTGATGTGCTTTGCCATGCCGTAGAAGGATATTGGAGCCGGGATCACCAGCCGGTCTGCGACGCGCTGGCAATTCATGCCATCAGGAATGTATTCGCATATCTTCCGGCTGCATACGAAAAGCCGCAGGACTTACCGGTGCGGGAAAAAATGGCGGAGGCGTCGGTGATTGCGGGGCTGGCGTTTACATTGCCGAAGACGACCTCCTCCCATGCCTGCTCATTTCCGCTGACCAGTATCTATCATATTCCCCACGGGGAGGCCTGCGGGCTGACGCTTGACTACTTTATGAGGGTAAACAGGGAGGACAGCCACACAAGGGAGATGGCGAAAGAACTCGGTTATGAGAGTGTGGACGCCTTTGCAGATGCGGTTCTTGACTTAAAACGAAGATTAAATCTGCGGCTCGGGCTGAAAGATTTCCATCTGTCGAAGGAGCAGATACAGGAGCTGGCAGCTAAAAGCCGCCATCCGAATATGGATAACAATCCGGTAACGGTTACCGATGAAATCCTATGGGATTTGTATACCGGCTTGGCAAATATCGGGTAGATACTGGCGGATGTCGGTTGAAAATATAAATGAACGGTGTTCAGGAGGGAAAAGAAAATGTCAGAGTTAACAAGAGAACAGGTTTTGGAGTATGATAAGGCATACAATCAGCATCCGTGGCTGACCGGGAATGTGAATCCGATTCCGGTAGAGAAAGCGGACGGAATCTATTTTTGGGATTACAACGGGAAAAAATACTACGATATGTCCAGTCAGCTTGCAAATGTCAATCTGGGCTACGGAAACCGGGATATTATAGAGGCGGTAAAAAAACAGGTGGAGATACTTCCGTACATTGCGCCGGCACATGCGTCCGGCCCCCGGTCCGAGCTGGCAAAAATGCTGATCGATCTGGCGCCGGATAATATGGCAAAGGTGTTTTTCAGCTGCGGCGGGTCGGATGCAAACGAGGCGGCAATCTATGCGGCGAGAACCTTTACCGGGAGGAGCAAGGTGCTGTCCAGATACCGCAGCTATCACGGCTCGACCCTTGGCTCCGGCAACCTGTCCGGCGATCCGAGGCGGTTTGCGCTGGAACGGCCGGCGGCAAACGGCTATCTGAAGTTTTTTGATCCGTATGTGTACCGCGCAAAACAGGATTTTAAGGATGATGCGGAGGCTTCCCGGTATTACCTGTCCCAATTGGAGGAGCAGATCCAATATGAGGGGGCGGATCAGATCGCGGCAATCGTTGTGGAGTCCATTACGGGGGCAAACGGCGTCATCATTCCCCCGGACGGATACCTTCAGGGACTGCGCGCTTTGTGCGATAAATACCGTATCCTTCTTGTATGCGACGAGGTCATGGCGGGATTCGGAAGAACCGGAAAAATATTCAGCTTTGAGCATTGGGGGATCAAACCGGATATCATCACCTTTGCAAAGGGCGTAACATGCGGTTACGTACAGCTCGGCGGAATCATTATCAGTAAAGAGATTGCTGATTATTTTGAAGATAAGACATTTCTGTACGGTCTGACGTATAGCGGCCATTCTCTGGCGTGCGCGGCGGGCGTGGCGTGTGTAAATTATTATAAAGAGCACCATATCTTAGAACATGTGGATGAGGTGGGCGTACTGTTTGCCGAACTGCTGGATGAGCTGAAAGAAAAGCATGCCTGCGTCGGAGACGTCCGTCATATCGGTCTGTTTGGCGCGGTGGAGCTGGTAAAAAACAGGGAAACGAAAGAGCCGCTGGTGCCGTATGGCTATGATGAGCAGAAGATTATGAACCGGATACACGGTCTCCTCAAGGAAAGAGGATTTTCCGCATTCGGCAGGGAGAACAATATCAATGTGACTCCGCCGCTCATCATAACGGAGCAGGAGCTTCGGGATGCATTTGCGATTCTGGATGAGGTATTGTCGATCGTGGATGAGAAATTCCTGTAAGCTTTATCAGGTAAAACGAAAAATATTTGCAGGTCATAAGGGCAAAGTCAGGAGAAACGAGGGTTTTTACTGATTTTGCCCTTTTTTAAATTATATGTTGACAACAAAGTGATTATGGTGTATATATAACACATAAACAGTTTGCGAACATACAATTCAGAAAGGAAACATGAAGTGATGAAACTTGAACTGAAGAACATAGAAAAAAGCTTTGGAGAAAAGCAGGTGCTAAAGGGAGTATCCCTAACGGCGGAAGGCGGAAAGGCATTCGGTCTGCTTGGAAGGAACGGCGCGGGCAAAACCACTACCATCCGTATTTTGATGGGCGTTTTTCCGGCAAACGGCGGAGAGGTTCTGTTTGACGGGGCGCCGATCGATTACAGGAAGATACAGCTTGGATATCTTCCGGAGGAGCGCGGTCTGTATCCGAAAAAGAAGATCATAGACCAGCTTGTCTATTTTGCGGAATTAAAGGGGATGAAGCATGCAGAGGCAATTGCTTCGATCGATCATTGGCTTAAGAGGCTGGGCATGACGGAACACCGGAACAAGCGCCTTGATACACTCTCAAAGGGAAATCAGCAGAAGATCCAGTTGATCACCGCTCTGGCGCATGATCCCGAGATCGTGATCCTTGACGAACCCTTTTCCGGTCTCGATCCGGTCAATGCGATGCTGCTGAAAGAGGTGGTCAAGGAAGAAATTGCAAGGGGAAAGATCGTATTGTTTTCCAGCCATCAGATGAATTATATAGAGGAGTTCTGCGACAGCATTGCGATCATCAACGGAGGCAGGGTGGTGCTGACCGGGGAATTGCATGATATCAAGCGGAATTATCCGCGAAACCGTCTGGTGGTAAGATCCCGGCAGTACGCAAGGATCATGGAAGATCTGGGGGCATGCTGCACTCCGGCGGGAGATGAGGAGTTTTATATTACGCTTTCTTCCCCGGAGGAAAAGCAGAGCGTGATGATGAAGCTTTCGGAAAATTATGACATAGATGAAATCAGGGTCTTTGAACCGACGCTCAATGACATTTTTGTTGAGTATGCCGGCGGACAGAATTAAGAGGTGGATAAAATGAAACAGTTTGGAAAGATACTTAAATTTGAATTCGGGAATTACCTTACAAACAAGGTATTTGTCGGAGTAACCATTTTTCTTGTTGCAGCGATTGCGGTTGCCATGTTTTTTCCGAAGATATTGACGGCTTTGGACAGCGGAGAGGAAACGGAAAGCACGGGGGATCTGCCGGTCATGCTGATCGTCGGGGATAAGGCGGAGGATAACGGCGCTGTGGCGGAGTTATTTGCGGAGGCCTTTACCGGATATGAGGTGAAGCTTTCGGACGCTGAACTTTCAGAGGTAAAAGAGCAGATTGTTTCCGGCGAAGCGGAATGTGCATTTGTCCTTAAGGGGCTGACGTCCTATACCTACTATGTCAACAACCTTTCCATGTATGACAGCAATACCGTGATTGCGGATGAACTGCTGCAAAGCGTTTACCGAATGAGCTCTATGGTGGCGGGCGGCATTTCGGCAGAGGATGCCGAGGCGATCCTTGGGGCGCAGATTGAGCATGAAACGGAAACCCTCGGCAAGGATCAGATGGAAAACTATTTCTATACTTATATCATGATCTTTGCACTCTACATGGTCATCATTTTATATGGGCAGATGGTGGCGAGCAATGTGGCGTCGGAGAAAAGCTCAAGAGCGATGGAGGTGCTGATCACAAGCGCAAAGCCTGTCAGCATGATGTTCGGCAAAGTGCTCGCCTCCTGTCTTGCGGGATTTATCCAGCTTGTTGCAGTATTCGGCTCCGCTTTTCTGTGCTACAATCTCAACCGGGACTATTGGGGTGAGAACAATATCGTTTCCTCTATATTCGGAATGCCTCTGCAGCTTCTGTTGTTCATGCTGGTATTCTTTGTGCTGGGGTTTCTGATCTACGCCTTTTTGTACGGGGCGATCGGTTCCACCGTCTCAAAGCTTGAGGATATCAATACTGCGGTAATGCCGATCACCATGCTCTTTGTTGTGGCTTTCTTTGTGGTTCTGTTTTCTCTCGCAAGCAATACGGTGGATACGGCGCTGATGAAGGTATGCTCCTACATCCCCTTTACATCCCCGATGGCGATGTTCACGCGGATTGCCATGAGTACGGTGCCGTGGTATGAGGTGGCTGTCTCGATCGCCATATTGGCAGGTTCGGTTGTGGGAATCGGTGTTCTTTCCGCTAAAATTTACCGTGTCGGCGTTTTACTCTACGGCACATCCCCGAAAATGGGTTCCATATTGAAAGCAATCCGAAAGGCTTAGCGGGATATGTGAAAGCTTTGTGAACACTATAAAAGCAAGATCGCCCGTTTTTCTGAACAGGTCGTCGTCTGATATTCGTATACCTCATTTTAATAAACCTGCGGCGGATATACAAGGGAAGATTGTTGAATTTTGACGAAGTTTGTGTTAAATTAACAAATAGAAATTTCCAAAAAATGGTAATTTTTTATTTGGCCCTGTATATTTGGGAAAAGGACAGGACATTTGTGCAGGTGAATGATATGATGAGGGAGTTTTTAACACAAGACGTATATGAAGCGTTTCAGGATCGCATGAGGCTGATTTTTGAGGAGTTTGATAATATCTATATTTCTTTTTCCGGGGGAAAGGACAGCGGTCTGCTCTTAAACATGGTATTGGATTTCCGGAAAAAATATTATCCGGAAAGAAGCATCGGAGTTTTCCATCAGGACTTTGAGGCGCAGTATACGGTGACGTCCGAGTATGTGGAGAGAACCTTTGAGCGGATCAAGGACGAGGTGGAGCCCTATTGGGTGTGTCTGCCGATGGCGACGCGGACGGCGTTGAGCAGCTACGAGATGTTCTGGTATCCCTGGGACGATACGAAAAAGGAATGCTGGGTGCGCCCGATGCCGGAGAAGGAATATGTCATTAACCTGGAGCATAATCCGATGACCACATACCGCTACCGGATGCATCAGGAGGATCTTGCAAAGCAGTTCGGGCGCTGGTACAGGCTGTCCCACGGCGATAAAAAGACAGTATGCCTTTTGGGCATGCGGGCGGATGAGTCCTTGCAGCGTTACAGCGGATTTTTAAATAAAAAGTACGGATACCGCGGAGAGTGCTGGATCGGAAAGCAGTTTAAGGACGTATGGTGTGCGTCTCCTATGTACGATTGGTCCTCCGAGGATATCTGGCATGCCAATTACCTGTTTGGCTATGATTATAACCATCTGTATGATCTATATTATATGGCGGGGCTGAAGGTTTCGCAGATGCGCGTAGCCTCCCCCTTTAATGACTACTCTAAGGATTCCCTGAACCTGTACCGGGTCATTGATCCCGAAATATGGGTGAAGCTGGTCGGCAGAGTACAGGGTGCGAACTTTGCGAGCATCTACGGCAGGACAAAGGCGATGGGCTACCGGAACGTTACGCTGCCGGAGGGACATACATGGAGATCCTACACGCTGTTCCTTCTCGACACGCTGCCGGTGCGGCTGCGCAACAATTATGCAAAGAAATTCAACACCTCCATTCTGTTCTGGCATCACACCGGAGGAGGATTGGACGAGGAAACCATACAGGAGCTGGAGGAACACGGATATAAGATCCGAAGGAACGGGGTATCTAATTATACGCTGAATAAGAAATCAAGGATCGTTTTTCTTGAACGGATACCGGATGATACGGACGATATCAGATCCACAAAGGATATTCCAAGCTGGAAGCGCATGTGCTACTGCATCTTAAAAAATGACCATATCTGTCGGTTCATGGGATTTGGCCTTAGCAGAGAACAGCAGAAGCGGGTGGATTTCATCCGCAGCAAGTACCAAAGCATTGAGGAGATGGATTATGGAGTTTAAAAGTCCCGCATATCATGTGATCTCGGTTGCGGTTGAGAAGATCGAGCCGAACGACTACAATCCGAATACAGTAGCGCCGCCGGAAATGAAGCTTCTCTATGAAAGCATCAAAAACGACGGATATACGATGCCGATCGTCTGCTACTACAATCAGACGGAGGACCGCTACATCATTGTGGACGGATTTCACCGCTACCGTATCATGATGGAGTATCCAGATATTTACGAGAGGGAGAAAGGAATGCTGCCGGTCTCTGTGATCGACAAACCGATCGACCAGCGGATGGCGAGTACGATTCGCCACAACCGGGCAAGGGGAAGCCACAATGTGGATCTGATGAGCAATATCGTAAAGGAGCTGCATGAGATGGGGCGTTCCGACGCATGGATATCCAAACACCTTGGAATGGACAAGGACGAGATCCTGCGGTTAAAACAGATTACGGGTCTTGCAGCCCTGTTCAAGGATGTAAAATTCGGCAAGGCATGGAGACCAATAGAAGAAGAGGAAGAACAAGAACAAGGAGAAGAACAAGGAGAAGAACAAGGAGAGGAAGAGGAATAGAGCAAAGGCAATGTACCGACAGGCGCGCGGTATGTTGCCTTTTTTTATTTTTTCATAGGAAAGACCTTGTTGTGCTAAAACACTAAAGCGTTTAGGAAAAATATTAAAATTTTTTCGCTATATATCATATTGACCAAATAGGAAAAGTGGGATTTAATGATTAGAATAGGAAAGGAAGATAGGAATAAAATAAAGATGAGGTTGTAAAAGCGGCATGAAAACAGTATTTTTTGGCGGAACTATCATAACAATGGAATCGGAGCATGACAGCCCGGGAGCGGTTTTAGTGGAGGATGGCCGGATAAAGAAGGTCGGAGCCTGGGATGACATTGTGCTGGAAGCGGGAAAAGAGGCAAAGCTTGTGGATCTTATGGGAAGAACCCTGCTGCCTGCCTTTATTGACAGCCACAGCCACATTACGGCATTGGCGCAGAATTTAAACAAGGCGGATCTGTCCGGAGCAAAAAGCTTTGCGGACATTGCGGATATCCTCAGGAAATTCCAGGAACAGCATGAAATCCCCCGGGGGGAATATATCGAGGGCTATGGGTACGACCATACAAAGCTTGCGGAGGGAGAACATCCGGATCGGAAGCTGCTCGATTCGGTAAGCCGAGAACACCCGATCTTTATTACCCATGTCTCCTGTCATATGGGAGTCGCGAATTCCCTGGCCCTTTCACAGGCGGGGCTTGATGAGAATACTGAGCTTTCGCCCCAGCTTGCGGCAAGGGATAAAGAGGGAAGGTTAAGCGGTCTGCTTGCGGAGGCGGGCATGACTGCGGTATACAGGCAGCTTATGCAGCGTCCGGTGGATTGGAAAGAGTTGGTTGCAAAGGCGCAGCAGATCTATCTTTCCCACGGGATACTGACGGTGCAGGAGGGGGCTGCAGGTCCGGAAGTGCTGGATGTGTTAAAGGATTTATCAGAAGAGGGAATCTTAACGGCAGATATCGCCCTTTATCTCATGGCGGGGCCGAAAGCCCATAAGGCAAAGGAGGACAATCCCGGGCTGGTAAATGAGTATCAGAATCATCTGCGGCTGGCGGGCTATAAGCTGGTTCTGGACGGCTCGCCGCAGGGCAAAACCGCGTGGCTGTCCGAACCCTATACGGACGGAAGCAACGGCGTTGCATGGATGAAAACGGAGAATGTGGCAGAGCTGGCAAAGCTGGCCATAGACGATGATATGCAGCTCCTTGTGCATTGTAACGGGGACGCGGCCTCCCAGCAGTTTATTGATGCATATAAAAAGGCTTTGCAGGAATCCGGCAATCCGAATAAGAACAGGCTTCGCCCTGTCATGGTACACAGCCAGACGGTGAGGAAAGAGCAATTACAGCAGATGAAGGAACTGGGAATCCGGCCGACATTCTTCGTAGACCATGTATACCGCTGGGGGGATGTGCATTATCAGAATCTGGGACAGGAGCGGGCCGCAAATATCTCCCCCGCAGGATGGGCAAAGGAGCTTTCGATTCCATACACCTTTCATCAGGACACTCCTGTGCTGCCTCCGGATATGCTGAACACCGTTCAGATAGCGGTTGAACGGAAAACGGAGGGAGGCCGGCAGCTTGGCAGAAACCAGCGGGTTTCCGTCTATGAAGCGCTGGAGGCGGTCACGATCAGGGGAGCGGAGCAGTATCATGAGGAAAAACAAAAGGGAAGCATTGCGCCGGGGAAAAAGGCGGAATTTGTCGTATTAGATAAAAATCCTCTGGAAACCGCGGTCTCTGAGATTTCGCAGATACAGGTGCTTGCCGTGATCCGGGGGGATCAGGTGCTCTATCAGAGAACGGGGATTGCCGCGCTGAAACAAGAAGGTGCGGATAACGGCGGAAATACAGGAGAATTGGACGGCGATGGAACTGTTGGGAACCGTATTTAACATACAGCACTATTCGCTGCATGACGGACCGGGGATCCGAACCGTTGTTTTTCTAAAGGGATGTCCGCTCAGGTGCCGTTGGTGTTCCAACCCGGAATCCCAGAGAAGGGAACCGGAGTTAATGTGGAGAAAGTCAGAGTGTATCGGCTGCGAATGCTGTGTTCGGGAACTGAAAACGGGACATTTCCGTTTTGAGGGGGAACGGGGACTCTGCTGGGATATGGACGCCGTACCGGAGGAAGGGCTGATTGCAGCAGTCTGCCCCTCCAAAGCCCTTCAGATGGTCGGCGAGAAGAAAAGTGTGGATGAGGTTTTGGATGAGGTGGCAAAGGACGCGCTCTTTTACGATCATTCCGAGGGCGGAATGACCTTAAGCGGCGGGGAACCCTTAAGCCAGCCGGAATTTGTGACCGCTCTGCTAAAGGAAGCAAAGCGAAGGCGGATTCATCTGGCAATGGAAACTTCCGGCTACGCCCCGTGGGATGTGTTTTGCAAAGCGGCGGGATATCTGGATTATCTGCTTATGGATATCAAGTGCATGGATGACGCGGTACATAGGGAATATACGGGCGTTTCCAATAAGCCGATTCTGGAAAACTTCAAAAGGCTGCGCATGGAATATCCCAATCTGCCGATCCATGTGAGAACCCCGGTCATTCCGGGGGTCAATGATACAAAGGAGGAAATCCGGGCTGTCCGGGATTTTTTGGAACCCTTTTCCAATGTGCGCTATGAACTGTTAAGGTATCACCGGCTGGGAGAACCGAAGTACGCGTCCCTTCACAGGGAATATTCCCTCGGAAAGCGGGAGCTGACGGAGGAGTGCATGGAGAGACTAAGGGAATTTGAGATAGGAAATATAGAAGGGGAACGAAGATGTCAGTAACGGTTATATTGTCATCCACGCTGCGCACCTTTGCGGAGCACAGAAATGAATTAAAGCTGGACGGGGCTACGGTCCGGGAGGTGGTTTCGTCGCTGGCGGACGAATACCCGGAGATAAACCGGGCGCTTTTTGACGAGGATAAAACGCCGAGGTCATTTGTGAACATATTTTTGGAGGATACCAACATACGGGATCTGGATGGCTTTGATACGGAGGTTTTTGACGGGGACAGCCTGTATTTTATCCCGGCGATCGCGGGTGGATCGGGAGAGATAGAAAAAAAGGAAAAAATAAAACTGACGGACGATGAGATTACACGGTACAGCAAACATCTGCTTTTGCGGGATATCGGAATCAAGGGGCAGAAAAAGATAAAGGCGGCAAAGGTTTTGATCGTTGGTCTTGGGGCGCTTGGAGCGCCGCTGGCACAGTATCTTGCGGCGGCAGGAGTCGGGAAGATCGGTCTGGTGGATTTTGATGAGGTGGATAAGACGAACCTGCAGAGCCAGGTCATTCACGGAACCCGGGATGTGGGAAGGCCGAAGGTGGCGTCCGCAAGGGACTCGATCCGCGCGATCAATCCGCAGGCTCAGGTGGAGATGTACCATGAAAAGCTTACGGTGGAAAACGCCGTCGATATCATCAGCGAGTATGATGTGGTGGCGGATGCGACCGACAATTATAAAGCACGTTATCTGGTGAATGACGCCTGCGTTCTGGCGGGCAGGCCGGAGGTGTTTGGAGCCATGTATCAGTTTGAGGGGCAGGTCAGCGTCTTTGACGCGCAGGAAGGCCCCTGCTACCGATGTATATTTCCGGCCCCTCCGCCGACCGGGCTGGTGCCGACCTGCGCCGAGGGCGGCGTGGTCAGCAGTCTTCCCGGAGTGGTGGGCTCCATGCAGGCGACGGAGGTTTTAAAGCTGATCATCGGTACAGGAAAGCCGCTGATAGGGGAGCTTTTATCCATTGATACATGGAATGCGGGATTTCATTTGCTTAAATTGAAAAAAAACCCGGATTGTCCCATCTGCGGAAAACATCCGACGATCCTTGAGGTGGAGGATTTTGACTACGAAGATTTCTGCGGTTTAAAGGAAGAGGAATTTGAGATACCGGTGGAGGGAATCGAACCGGAGGAACTGGCTGCAAGGATTGATAATGGCGAGCCTCTTACCATCGTGGATGTGCGGGAACCCCATGAGCGGGCGATCATCCGATTCCCGAATGCGATCGTTATTCCGATCGGGCAGCTGGCGCGCAGACAGAAGGAACTGGATCCGGATATCGATACGGTGTTCATCTGCCGGGAGGGAAAGCGCAGTATCCTTGCGATCAATACGCTGCGGGAAGCCGGGTATCAGGGACCGATGTACAACCTAAAGGGGGGAATGGAAGCGGCAAGGCAGATCATATTCTCCCATGAGGGAGCATGGCTGTAAGAGCCGGGGACAAAGCTTTAAAATGCTTTTGGAAGAAGGATTAAAGTAAAATAGGCGGCTGCCAAATGATATCAAAGAGCCGGCGCTGTCTATATATAAAAAGAAAGAGAGGTCAATAGTTATGGCGAAAGAAGAACAGGGAATCAATGCATTAGGGGCACAGGCAGCGTATAATCTTGCCAATGTCACGAAAACAAAACCACAGTACGGGGCAATTTCTCCGAAGTGGCTGACAAAATTATTGGAATTTAAAGGGTTGGAGACAGGGATCTATCGCGTCAATAAGGTTGTAGAGGGGAAGACGCCTCTTGACGTATTGTGCAGCCAGACCAAGAAATCGGATATCATTCCGGACGGGTTTGTGCAGTATGAGACAGAGCCGAGAGAATACCGGCTGAATTCTATTTCCACGATCATTAATGTAAATACTGCTATCGAGGACGTATACAGCTCTCCCTACGATCAGGTGCAGGAGCAGCTGGGACTTGCCATTGAGAGCCTTCGGGAGAGGCAGGAAAGCCAGTTGATCAACAACGATGATTATGGTTTGCTTAAGAATGTGCCGGATTCCCAGCGCATTTGGTCCAGAACGGGCGCGCCGACGCCGGACGATCTGGACGAACTGATCACAAAGGTGTGGAAGGAACCTTCCTTTTTCCTTGCCCATCCGAGGGCAATCGCGGCATTTGAAAGGGAATGCACAAAAAGAGGGGTTCCGCCGGTAACGGTAAATATTGCAGGGGGCACATTCATTACATGGCGAGGGATTCCGATCATTCCGACGGATAAGCTGTTAGTGGACGGCTTAAAGAACCCCAAGAGCCAGAGCGGAAAGACGAACATCCTGCTGATCCGCACCGGTGAGGCAAAGCGCGGCGTCGTCGGGCTTTATCAGGCCGGATTGAAAAACGAACATTCCAGAGGATTATCCGTAAGATTCCGGGGAATCGATGACAAAGGAGTTGCATCTTATCTTTTATCTTTATACTGCTCTGCGGCAATTCTTGCAGACGACGCAATCGCGGTATTGGAGGATGTAGAGGTAGGTGAATATTATGAGTATTGATGCAGAGCGCTTTTTAGGTCTGCCGAGCGCCGCAGAGCTGGAAGCCCTTGCGAATTCCTATTTCCCGGATCTTGAACCAAAGGTATGCGCCGAAGGGATCGGAAATCTTGTGGAAAACGGGGATACGGGAATCCTGTACCGGGCGGCGGAGAAAGCAGAGCGGGCGGCGGCCGGTACACCCGGTTATGCACCTCAGGTACTGTCCCAAAGTCAGGCGAAAGAAGGCGGAAATAGGATTCAGGCGCCGACTTCTTTAGGCGGCGATCATGCCGTCCACACGGATAGACCCCAGACCGGAAGCAGAAACGGCAGCATTATCATTGGCAGCAGGTCCTTGGAGTCGATCCGAAGCGATTTTCCGATTCTTGCAGAAAAGATCAACGGGAACGATCTTGTCTGGCTGGACAATGGGGCGACCACCCAGAGACCCAGGGCGGTCATTGACCGGATCAGCTATTATTATGAGCATGAGAATTCCAATGTTCACCGGGGCGCACATACATTGGCGGCACGTTCTACGGATGCCTATGAAAATGCAAGGCAGACTGTTGCGGATTTTATCGGCGCGCCGGATAAGGACAATATCGTATTTGTCCGGGGAACGACGGAGGGCATCAATCTGGTTGCCCATTCCTATGTAAAGCAGTATTTACAGCCCGGAGATGAGATCATTGTCACGCTGCTGGAGCACCATGCGAACATAGTACCCTGGCAGCTCATCGCCCAGGAGACGGGAGCGGTTATCAAGGTTGTTCCGGTGGATTCCTCCGGACAGCTTCTGCTCCATGAGTATGAGAAGCTGTTTACAAAGCGGACAAAATTTGTGTCCGCAACGCAGGTCTCCAATGTGCTTGGGACGGTTACTCCGGTGGAGGAACTGGCTGCGATCGCCCACCGGCACGGCGTGCGCATTCTGATCGACGGGGCCCAGTCCGTCGCCCATATCCCGGTGAATGTCAGCGCAATGGATGCGGATTTCTTTGTATTCTCCGGGCACAAGATTTTCGGTCCGACCGGTATCGGAGCGGTATATGGGAAAGAGGAGGTTTTAGAGGCGGCAAGACCGTATCACGGCGGCGGTAATATGATCGCGGATGTGACCTTCGAGCGGACGATCTACAATCCGGCGCCCAATAAGTTTGAGGCGGGAACCGGAAGCATTGCGGACGCAGTAGGGCTGGCTGCGGCGCTGGAATACTTAAATTCCATCGGGATGCCGGCGGTCAACCAATGGGAGCATGAGCTTTTGCAGTATGCAATGAAGGAGATGGCAAAGGTGAAAGGGCTGCATCTCGTTGGAACTGCCCCGCAAAAGGCGAGCGTTCTTTCCTTTAAACTGGACGGATATTCGGATGAGGAGGTCGGACAGAGACTTAACAGCTATGGGATTGCGGTCCGCACGGGACATCATTGCGCCCAGCCGGTGCTGCGGAATTTTGGATTGGAGAGTACCGTGCGTCCCACGCTGGCGCTTTACAATTCACCGGATGATATTGACGCTCTGGTGAAGGTACTACGTACATTTGCATAGAAATTTATGAGATATCAGGCGATTGCGAAATTTTCGTGTCTTATATATTATAAAGACATGGGAGGCAATCGCCTTATAAAAATTAGAAGAGAGGGAAAGATATGGGAGATGCAATCCGCAATGAGATCGATCACATTGTAGGCAATATTTTGAAGGATTATAGGGAGGAACGGATCATCAATCAGGTGGAACTGTTTTCACAGCCGGATCCGGAAGTGATCGCCGATATCCTTCGAAAACTGCTAAAAATCATATTTCCGGGATTTTTCCGGGACAGATCCTATCGTTTTTACAACATTAACAGCCGTTTGACGGTTCTTCTGGAGGATGTCATGTACAATCTGAATAAGCAGATTGCCGTTGCGTTAAAGCAGCTTCCGGAAAATGAAGGGGAGGACGATACCCGGATCGAGGGGGAGGCGCAGAAAATTTCTCTTGCGTTTTTCGGGGCGATCCCGAAGATACGGGAATATGTGGAGACGGATGTGGAGGCTGCTTTTGACGGAGATCCGGCAGCGTTTAATCATAATGAAATTATTCTGTCATATCCGGGGCTGTATGCAAGCACGGTAAACCGCGTTGCCCATGAACTATATCTGCTCTTTGTTCCGCTGATCCCGAGGATTATGACGGAGCACGCGCATAGCAGCACGGGAATCGACATCCATCCGGGGGCGACGATAGGCAAGTATTTCTTTATCGACCACGGAACCGGGATCGTTATCGGGGAGACCACGGTCATCGGAGAGCATGTAAAAATTTATCAGGGGGTAACGCTGGGGGCATTGTCCACGAGAGGAGGGCAGCGTCTTCGCGGCGTGAAACGCCATCCGACCATCGAGGACGGAGTGACGATCTATTCGGGAGCGTCCATTCTGGGCGGGGAGACGGTGATCGGAAGAAATGCGGTGATCGGAAGCAATGCATTCATAACCAGATCCATTGAAGCGGATGCCAGAGTGAGCATTAAGAATCAGGAATTGAACATTAAAGCCGACGGAGGGGAAGAACTGCGGGCAAGCGATCTGGAACCGGATGAGAGCTGGTTCTATACAATATAGGCGGATGGATTTTTTGGCTATAATTATAATTTATAACCAGAAATAGGGAATCCATATATTTCGGCAAATTGACATCCGGGCAGCTTAAGGCTATAATATTTTTAAAATTATTTCCTATAAAACAAATGGGAATACTACTATAAAAGTATGGGCAGGAAAAGGAGTTATGAAATTTAACACAAAACTTTTACACGGAGGGGTGGACCGTAGGGAAAAGTACGGCGCGACGCTTCCCCCCATCTATCAGTCCAGCGCCTTTGAGCAGCAGACGGCTCTGGAACTGGAGAAGATCTTCGAGAACAAAGCCCCGGGATACTGTTATACCAGAGTGGGAAATCCGACGGTGGTAAACTTTGAAAACCGCATTACGCAGCTGGAGGGAGGTATTTCCACTATTGCCTGCGCCTCCGGGATGGCAGCGCTCACAAATGCCTTTTTAAACATTCTGCGGTCCGGGGATGAGATCGTCACAAGCGCCAGCCTTTACGGCGGGAGCATCGATCTGTTCACGGATTTTGAGGCCTTTGGGATCAAGACGAATTATGTGGAGAACAACAATTGGGAGGCGTTTGAGGAGGCTATCAACGAGCATACCCGGCTGATCTTTGCGGAGACGATCGGCAATCCGAGACTGGATGTGACGGATATCAAAGCCCTTGCAGAGCTTTCGCACCGTCACGGGCTTCCGCTGATCATCGATAATACAGCTTCCACGGCCTATCTTATAAGACCGCTGGAGCTGGGAGCGGATATCGTTGTGAATTCCTCCTCGAAGTACATAAACGGAAGCAGCAATTCCATCAGCGGCGTGCTGACGGACGGCGGCAAATTTAAGTGGGACAAAGAAAGATATCCGGGGCTGGCGGAATATGCCAAGTTTGGTCCCTTTGCCTATACCGCAAAGCTGCGGAACGGATTGTTCCGGAATACGGGGGCATGTCTTTCCCCCCAGAATGCTTTCCTGAACCAGATCGGTCTGGAGACATTGGGGCTTCGGATGGAGCGGGAGTGTGCGAATGCTTTTGAGCTGGCGGACTGGCTGCAAAAAACCTATCCCGATATCATTGTCAATTATCCGGGACTTAAGAGCAGTAAGTGGCATGACATTGCAAAAAAGCAGTTTGAAAATGGCTACGGGGCGATCATATCGACCCGGGTGGGCAGCAAGGAACGCGCCTTTAAGCTGATCGATACATTAAAAATTCCTTATAAGCTTTCCAATATCGGGGATACCAAGACGCTGGTGATCCATCCTGCCTCCACAATCAGTCTGCACAGTACCAAAAAGCAGCAGGAGGATGCGGGGGTGTTTGAGGATCTGATCCGGATCAGCGTCGGCATTGAGGATGTGGAGGATCTGAAGGAAGATTTCGCCCAGGCGATAAAGCAATTGGATGTATAAACATAAGGAGAGAGAGAATGGCAGCAAATATTGATTATGGAGCATTGAAAAAAGGCGGATTTATGCGCCAGAAGCAGAAGGGCTATTTTTCCCTGCGGCTTCAGGTCGTGGGCGGAAACCTGACGGCGGAGAATATTAAGACGGTTTCCGAGGTGGCGGAGAAATACGGTCACGGGTATGTACATATGACCTCCCGTCAGGGGATTGAAATTCCGTTTATCCGCTTTGAGGATATTGAGGAGGTCAAGGCGGCGCTGGCGGCCGGCGGTGTGAAACCGGGCGTCTGCGGTCCGAGAGTCCGCACGGTTACCGCGTGTCAGGGTTCGGAGATATGTCCCAGCGGATGTATTGACACCTATGGTTTGGCGCAGGAGCTGGATCAGAGATATTTCGGAAGGGAGCTTCCTCATAAGTTTAAGTTTGGTGTGACCGGATGCCAGAACAACTGCCTGAAGGCGGAGGAAAATGACCTTGGAATCAAGGGAGGCATGGTCGTAAATTATGTGGAAAGCGATTGCATCCAATGCGGCGTCTGCATCAAGGCATGCCGGGAGAGAGCGCTTTCGATGGATGGAAACCGGGTGGTGATCGACGAGTCGAAATGCAACAATTGCGCCCGCTGCGTGAAGTCCTGTCCGACGGACGCATGGAAGGGCGAGAGCGGATATATTGTATCCTTCGGAGGTCTGTTTGGAAATAAGATCTACAAGGGGGAGAGCATTATTCCGATCATTAAGGATAAGGAGACCCTGTTCCGCGTGGCGGATGCGGCGATCAATTTTTTTGAGGAAAATGCGAACGCCGGTGAGCGTTTCCGTTTTACCCTGCAAAGGGTCGGCGAGGATAAATTTAAGAAAGTGATAGAGGAGGCATACAATGGCTGAGATAACATTTGATGAACAGGTAGATATTACGGATAAGGTTTGTCCGCTTACCTTTGTGAAGGCGAAGGTGACTTTGGATGAGCTGGACGACGGCGAGGTTCTTGCGATCCGCATGAACGATGGCGAACCGGTGCAGAACGTTCCCAGAAGCATTAAGGAGGAAGGGCATCAGGTCTTAAAGCTTGAGGACAATGGGGACGGAACCTATACACTATACGTCAGAAAGGCAGGGGACTGAGATGGCGCAGCGTATCAGCTCGGAGGAGTTTGAGGCAAAGGTATTGCAGAGCAAAGAGCCGGTGCTTGTGGATTTTTATTCCGATTCCTGTATCGCCTGCAAGAAACTGTCTCCGGTTCTTGGGAACATCGAGGATGATTGGGAGGATCGTCTTACCGTATATAAAGTAAATACGAATTATGAGGAAGGGCTGGTGGATAAGTATCAGATCCTGAGCCAGCCGACGCTGATTCTTTTCCGGGACGGGGAAGAAGCCGGACGCGTGACAGATTTATTAAAGGAACCGGAGCTCGCCGAATGGCTTTCCGGCTTTATAAAATAAGAAAGAGAGTTGAGGATTAGAAAATGTATATTACAGTAGCAGGAGAAAAAAAAGAAGTAAAAGAAGGGCTGACATTACCGGAGCTGATCGAACAGGAGAATGTCGAGATGCCGGAGTATGTGACCGTATCCATCAATGAGGAATTCGTGGAGAGCGATAAGAAGGAAAGCACCGTATTAAAGGAAGGCGATAACGTAGAGTTTCTGTACTTCATGGGAGGTGGCTTTTAATGGCATTGACAGATGAGCAGATTGAACGCTATTCCCGCCATATCATCTTAAAAGAGGTTGGCGCAAAGGGACAGAAGAAGCTTTTAAATGCAAAGGTGCTGATCATCGGCGCAGGGGGACTTGGCGCTCCGGTTGCTATGTATCTTGCTGCGGCAGGCGTAGGGACGATCGGTATTGCCGATGCGGATGAGGTCGATCTGTCAAATCTCCAGAGGCAGATCATCCATGCCACGGAGGACGTCGGCAAGGCAAAGGTGAAATCCGCAAAGGAGACTATTGAGAAGATGAATCCCGACGTTACGGTAAAGACCTACCGCATGTTTGTGGACGCTTCCAACATCCGCGAGCTCGTCAGGGAGTATGATTTTATCATTGACGGAACCGACAATTTTCCGGCAAAGTTTTTGATCAACGATGCCTGTGTACTGGAGAAAAAACCGTTTTCCCACGCAGGAATCATCCGGTTCAAGGGACAGCTTATGACCTATGTGCCGGGAGAGGGGCCGTGTTACCGCTGCGTGTTCAAGAATCCGCCGCCAAAGGATGCGGTTCCGACCTGTAAGCAGGCGGGAGTCATCGGCGCTATGGGAGGCGTGATCGGAAGCCTTCAGGCGATGGAGGCAATCAAGTACATTATCGGAAAGGGCGAGCTTTTGACCGGCTATCTTCTTACCTATGATGCGCTGACCATGGAATTCCACAAGGTGAAGCTGCCGAAAAACACACATAGCTGTGCTGTGTGCGGCGACCATCCGACGATTTTACAGCCAATCGACTACGAATTGACGGTCTGCGAAGACAAACATTAAGGAGGTTCGGATATGATTACGATTTCAAAAAAGGACTACGAGGGTATCGTTGCCCATGCAGAGTCCGAGCTGCCGAACGAGGCGTGTGGCCTCATAGCAGGCCAGGAGGACGAGAACGGAAAGAGGATCGAGAAGGTGTACTATCTGACCAATATCGATGCGTCCAACGAGCATTTTTCCCTCGACCCGAAGGAACAGCTCGCGGCGATCAAGGATATGCGGGCAAATGGGTTAAAGCCCCTCGGCAACTGGCATTCCCATCCGGAATCGCCGTCCCGTCCTTCGGAGGAGGATAAGCGCCTTGCATACGATTCCAAGGCGAGCTATATGATCCTCTCCTTGATGGATCGCAGCCATCCGGTGCTGAATTCCTTTAAGATTGCCGGCGATTCAGCGGAAAAGGAAGAACTTGTGATAACGGAATAGAACTGCTATACAGGCGGTGCGGCGCAGGCTGCACCGCTTTTTTCCTGTGCTGTCTCCCGGATGATTGCGGTTGGAGTGGGAATATTTTTAAAAGATTTTAGGTGATTTTGCTATAAAACAAGGTTATAACTGATTATCAATAAAATCAAATTGACTTCTTTCACTTGAAAAGGTATAGTAAATGATGTCAAATGGAAGTAAACCTATTGAAAATATAGGAAATAAAAGTGAGGATTATCCATGTATATTGAACTAAAGAACATCAATAAAACATTTGGCGACTGCCATGCGTCGAGGAATGTTAGCTTCGGAATTGAAAAAGGAAAACTGATCGGTCTTTTAGGGCCGAGCGGAAGCGGAAAAACGACCATACTTCGAATGCTGGCGGGGCTGGAGCATCAGGATTCGGGGGATATATACATCAACGGGGCTTTGGTAAATGATCTGCCGCCAAGCCAGAGGGGAATCGGATTTGTATTTCAGAATTATGCATTGTTTCCCTATATGACGGTTTATGACAATATCGCATACGGACTGAAGGTTCAGAAACGGGATAAGGGATATATTAAGAACCGCGTCACGGAATTGTTGGAGCTGGTGGGGCTTCCGGGGCTGGAAAAACGCTATCCGGATCAGCTTAGCGGAGGCCAGCGGCAGAGGATCGCGCTGGCAAGGGCGCTGGCGCCGGAGCCGGAACTGTTGCTCTTGGATGAACCCTTTGCGGCGATCGATGCAAAGGTAAGACAGGAACTCCGGTCATGGCTTCGGGAGACGATCGACAAGATCGGGATCACGAGCATATTTGTTACCCACGATCAGGATGAGGCGATCGAGGTGGCGGATGAAATTGTGATCACCAATAACGGACAGGTGGAGCAGATGGGAGATCCGGCGGATATTTATCTGCACCCCAAGACTCCGTTTGTGGCGCAGTTTATCGGAAAATCTTTTGTGATCGAGGATTACGACAGGCTGAAGGGGTTTGAATCCGCTGGGGAAAACACAAAAGCGATCATACGGCCGGAGTTTATTGAGATCAAGCGGGAGGCTGCGGATAAGCACACGGATACGATCTATGAGGAGGCTGTGGTCGAACAGAGTATATTCCGGGGGAACAGCTTTGAAGTGCATTTGAATATTGCAGGGATCAGGGTGATTGCAAATTCTCCGCTTGTGGAGGGACCGCTGAAGGCGGGAGACAAGGTGAGAGTTCTGATCAATCAGTTATACATATTTGATGAAACTACGACAACGACGATCTTTAACCGGGGTCTGGATGATTCCAGCCTGTACTATATTTAGAAGGAGGCAGACGAGATGGAGACAAAAAAGAATACAAAGAATCTGCCTCAGAAGTTTCTGCGCTGCGGCGTACTCTCGTGGGGGCTGGTTCTTGCCATATGGGCGCTGGGCGCGCTGCAATATGATGAAGTGTTCCTGCCAAGCCCGCTGGAGACATGGAACAGTCTGGCCGCGCTGGTGAAAAACGGAACGCTGTGGGCGGACATTGCTGCCAGCGTCAGCCGTGTGGCAAAGGGCTGGGGAATCGCTATCATCACCGCAGCTCCGATCGGACTTCTGGTGGGGCATTTTAAGCCGGTCAGATGGATCGTGGAGCCGATATTGAGCCTGTTCCGCTTTATCCCGGCAATTGCCTTGACCACCTTGTTTTTGATGTGGTTCGGAGTGGATGATAAGTCGAAGGTGGCATTGATCCTGTATGCATCCTTTTTCCCGATTCTGGTAAATACCATCGCGGGAGTGGTATCCACCGATCGCTCCTATATTGAGGCGGCGTCCTGTATGGGGGCGAGCAAGGTGCGCGTGTTCTTTACCGTAGTCGTACCATCGGCGGTTCCGAACATGTTTACCGGAATCCGTCTGGGCTTAAGCAGCGGAATCATCTGCGTGATCGCGGCGGAAATGCTGGTCGGAAGCGATGGATTGGGCTATTTGATCAACAGCTCAAAAATGTATTACAAAACCGCATGGGCATTTGCCGGCATTGTAACCTTGGCGCTGATCGGTTTTCTGGCGGACCGGATTTTACAATGGGTCGGATGTACCTTCTTAAAACACTTTGGCGTTAAAAAAGCATAACAATAGATGAGTAAAAAGGAGATTTAAAATGAAAAAGAAAGTATTGAGTTTATTTTTGGTAACAGCGTTGGCGGCAGGCGTTCTTTCGGGCTGCGGAGATAAGGGGGCAGCCGGAACAGGCGGAGACGCCGCTGCGGACTCCGGCGAGCTTGTTACGCTGCGGGATGCGGTAATGACGGGACAGCTCGACCAGTATGCAACAGAGATCGGCAAATGGCAGGGCATTTTTGAAAAGTACGGGATCGATCTTCAGACAACGGAGTTTGTTGCGGGGATCAACACGATCGATTCGGTGGTTACCGGAACTGCGGACATCGGTATGATGGCGGATTATGCGACGGTCAATCGTCTTGGCAACACCCTTGAGGAGACGGATCTTAAGATTTTTTCCGAGTTGAGCGGAGCGGGAGCTCAGACAGGAGGTCTGTATGTGGCTCCGGAATATGTGGATAATTTGGAAGCGCTCGACGGAAGCGTTGGATTTATGACCATTACAGGAACCGTATCGGATTACTACACCAGTCAGGCGATCGCATATCTTGGTTTTGACGAATCACAGCAGAATATCATCGCTACGGATTCTGCACAGACCCAGCTTGCATTGGCCCAGAGCGGCGGCGCGTCCGCAGTCGTATCAACCGGTTCCAATGCGGCGTATCTGGAGGATTATGACTGGCAGCTGGTAGTAGATTCGAAGGATATGGGGATCGAGACGGGAGCCTACTTTTTGACAACGGAGAGTTTTCTGGATGAAAATAAGGAACTGCTGGCGGATTTCCTCAAGGCGATTGATGAAAGCGCGCAGTATATAGATGAGAATCTGGAAGAATGCGCGGAGTATTTAGAGGAAGCTCTGGGCGTCAAGGCGGAGGATTTCAAGCTGCAATGGCAGACCTATGTGATCAAGACCGGATTTTCCGAGGAAGCGGCGCTTCACTTGGAAGATATTGAGAAGTGGGCATACGAGAACGGGAGATATGATACGGATTACGATATCCGCGGATTTATCGACACATCCGTAGTGGAGATCGCATTTCCGGATGATGTAACGATTCAGAAATAGAGGAGAATTTTGGGATGATAAAGGAATTGACTTTAAATAATTTTGAGCAGGAAATCAATCAAGAGCTGCCGGTGGTGGTGGAGTTTTACTCTCCGACCTGCACGCATTGCAAAAAGCTGGCAGGCACCCTTGATAAATTATCTGTGGAGCTGGAGCAGAAGGCGGTGTTTGCAAAGTGCAATATAGCCGATGAACAGACCCTTCAGGCGCAGTATGACATTACTTCGGTTCCAACGCTTCTATTCATCAAGGACGGACAGGAGAAAAACAAATTGATCGGAGAGGTACATCCTTTGATCATTCAGGAAGAAATCAAAAAATTGTCATAGAAAAGGAGAAAAGATATGGGATATCCAAGTGTATTTCCAACGGGAGTTACTTTATATAACAAAGAAAAGGCCTATAACGGCTATACGATCTACCCATCCGCGAAGGGAGCCCTGCTGGTGGATATGAACGGAAATGAGGTACAGCTTTGGGCGGGACTGGGCGGTTTCCCGAACAAGATTCTGCCGGGCGGCTATGTATTAGGAACCACAGGCGCGCGGACCGGAAAGTATGCATATCAGGATCAGCTTGATCTGGTGCAGGTGGACTGGGAGGGCAATATCGTGTGGAAGTTCGATCATACGGAGCTTGTCGCTGACCCGGGAAAGGAGCCGCAGTATCAGGCGAGACAGCATCATGATTTCCAGCGGGAGGGAAATACGGTCGGATATTACTACCCGGGCGGAGAGCCGAAGGTGGATGGCGGAAATACTATTATTCTGACCCATGAGAATCTGTACAACCATGACATTTCCGATAAGCGTCTGATCGACGATAAGATCATTGAGGTGGACTGGGAGGGTAATATCCTTTGGAGCTGGCGGGCGAGCGACCATTTTGACCAGCTCGGCTTTGACGAGGCGGCAAAAAACGTATTGTTCCGCAATCCGGCTCTGCACGAAGAAGCAGGGGGAGACTGGATGCATATCAACTGTGTATCCGTTCTTGGAGAGAATAAATGGTACGACCAGGGGGATGAGAGATTTCATCCCGACAATCTGATTTTTGACGCCAGAAATGCAAATATTCTGGCGATCATCAGCAAGGAAACCGGTGATATCGTATGGAGGATCGGACCGGATTTTAACGAGACCGAGGCTGCAAGAAAGCTTGGCTGGATTATCGGACAGCATCATTTCCATATGATTCCGAAGGGTCTTCCGGGGGAGGGAAATCTTCTCGTGTTTGACAACGGAGGAGAGGGCGGTTATGGTATCCCGAATCCGGCATCTCCCACCGGAAATAACAATGCCCACAGGGATTACTCCCGTGTGCTGGAGTTTGATCCGATCACCTTGGAGATCATCTGGCAGTATACGCCGCTTGAAGCAGGAAATCTGTTGTTTACGGATGCATCCAAATTTTACAGCTCCTATATCAGCTCGGCGCAGCGCCTTCCAAACGGTAATACGCTCATCACCGAGGGCTCGGACGGCCGCCTGATCGAGGTGACACCGGAGCATGAGATCGTCTGGGAATACATTAATCCGTATTTTAAGACGGTGGGCGGCAAGTTTACCATGAATATGATCTACCGGGCTTACCGTGTACCCTATGAGTGGGTTCCCCAGGCAAAGAGACCGGTGGAGACATCGATTGAGCCGCTGAACGTAGAAACTTTCCGGGTTCCGGGGGCTTCTGCGGGAGCAGGTACGGGTAAGGTCACGAAGGTGGAAGGCGTTGATCCGAACGCGTCGACCATTACAGGTATGGGCAATGATGAGGATGACGCGGATGAGAAGGTTGATTTCTGTGTTGCCTCCGTAAAGAAAAGCGAATTGCTGAAACAGGATTGATTTGGGAGAGCCATATGTTAGACATTATCATTATCGGCAGCGGTCCTGCGGGACTTAGCGCAGGGATATATGCAAAGAGAGCAAGCCGGAAGGTTCTGATCATTGAAAAAGAATACGAGGGAACCGGACAGGTGGCGGAAAGCGGTCAGGTAGATAATTATCCGGGAATTCCGGGGATCGGCGGCTATGAGCTTGGAGAGAAATTCCGGGAACATGCACTTTCCCTCGGCGTGGAGTTTGTAGAGGCGGAGGTGACGGGCATACAGCAGCTTCCCGACAGCAGCTGGCAGGTTTTTCTGGAAAATAAATCCAGCCTGTTGGCAAAGAGCGTTGTCTATGCGGCCGGGGCAAGCCACCGGAAGCTGGATATTCCGGGGGAGGCGGAATTTTCCGGAAAGGGCGTTTCCTACTGCGCAATCTGCGACGGTGCATTGTACCGCGGAAAAGCGGCTGCCGTGATCGGAGGCGGAGATACCGCTCTGGATGATGCGCTGTATCTGTCCGATATCTGCGAGAAGGTATATCTGGTTCACCGGAGAGAAGAATTTCGCGGTGCGGACAGTACGGTTTCCCTCATCAAAGAGAAATCAAATATTGAGCTTGTTCTGAACGCGAGACCTGCGGAAATATCCGGACAGGGAAAGGTGAGCGGGCTTACGCTCCAGGATGGAAGATCATTGGCGGTGAACGGCATTTTTGCAGCGATCGGCATGATTCCGAAGACGGAACTTTTGCAGGGACTAATCGAACTGGATGAGCAGGGCTATGTGATTGCAGATGAGACCGGGGCGACAAACCGCAAGGGATTCTTTGTGGCGGGCGACGTCCGCGCCAAGGAGCTTCGCCAGGTCGTAACGGCGGTTTCGGACGGCGCCAATGCGGTGACATCGGCAGATACATATATCAAGAAGAACTGGCAATAAAATTGATAGCAGTCTTAATATTAGTACGAGTATGGAAGCTGGAACTGATATTTAGACTGATACTGGACTGGTATTGATTTTGGGGTACACAGCTTTTTATATCATAGGATTCGGGTGACAAAAGGTGAGTACATCAATAATCAACGATTTTCTATAATTCAATGCACGCGCTATGATATTCCATAGCTTTGTGCCTGCCATTGCGGCATCCGAAATTATAATGTATAATGTCAGGTGGTCAATGATTGTGACCGGAAGCGTCCTGTATATGGCGCAGATAGTGGATGGTTTAATGGCCTGGCCGCTTTCGGATCTCTGTGCATAGCAATGCCGGGATTGTCGGGATTTTATCGGGAGGATTTTCTGGCGGCGGTTATTTTATGAAACGGCGGGAGCAAAATGGAATACAGATACACCTATGAAGAGGTTTTGGATAGGATCAACAATGCGAGACGCTTTGGAAAGCTTCCTGGGGTGGAAGTGACAAGGGTGATGCTGGAAAAGCTGGGGAATCCTCAAATCGGAATTCCCTTTGTCCATGTGGCGGGCACGAACGGAAAAGGATCGGTGTGCGCCTTTTTGAGCAGTATATTGACGAGGGCGGGAAAAAAGACCGGAACCTTCACGTCCCCGCATTTGATCGATTTTCGGGAGCGTATTGTTGTAGACGGTGCGATGATACCAAAAGAGGAGGTTCACCGGATCGGGAATCTGCTGCTTGAAACGGAATTTGGCGTGGAGCCCACCATGTTTGATTATTGCCTTGCGATGGCGATTATTTATTTTAAGGAACAGGACTGCGATATCATGGTGATCGAGACAGGGCTGGGTGGAAGAATGGATTCGACGAATGCGATCGGAAGTCCCGAGTTATCTATTATCACAAGGATCGGCTTCGATCATATATCCGTTCTGGGGAACACGATAGAGAAAATTGCGGCGGAAAAGGCAGGAATTTTAAAGCCCGGTAGTCCGCTGGTATTGCAGCGGCAGCAGCCGGGGGCTTTGAAGGTCATCACAGGGCAGTATTTCCGGGTAAATGAAAAGATGCCGGGAGCAGAAGAAAAGCTTTTTCTGGTATCGGACAAAGAAATCGCATCGATTCGACAAATGAGTTTAAAAATGAACGGTGTTCATCAATGGGAAAACGGAGCTGCCGCTATGCTTGCGGCAGCGTATTTGCTGGAAGAAGCACGTGTAGAAACCGCCCCGGCGGATGAGGAGACAAAGAGGAAGATCCGGCAGGGGCTTGAGCAGGCAGTCTGGCAGGGGAGGATGGAGATCATAAAGGAAAGGCCGTTTCTTATGGTGGACGGCGCCCACAACGGGGACGGGGTGCAGGCTCTGGCAAAGAGCCTAAAGACCATGTATCCGGGCGAAAAATTTCACTTCATTATGGGGGTGATGGCGGATAAGGATTATGAGCGCATGATCGAAGCACTTTTGCCCCAGGCGGAGGAATTTGTCACCTTCACGCCGGAGAGCAGCCGGGCATTGCAGGGAAGGCGGCTTGCGGAGTGCATTAGAGCCTGCGGAGTGGCAGCGGAGGAAAAGAATGAGATGGGGGACATTCTGGATACCCTGCGGGAAGATATAAAAAATATTGCCTTTGGCTCCCTGTATTTTATTGGAGATTTAAAGAACTATGTCGCTCATCTATAGGTTTCCTATCTGAACATCCCGGAATACATTGGGGAAACTCCGGTAAAAAGTATTGGAAGCGGCGCGTCCGGGGAGTCGGGAAGCCTTTTGACGCTGCTTGCCCTGTCAATGAGAAAGAGGAAAAGCTGCCGGGACTTCTTACGAGGGAGGAGGAAAAAACAGCCTTCTTTGTGAGAAGCCGGCTTGAAGAAATAGGAAAGCTTCTCGCAGAGCAGGGGAGGGACAGGTGCTGGTCATATTTTTGTCGGAGCTTTCCGCCGGACATTACAGCATGCGCTTTGTCAGCGAATGCGGCTGTGAGGCATATTATAAATACAACCGTCTTTTACTGCTGCACGACCGCAGGGAGTAGTTAAGGCAGGAGGTCATGGAGCTCCTTGAGTAACGTGGGGTTCCGTTAGGTTATAGCCGGTATAATTTTTTGCCATAAGGAAAAATTTGTGTGGAAACTAGACAAATAAAGCGGTTTGTACTAGAATTATCTCAATAAAAAAACGGAGGGATCGATTATGGAAAAGAAGAATCTGGATTGGGCCAATCTCGGATTTGGATATATGGTTGCCGATTACCGCTATGTATCCAACTATAAAGATGGCAAATGGGATGATGGTGAGATCACCACCGATGCAAATATAACATTAAATGAGTGCGCAGGGGTATTCCAGTACTGCCAGTCCTGTTTTGAGGGCTTAAAGGCATATACCACGGAGGATGGAAAGATCGTCTGCTTCCGCCCTGACTTAAATGCAGAGCGTATGAAGGACTCCTGTGAGAGACTTGAAATGCCGGTTTTCCCGGTTGACCGGTTTGTGGAGGCTGTTGAGAAGGTCGTAAAGGCAAACGAAGCATGGGTTCCTCCGTTTGGTTCCGGGGCGACGCTCTATATCCGCCCGTACATGATCGGAACCAATTCCGTTATCGGAGTTAAGCCGGCGGAGGAATATCAGTTCCGAATCTTTGTTACACCGGTCGGACCATACTTCAAGGGCGGCGCGAAGCCGCTTACGATCCGCATATCTGATTTTGACCGCGCCGCGCCTCACGGAACGGGTCACATCAAGGCGGGGCTTAACTATGCGATGAGCCTGCATGCAATTGTAGATGCACATAACAAGGGATTCGATGAGAATATGTACTTAGACCCGGCAACCAGAACAAAGGTTGAGGAGACCGGCGGTGCGAACTTTATCTTTATTACAAAGGACGGCCGGTTTGTGACGCCGAAGTCTGACAGTATCCTTCCTTCCATTACCCGCCGTTCCCTGATGGTGGTAGCGGAGAAGTATCTCGGAATGACCGTGGAACACAGAGCGGTAGAACTGGCGGAGCTTGATGAATTTGCAGAGTGCGGTCTGTGCGGAACTGCGGCTGTTATTTCTCCGGTCGGCAAGATCAACGACCACGGCAGAGAAATCTGTTTCCCAAGCGGAATGGAGGAGATGGGGCCGAACATCAAAAAGCTGTACGACACCCTCACCGGAATCCAGATGGGCAAGATCGAAGCTCCGGAGGGATGGATCAAGGTGATCAAATAGAATCTTTGAAATCCTATGGAGTTTAAGGACTGCGTGAATAGCAGTCCTTAAATTTTTTCGACTTTTTTTGGTATTTTCTTGTAAAATGCCAGGAAATACTTTACAATAGCTCCGTATGGAAAAAAGATTTAGACAACTTAAGAAAAATGAAAATGTCCGGGAAAACCTAAGCGGTCTGCGGCAGATGATAAAGGACGGTCCCCAGAGGGAAAGACTTCAAAAGCTGGTGGCGGCGGATGATGGCATGTGGATTTCTTTTTTGGATTCGGAGGATCCGAAGACCCGCAAAAACGCAGCCCTCCTGCTCGGAGAACTGGAATATCAGAAGGCGGAGGAACCGATCTTTTGCGCATATCGGAAGGAGGAGACGCTTTTTGTAAAGAGCGCCTATCTTACCGCACTTTTGGGAATGGACGTTAGAGAAAAGCTTCCGGAGCTGCATGAGCGGCTAAAGGAATTGACGGCGCAAAGCCCCCGGGAAGAGGAACAAAAGCATATTGAGGAGGAAATCCGCGCTCTGCGCAAAATACTGATCCGTTATGAAGGGATTGCGCATCATACCTTTGCAATGAGCGGTAAGGCGCAGGAAATCCTTCTTGTGACAAACTGGATGCACCGGGAGACAGTAAGGCGGAGCCTTAAGGAAAAGACGGCGGAGCTTCACCCTCTTGGGGTGCTGGTAAAAACGAATGATATGGATAAGCTTTGCAGCATTCGGACTTATAGAGAACTTCTATTTGTGATCCACACAGCCGAATGTTTGCCGCAGGATGCAAAAAAGGCGGCAAAACTGCTTGCGGAAAGCGATCTGTCTGATTTGTTAAAAGAACTCCATCAGGGGGATGGGACCTTTTATTTCCGGGTGGAGTGCAGAGGCACAATGGATCTGGAGCAGCGCAGTATTTATACAAAAAAACTCTCCACGGAGCTGGAACGTCTTTCCGGGGGAGGACTTGTGAATTCCACAGCGGATTATGAGATCGAGATCCGGCTGGTGGAGAACCGCGAAGGCACATTTTTTCCGTGCCTGAAATGTTATGCGTTTGCGGATTCCCGCTTTTCTTACCGGAAAAATGTGATCGCGTCATCGATACATCCATCTACGGCTGCGCTTATCATGGAGCTGGCAAAGCCCTATCTCAAAGAGGGGGCGCAGATCATAGATCCCTTCTGCGGTGTGGGAACCATGCTGATCGAACGCCACAAATCCGTTGCGGCAGGGGAAATCTATGCCACGGATATTTTTGGCGAGGCGGTTGAAAAAGGAAGAGAGAACGCGGCGCTGGCAGGACTTCGCATTAATTTTATCCACAGGGATTTTCTGGATTTTAAGCATGATTATCCCTTTGATGAAATTGTGACAAATATGCCTGTCCGAGGGAAAAAGACAAAAGAAGAGATGGAACAGCTGTATGCGGGGTTTTTCAAAAAGATACCGCAGATACTGGCAAAGGAAGCGGTCGTTGTGATGTATACAAACGAGATAGGGTTTGTAAAGAAACAGCTCCGGCTGCATAAGGAATTTTCGCTGCTGCAGGAAACGTGCATGCAGAAAAAGAATGAGTTTTATTTACTGATCATAGGAATAAAGAGGTAAAGGGATGGCAGAAAAGGGTAGGCCGGACAACAGGGAGAGCGGATTGATCGATGAAAAGATGCTCCAGAAATTTCAGGATCATTTTTGCAAGGCGAATGGAATATATCTTGTATGTCTGGGAACAGAGGAGGGCGTGATCACAAAGATGCACGGGAGTGAGGAGGAACGTGCATTTATCCGGGGGGTGGTGAGCGAGAGCATGTACATGTCTCTGGTACACAGGCTGGTCAACAGCAGGGTGGAGAACATGATCGAGGAGGATCTTCCACAGCCGGGAGGAAAGCTTTTTAGCGTATCGACCCGGATCGAGGGCAAAACACAGATCATCTGGTGTGTGGTTGCTTTTCTGTCGGACAAGGCTGCGCAGGAGGACACCGTTCCCCAATACGTGATGCGGGTGACGGAGGATCGCCTATATTACGCGCTGGAATTTTTAGAGTATATGTCCCGCATGATATTTGCGGTGAAAATGGATGAGATGATCGCGCAGGAGGCAATGCTGCAGAGCATTGCGTCAAAGGAAAGCATGGAGGTCGAACTGCACCGCTCGGAGACCATGACCCAGATCGTGACGATGCTGGAGTCGGAGAACGGCTTTGGCAAGATCGTGGATGATATATTAGAGCTTGTATGTAATTTTCTGGACGTCTCCCACGGGTCGCTGATACGGGAAAACGCGGACGGCACGACACTTGACATGATCTGTGAATATGCAAAGACGAAGGAACTGAGTGAGATTTCGGAATTCCAGAGGAAGGAGAAGACTTCTGTCCCTTTTTTCAACGGAAAACCCTACATGATATCTTCGGACTCTATATGTCCGGATGTGTTTACACAATATTTTGCTCCCCGCAATATAACGGCGGCTGTCTATCAGCCGATTGAGATCAATGACAAGACCATCATGTATCTTTGCTTTGACGAGATAGAGAAGAAGCGGATCTGGGATGTCAAGGATATCAAATTTATCAACGACGCAAAGAGGGTTGTGCAGAGCGTTCTTACCAAGCGGATTGCCATGAATTCCCTTGCAAGCTCCTATGCATCGCTGGAAGCGATCCTTGAGAATGTGGGATGCGGAATCTATGTCTTGGATCCAAAGAGCAGGACGATCCTGTACAAAAACCAGAAATTTGAGGAGCTGTTCGCCTGCACAATCAGCAAGGGGAAGATCGATCAGGTTCTGTTTTCCGAGAAGGAAATGCAAAATGTCAAATTCTTTGACGAGGTGTATTTTGCAGAGGAAAACCGCTGGATGGATATGCATAAGACGCAGATCAACTGGGTGAACGGAAGTCAGGTGCTCCTTTGTATGCTTTACGATGTTACGGACAAGAAGCTGTATCAGAAGAAGATAGAAACCCAGGCAAACAATGACTTTTTGACGGGATTATATAACCGTATGCGCTGTGAGCAGGATCTTGACAGGTTTATCCGTATGGCGGAATCGGGCAAATCGGAGGGAGCCCTTTTATATATTGATCTGGATGACTTTAAGCGTATCAACGACGGTCTGGGACATCAGTACGGGGATGTGCTTTTAAAGGCGATCTCCCACAGCTTACAGCGGATCAGCGGAATCGAGAGCAGCTGTTACCGCATGGGCGGCGATGAGTTTATGGTGATCGTCAACGATACGAATAAATATAATCTTGGCACAATCTGTGAGCAGATCCAGAATATCTTTGCAAAACCCTGGTTTTTAAAGGGGGAGGATTATTACTGTACGGTCAGCATGGGAATCGTGCGCTTTCCCACGGATGGAAATTCCGTGGAGGATTTGATAAAAAAAGCGGATATGGCGCTTTCCGCCGCAAAGAAGGACGGAAAAAACAGAGTCGAATATTACAATAGAAATGACGAGGCATTGGCGCACCGGAGGCTGGATCTGGAGAAAAATATGCGGAAGGCAACTCTGGACGCGTGCCGGGAGTTCGAGGTCTATTACCAGCCGATTGTGGATGTTTCAAAGGACAAGGATGTCTGCTGCGGAGCGGAGGCGCTGATACGCTGGAATTCCGAGGAGATGGGATTTATTTCCCCGGTGGATTTTATACCGCTGGCAGAGTATCTGGGGCTGATCAATCCCATCGGTGACTTTGTCCTGTACGAGGCCGCGAAAAGATGCCGCTATTGGAACGAGATGGGGCACCCGGACTACAAGGTTAACGTCAATCTGTCCGTTGTACAGCTCTTACAGAATGATATCGTAAAGAAGGTGCAGAAGGTTCTTGAGGAGACCAGAATCAACCCGAAAAACCTGACACTCGAGGTCACGGAGAGCCTTGCCATCAACGACATTGAGCGCATGAGGGATATTCTGGGGCAGATGAAGGAGCTTGGAGTAAAGGTTGCATTGGACGACTTTGGAACCGGATATTCCTCTCTCAACCATATCCGGGAGCTTCCGATTGATATCATCAAGATTGACCGGTGCTTTATTCAGCACATTGCGGAGGATAATTTTTCCGATGCCTTTGTGAAGATGGTCGCGGAGCTTGCCGCTGTGCTGCATGTTGATATCTGCACCGAAGGGGTCGAGAATACGGCACAGTATAAGACCATAAAGGGACTCAATATCCGTATGATCCAGGGGTTTTACTTCAATAAACCCATGAAACTGGAAGATTTTGAAGCAAAATATGTGTAAACGGACGTGATGTCATGAAGAAAAAGAACAGTAGGATCCGCTGGATCGCGCCGGTGGTCATCGTTGTGCTTGTGCTGGCGGGCTGCTATGGCGGATATATGTATGTCAATGATTATTACCATGCAAACGACAAAGCGGAAGCCGCTCTCGAGAGCGACAGCCGGGTGACGGTGAGTTATCTGGAGGATGATGTAATCCTTTTCATGCCGGAGGAGATCCGCGCAGGGCTTATTTTTTATCCGGGAGGCAAGGTGGAGTATACGGCATACGCACCCCTGATGCATTCCCTTGCGGAGAACGGGTTTTTATGCATTCTGCCCCATATGCCATGGAATCTTGCGGTTTTTGATGTCAATGCGGCGGACGGATACATAGAGCAATTCCCCGAGGTTGACGCATGGTATTTAGGCGGTCATTCCCTCGGCGGCTCTATGGCGGCGGACTATGCAGGGAAACATGCGGACGAATATGAGGGATTGATCCTGCTCGGGGCATATTCCACCGTTGATTTAACGGAAAGCGGTCTTATGGTTCTCTCCGTCTATGGGGAGGAGGATCAGGTGCTGGATCCGGGAAAATATGAAAAATACAGATCCAACCTTCCGGAGGATTTTTCGGAGTTTGTTATCGAGGGAGGCTGTCATGCCTATTTTGGGAGTTATGGAGCGCAAAAAGGGGATGGGACACCCGCCATTTCGATGGAGGAACAGGTGGCTACAACAGTAGATTATATATGTTATTGGTATGATTAGAGTAGAAAATATTTCAAAACGGTACGGAAAGCAGCAGGTCTTAAAGGAAATTTCCTTTTTGGTCCAGCCGGGGGAGAGCGCAGCAATCGTTGGAAGGAACGGCTGCGGAAAGTCCACGCTTATGCAGATCTTAGCCGGGATCATGAAACCGGACGGAGGGAGTCTGCGGTATTACGACAAGGATCCCCTTTCCCAGAGAAAGCTTTTTCGCACGATGTGCGGTTATGTACCCCAGGCGAATCCGCTTATCGAGGAGCTGACGGTGCAGGACAATTTAAAACTGTTCGGGGCGGGGAAGGAAGCGGTGCATTCCGAACTGCTCAAGCCATTTGAGCTTGAGGATATATTAAAAAAGCCGGTTTGCAAGCTGTCAGGAGGAATGAAGCGCCGGGTAAGCATTGCCTGCGCGGTGCACTATCTGCCGCCGATATTGTTCATGGATGAGCCGACTACGGCTTTGGATATCTATTATAAGGCTTCGCTCCATGAATGGATGCGGGCATATCTTAAAATGAACGGAACTTTGATCCTGACCACCCATGAGGAAGAGGAATTTTGCATGTGCAATAGGTGCTTTTTGATGGAAAACGGTCTTCTTACGGAACTCGGGCAGGAGCAAAGAAGGGCGGAGCAGATTTACAAAAGGATTTTATGAATTAGGAGGAGAGCGTTATGGATAACAATTTTAACCCGCAGCCGCAGATGCGTTTTGACCCGCAGACGGGACAGCCGGTATATCAGCAGCCCATGAGTCCGCAGCCGCCTGTCAGAAATAAGTCAAAAAAAGGGCTTGTCATCGGCCTTTCGGTGGGGGCGGCGGTGGTCGTGATCGCAGCAGTAGTGATCGTACTGATCGTGAGCGGAGTTTTTTTGAGCACACCGGATAAAGTGCTGAGGGCGTTCGGGAATACATTTGAGACGCCGCCGCTTCTGGAGGATCTTCATACGGCAAGTGTTTTTCAAAGCGGCGCATACCATGCGGATGTTGCGCTCAGCACAGATGATTTGGATCTGGAGCTGACATATAATGTCACGGATTCTGCGAAGGGGCTTGACGCATTTGTCACCATTTCTGACGGATGGTTTAGCGCGCAGATACGGGGCGCGGCTATTTTAGACAGCGAGAAGCTTGCGGTTCAGATTCCGACTTTGGGCAATGATATATATGTGTATAATTACATGCAGGAAAATACCGGTTATATTTCGGAGGTGTTGTCTGAGGCGGAGATCGAGTATCTGAACGGACAGCTGAAGGCAATGGCGTTATCAGGCACCAAAGAGGAAGAATTTTCTGCGGAGGCGGAAAAGATATTCCTCTCGGAATTTAGGAATCTGTCATTTTCAGATGCGCCGGAGAGAAGCTTTACTGTGGATGGGAGCGAGAGAAGCTGTAAGGGTTATCAGACCGTTATTACACGGGACAACGCAAACCATATCATAGACCAGCTTGAGGAGCTATACGGGGATGCGGGAAGTTTGAAAAAAATTGTTGAGAATATGCCTGATATAACGGCAGCCTTTTATATTTATAAAGATCAGATAGCCTGCGTTACCCTCATGGCAGAGGGGGAGGAGATTTCCGTTCAGTTTCAGGGAGGAGACCGGCCGGCGCAGAATATGAGGATCGAACTCGACGGCGAAGTGATTACCGTGAGCGGATATACGGATGGAGGAACGGAGTATTCTTCAGTTGTCTACGAGGGGGAGCAGATTAGCTTTTGGAATTACAATGCTTCAACGGGCAGGGTAGAGACTGAAATAACTGACGGATACATGGATTACAGTATGGAAGCAACGATCACAAAGACCAGAGACGCCCTTACAATAATCATCAATGATGTAAAGGTGAATGATCTGTCCTTATCCCAGGCGGTGGATTTTGATTGTGTGATCTCTTGGGAAAAGGGTGCAGAGATCGTACCATTTGAAGGAACGGCGTATGACGTGGGAAATATGTCGGAGGAGACACTTGAGGCAATCGTGGATGATATAGAAGATGGTTTATTATATTAATTATTTCCGGCTTCAATTAAAGAGAAGCCTGGCGGCTTTTTCCCGAATGCTCGGCAGCATAGCAGGCATGCTCCTGCTCGTGTCTGCCCTCGCATGGGGGATCAGCCATTGGTTTGCAAACGTGCAGATGTTTCAAAAGGTGACGATCGGAATTGTCCTGCCGGAGGATGCGGGGGCAACGGAGTTTCTTGTGGACATGGTCTCCGGAATGGAAAGCGTCAAGAGCATCTGCACGTTTTCCTATCTGGATGAGGAGGAAGCAAAGGAACAGCTCCATAATGGCTCGATTCAGGCTGCGGTCGGGCTGCCGGCCGGTTTTTACGAGGATGTCAATGAGGGGAAAAATACACCGCTTTATATCTATCTTTCGGCGGACGACAGCCTGAATAAAAATGTGTTCCGGGAGCTTTTGAGGGACGGAGTTTCCTATGTTCAGGTGACGGAGGCGGCAATCTATTCCGCTGCGGATCTGGGGGAGCAGTATACCCTTGCAGTCAGCAAAGGGGAGCTGGAGGAAATGCTTTCCTATCTGTATATCAGCAATATTTTCGCCCGGGGCAGCATGTTTACGAATTGTGTTCTTTCCGCGACGGGGGAGATAAATTTTTATCAATACTATTTTGTGGTGGGGATCATGCTCTTTCTTCTGCTTGGGAGTATGAACTTTCATTTTTTTTATGGGAAGCAGGACGCGGAGGTCGCAAAGAAACTGCGGATTTATGGAATCGGGCCCTTGTATCAGTCCTTCGTCCGAACCATGATCATGGCGTTATATGTCTATCTGATCCTTGCGGTATGCTACGCTGTGGGGTGCGCTGCCAGCTCGAAATTGGAGTCGTCCTTTCTTATGAGGGACGATCTCACGCTTCCGGGGCTTATACCTCTTGCCTTGGCGATGTCCGCCTTTGCCCATATGGTATACAGTCTGGCAAAAAAGCAAAGCAGCGGCAGCAGCCTTCTGCTGGGAGTGAACGCCATCATGCTTCTTGGCGCGGGAGGTATCCTGCCAAGCGCCTTTTTCCCGGAGCTTATCCGGAGGTTCGGGCAGTTTTTGCCCCTCAATTTCTGGATGGATTATCTGGAAAAGGTGCTGTTTGGAAAAGCGTTCGGGGCGGAGCTTTTTTGGGAGCTTACGATGGCAGGGGTTTTCTTTCTGATAGGAACGATTGGAACATGGAAAAATTCGTAACATGGTATTGTCTTTTATTAAAATCACATGGGAAACGGCCGGATACGTGGCTGGTGCTCCTGGGCATGATCTGTCTGACTCTTTTGCTGTTTTCGGTAACGCTGCCGGATAACTCTAACACCAGAGTCCTTGTGTACTGTGCCGACGGGGAATTTTTGTCGGAGGTGATGGATGCTCTTGCAGAGCGGGAGAGCGTTTTTTCCTTTGAGGAGGCGGACAGTCTGGAGGAAGCCAGACAGCAGGTGATCTTTGGACAGGCGGAATGCGCCTTTGAATTGCGGCCGGATTTTAGGGAGCGTCTGCGGGAAATGGATGTAAAAGGGCTTGTCACATATTATGCGGCGCCTTTTACGACGAAAGGGGAGGTGGCGAAGGAGACTTTGTACGCAGCGCTCCTTCCGATGGAGAGTGAGATTTTTCTGGAGCTTGCGGTGCCTGTTCTGTACGAGGATGCGGACGGGGAACTTTTATCCGATTTAAAGGAGCGGCAGCAGGAATATCTTGAGGGGGCGCAGATCTTTACGCTGGAGGAGATAGGCGTCCTTGCGGACGGGGAATATGAAAAAGAGCCGCCTTTGGAGGCGGAGCTTAAGACGCAGCCGGTTCGGGGAACACTTGCCCTGTTCCTTTTTCTGTTTCTCTTTTTTTCCGCAGGGGAAATTCAAAGCGGGGAGTACGGCGGATTTCTTCTTGTGCTGGATCGGCGCAAAAAACTGTATTTTTCTCTGGCATACTGTCTTTCGGCGGTTACCCTGCCGGGAATCGCGGCGTTTTTCCTGTTGTGCAGCAAAACCGGTGCAGCGGACATTTTCCCGGAACTTGTAAGGTTTTTGTTTTTTATAGCTTACTCGGCGGTATGGTGTATTGCCGTTTCCTCTCTCTTGAGGACAAGGGAACGCTATCTGTCATGCGCAGCAGCGCTTCTGCTCTTAAATGTTCTGCTCTGCCCCGTGTACATGGACGCTTCCGGATATTTTCCCGTGATCGGGTATCTGCGTTTTTTTCTGCCCGTGGGCGTTTATTTGATGTAGCGCCGCTTGGGCGCGCAGATACGCTCCCGGATAGGCTTTGCAAGGATCAGATCAATGGTATCAATCTGCAGTTTTCAATTCCGTTTTCCCAGAAACGGTTAAGCGGAATGCCCTTGACCTGACATACAATAGCGGAATTCATTGCGCCGTGTCCGATTATAAGGATATCCTTGTTTTCCGATAGTGCAGGGTTGAGGATCTCTTCTATGAAGGAGCCGGTTCTGGCAAACAGCTCCTCTAAGCTTTCACCGCCTTCTACCGCAGCATAGCGGGCCGGATCCTGAAAAAGTATATTTATCGGGCAATCCGGTATTTGAAAGGAGTTCTCGATCCCTTCGTAGATTCCAAAGGACATTTCCATCAGGCGGTCATCATATATGATGGGAACGTTTCTGCCCTGCAAAACAATTTCTGCGGTTTCCTTTGCCCGTATCAGGGGAGAGCAGTAGCAGACGTCGAAATGTACATTCAGACATTCTTTCCCGGCGGCTCTTGCCATTTCCCTGCCTTCCTCGTTGAGCGAGATATCGGTTCTTCCCTGTATTTTGTGCAGAACATTCCAATCGGTTTTTCCGTGTCTCATAATGTAAAGCATATAAATCACCTGTAATTTCCCTATATCGCAAACTCTTATGGAAAGGAGCAATTTTTCTGATTTTATGAAAAAGTCTTATCCAAAGGTACATAATGCCGATAAAATAAAAATAGGGAAACCTTAGCAAAATCAAGGTTTCCCACACTTTCAATTCATGCGGAAGATGGGACTTGAACCCACACGATCGCAATGATCACAAGATCCTTAGTCTTGCTCGTCTGCCAGTTCCGACACTTCCGCATTCATCTCTCGACGACTTGAATATAATAACAAACCGGATTCTAAATGTCAATGCATTATTTGAAATTTTTAAAAGAAATTTTTTTGTTTTTTTGATTTACCCCTTGCAATCTGCATTTATATCTGTTAGAATATTTTTTGTTTGCAGAAGTGGTGGAATTGGCAGACGCGCAGGCTTCAGGTGCCTGTGGTAGCAATACCGTGTGGGTTCAAGTCCCATCTTCTGCATGACCCTAAGCGCACTAAGCGCTTAGGGCTTTTTTATCTCATAGGAAATTGCAGCCTATGAGATAAAAGCCTCCGGTTGGGCCAGGGAAAAATATTTCGGGGAGGGCTTCTATGAACGCATTGGAATTGCAGAGCGTCTATCTGCGCAGGGGGAATTTCATTCTTCGTGATATCCGTTTTTCAATTGAAGAGGGGGAGACTGTCGCCCTAGTGGGCGGAACCGGGGCCGGAAAATCCTCGCTGATCGCCCTTATCGGGAACGCGGTGCAGGCGGATGCGGGGAAAATCCTCTACTTTGGCAGGGAGTTGTGGGAGGATGAGGTGCAGATCCGCAAAAGTCTTGCGGTAATGTATGAGACGCCCAATTTTAATGTGGAAATGAAAGCGGGAAGACTGGCGAATGAGGTCAGCCGTTTTGAACCCTGGTTTGATATGGAATTTTTTCATCGGGGTATGGAATTCTTCGAACTGGACGAAATGGGGAGGATTAAGCTGTATTCCCGCAGGATGAAGAAAAAATATATGCTGCTTCTGGCGCTGTGCCGCAGACCGGCGCTGCTCGTGATGGACGATCCCTTTGGAGGTCTGGAGGAGGAGGGAAGGGAAATGATGTGGAAGCTGATCCATGACTACCGGAAGAACAACGGGCTTACCATACTTTTTTCTACGCAGGATAAAACGTATGCCCGGCAGAGGGCGGAACGTGTGATTGATATTAAGGACGGAGAGAGGCAATGAAAAGATTTTTAAAAATCTCATGGGACATTGAGAGCAAGCCCGGACATTTGCTGGTATCGATCCTTATGGCGTTCGGAGTGATGATGCTCATCAATACTTTTGTCGGGAGCATGGGCGGGATCCCGGCGTTTGGAGCCTATGTTGCGATATTTTATATATTGCGGGGGTTTGTCCTTTCCGGAAACCGGATCAGCCACCAGCTGGGATTAAGCAGCAGCAGGGAAACCGGTTATCTGCTTAGGGATTATATTCTGGGGTATTTTCTGATCTGGGGGGCAATGCGGCTTTTGATCCTTTTTTCCAATTTTAAGGGCTGGGGAAGCATAGACGGTCTGTCGATCCGGGAATACTGGAATCACATGTATGGGAGTACCATGCTGGAGGGCTGGCAGTATCTGTTTGCCGTGGTCTTAATGTTTGTATTTGTGATCTCCCTGTTTCCTCTGATCGTGATCAAAAAACGGAGAGAATGGCTTGGTTATCTTGCCGCAGACGTGGTGCTATATATCGCTGTTTGCGGCGGGATCATTGCCGTCTGCCAGCCCTTTATCAACAGCAATTTGAAGGGGCGGGCTTCCTGCGTGCTGGATGAACTGCTTTTGTGCCGGTCCATTTCGCCCTGGCAGGCGGCTGTCTTTGTGATCGCGGTAATCCTGTTTGCCTTTGCGGTATTGTACGGAGTGTTTTCCTATGCAAGAAAAACCTATGCGCCCAAACCGGGAGTCCTCCGGGAGGATGAGAGTTTTTTGTCGGTCAGGACAAAAGGAAGGCGCAGACGGTATCCGATATATGCAGGAGCAGGCGCTGCAGCGGCTGCGGGAATTGGCATAGCGGTGTACCTTTTCTTCGGGAGGCCGGCTTCCCAGCTTCATTATTATAAAGTGGCGGAGTGTCTGACGGAGGATCAGAAGCTTGGCCCTATGGTTTATGGCGGAAATGTATATATACCGGTGGAAAAGGAACTTGACTATTATGAAACGGGGATAGCGATCGGCTATCTGGCGCATAAGGAAGAGGATTGCAATACCCGGTTCTATGAATTGACCGTCGGGAACATTTTGTACAAAAATTCTGTTTGGGAGGATGAGTATCTGCAAGTGTACGGTGCGGATATATGTTCGTACCGGAGGATAATAGAGCTGGAGCAGGAAAATCAATGGAAGAGGGACAATGTGTTTTTGCTCTGGGATGAGGATTGGGAGTCGGAGCAGTTTTACAGCAAGGAACCGACCGGTTATTCCGTCTGTGAAAGGGAACTGATAGAAGAACTGGAGGAACGTTATGGCGTGGTAAACTACCGGCCGTCGGATTTTGAGGATTATGATGCATATTTTACTATCTGGGGTTACTCCAGCTTAAAGGCGGCATTTGAGAAGGAGATTCCCTACGGAGACTGGGTTGGCTGCATTTTGGTCAAGGATGACAAGTTTTACTACGGAAATTATAATAACCAGATTACGGGTGTGGCGCTTGAAGCGCTTATGGAGGTGCTGGGGGGCTACTAAATTTTTTAAAATTTTGTATAAAGAAAAAAGGAATTTTGCCGGAAACGTCGAATTATAAGATTGTAGGAAGGAGCAGACATGACAATCCGTGAACAAATTGAGCAAATGGAACTGGATACGTTAAGCCCATATGCCTGTCTGAGCGTCAATTCCCGCGGCAGGGATACCGATGAGCCGCAATGCGATATCCGTCCGGTATTTCAGAGAGACCGGGATCGTATCCTGCACAGTAAGTCGTTTCGGCGGTTAAAGAATAAGACGCAGGTATTTCTGACGCCCAAAGGGGATCATTACCGTACCAGAATGTCACATACCCTTGAGGTTTCCCAGAATGCCCGCACGATTGCAAAGGCGCTTCGGTTAAATGAGGATCTTGTGGAGGCGATCGCACTTGGGCATGATCTTGGGCATACGCCCTTTGGACATGCGGGAGAGCGGGTCTTAAACAGGATCACAAACGGAAGGTTCAAGCATAATGAGCAGAGCGTGCGGATTGTGGAGAAGCTGGAGAAGGACGGCAGCGGATTAAATCTTACATGGGAAGTGCGGGACGGCATCTTAAATCATGAAATGGATCTGACTCCGGCGACCCTTGAGGGGAAAACCGTGAGGCTCTCCGATAAGATTGCATATGTAAATGCAGACTTTGATGACGGTATCCGGGCGCAGCTGTTGTGTGAGGAGGATATTCCCCTTGAACTTCGCAAGGAGCTTGGCTTTGACACAAAGAGCCGTTTGGATCATCTGATCCACGACATCATCATCAACAGTATGGGTAAAGACGATATTGCAATGTCGGCGGCTTCCTGGCAGGCATTTTTAGAACTCAGAAAGTTTATGTTTGCCAATCTGTATACGAACCCGATTGCAAAATCGGAGGAAATCAAGGCGGAGGCGATGATCGAGCAGCTGTATCACTATTATATGGATCATGTGGAGCTGCTCCCGGGAAAGCTGCTTTCCCTTTTAGATGAGGGCGAAGAAAAATTCCGGATCGTCTGCGATTACATATCAGGAATGACAGATCAGTATGCCATTACAAAGTTTGAGGAATTTTATATTCCGGTTGCATGGCAGGTGGACGGATACTGAACCCGGATAATTAGAAAATAGATGATCCTGTGTCGGCATGAGGATTTATCTGTTTGACGAATACACCGATCGAGCGCCGGAAAGGAGGCTTACATGCCGTATTATTCGGAGGAATTGGTTGAAGAGGTACGCTCGCGGAGTGACATAGTTGATGTGATCGGCGGGTATGTGCGGCTTCAAAAAAAGGGAAGTACATATTTCGGGCTTTGCCCGTTTCATAATGAAAAGACCGGCTCCTTTTCGGTTTCTCCGAACAAGCAGATGTATTACTGCTTCGGATGCGGGGCGGGAGGAAACGTTTTCACTTTCTTGATGCAGTATGAGAATTTTACTTTTGGCGAGGCCATGCAGACCTTGGCGGATCGGGTGGGAATCGAGCTTCCCAGACAGGAGTTGTCAGAAGCGCAGAAGCGGGAGGCGGACCGGAGGACGAAGCTTTTAGAGATCCATAAGCTGGCTGCAAAATATTTTTATGCAATGCTTCGAAATCCTAATGGGCAGCACGCGTATGAATATTTTAAAAAGCGGGGGCTGTCCGATGAAACGATGCAGAAATTCGGACTGGGATACTCGGATCAGTACAGCGATAGTCTGTACCGGTATCTGCGGAAACAAGGTTACGGCGATGATATTCTGAAGGATACGGGGCTGGTAACGATCGATGAAGCCCGGGGAGGGCGCGACAAATTCTGGAACCGGGCGATGTTCCCGATCATGGATATCCACAATCACGTCATCGGTTTTGGCGGACGCGTGATGGGGGAGGGCGAGCCGAAATATTTAAACTCTCCGGAAACCAGGATTTTTGACAAGAGCCGTAATTTATACGGTTTAAATATTGCCCGGACGACGCGGAAAAATCAGATTCTGCTTTGCGAGGGGTATATGGATGTTATTGCTTTGCATCAGGCAGGATTTGACAATGCGGTGGCGTCCTTGGGGACGGCGCTTACGAGCGGTCATGCGAATCTGCTTAAGCGCTATACAAAAGAGGTCTATCTGACCTATGATAGTGATGGGGCAGGGGTGAAAGCCGCCCTGCGGGCAATTCCGATCCTGAAGGAATTCGGGATTGTTACTAGAGTCATTAATATGCGGCCCTACAAGGACCCGGATGAATTTATCAAGGCGCTTGGCGCAGAAGAGTATCAGAAGCGGATCGACGAGGCGGAAAACAGCTTCCTGTTCGAAATCCGCATTCTGCAGGAAAATTATGATATGAACGATCCGGAGGCAAAGACCGCATTTTATAATGAAACTGCCAGAAAACTTTTGGGATTTTCCGAAGAACTGGAGCGGAACAATTACATAAGGGCGGTGGCGGAAAAGTACCAGATCGGTTATGACAATTTAAGAAAGCTGGTCAATAATTTAGGTATGACAGCTGTCGGCATTACAGCCGCGCCGGCCAGATTGAAGAGCGGTATCCGTGAGAAAAAGGCGGAGGACGGCATGAAGCATTCCCAGAAACTGCTTCTGACAATGCTCATTGAAGATACCGGGCTCTTTCAAAAGCTGGACAAGCTGATTACCCCGGAGGATTTTACCGAGGAATTGTATCACCGGGTGGCGGAGCTTGTATTTGCGCAGTATGCTGCGGAGGGGACGGTTACTCCGGCAAAGATCATCAGCGCCTTTGAAAATCAGGAGGAGCAGGGCGGACATGATGAGATCGCAGGGCTGTTCAACGCCACAATTCCTGAAATTGAGACGAAAGCCGACAGGGAAAAGGCCTTGAACGACACGATCTACCGGGTGAAGGAAAACAGCTATAATTATCACTTAAAGAGATTGGAACCTACGGATATCGAGGGGATGATGAAGTCTATTGAGGATAAGAAAGCCTTGGAACAGCTGAAAAAATTGCATATTTCCATTGATTAAGGACAAAATAGTAAAAACAACGAGGATGTAGCAAAATGGCAAAGAAAAAAGAAGAAATTGTAGAAAATGTAAGTACCGAGGAAATGGAAGCAAAATTTCAGGAGAAAATAAAAGAACTCCTCGCATTAAGCAAAAGGAAGAAGAATATTCTGGAGGATCATGAGATCAGCGATTTCTTCAAGGATATGAATCCGGATGCGGAAAAAATGGAGCAGATACTGGATATCCTGGAGCAGAATAACGTCGATGTGCTTCGCATCAGCGAAGATGATGACGACGATATCATTCTGGACGATGAGGATACGGAGGAGGTAGAGGTCGAAACTATCGATCTGTCCGTTCCGAACGGCGTTAGTGTGGAAGATCCGGTGCGCATGTATTTAAAGGAGATCGGGAAGGTTCCTCTTTTGAATGCGGAGGAGGAGATTGAGCTTGCAAAGCAGATGGAAGCCGGACTTGTTGCATCGGAGAAGATCGTTATTTTAAAACGGCGCATGGATGGAGCGTCGGAGGAGGATATAGAGGAGCTCAAGAAGGAGATCAAGGAGCTTCAGAGGGACATTGATGCGGGGAACGATGCAAAAAAGAGGCTTGCGGAGGCGAACCTTCGATTGGTCGTAAGCATCGCAAAGCGCTATGTGGGCAGGGGAATGCTGTTTCTCGATCTGATCCAGGAGGGAAATCTCGGTCTGATCAAGGCGGTTGAGAAATTTGATTACCGAAAAGGATACAAATTCTCCACCTATGCGACATGGTGGATTCGTCAGGCGATCACCCGGGCTATCGCCGATCAGGCGAGAACCATTCGTATTCCGGTTCATATGGTCGAGACAATAAACAAATTGATCCGTGTTTCCAGACAGCTGTTGCAGGAATTAGGGCGTGAACCTACCCCGGAAGAAATCGCGGTAGAAATGAATATGTCGGTTGACCGCGTGCGCGAAATCCTGAAAATTTCCCAGGAACCGGTTTCTCTGGAGACCCCCATCGGCGAGGAGGAGGATTCCCATCTGGGAGATTTCATTCGTGATGAGAATGTTCCGGTTCCTGCGGATGCCGCTGCGTTTACCCTGTTGAAGGAGCAGCTGGAGGAGGTGCTTGGCACCCTGACAGAGCGGGAGCAGAAGGTACTTACCCTGCGTTTCGGGCTTGAGGACGGACGCGCCCGGACACTTGAGGAGGTCGGCAGGGAGTTCAATGTTACCCGTGAGCGTATCCGCCAGATCGAGGCGAAAGCGCTCCGCAAGCTTCGCCATCCAAGCCGCAGCCGCAAGTTAAAGGACTATTTGGAATAAACAATGAGGAAAAACGAATCATTCCACATGCTCGCATGGAGGGATGATTCGTTTTGACGAATGTACGCCATGAGCAACGCAGGGCGAAAGCCCGAGTTGCGAATGGAGCGGATGCGGGAAGCATCCGGTTTATTCCGAAGGAAAGGCGCAGGGCGAAAGCCCGAGTTGCGAATGGAGCGGATGCGGGAAGCATCCGGTTTATTCCGAAGGAAAGGCGCAGGGCGAAAGCCCGAGTTGCTCATGGAGCGGATGCGGGAAGCATCCGGTTTATTCCGAAGGAAAGGCGCAGGGTACATCAATTTACAGGAAACTCTTGATGATCGATGTAATTTCCGCCAGAGAGGCGAGCGATCCAAAAGAGAGGAAATCAAAGATGAAATTATCACAAAGAATGGAAGCTGTTGCGGCCATGGTTAGTGCAGGAAACATCCTGGCGGATGTGGGGACTGATCATGGCTATATTCCAATTGTGCTGGTGTCGAGAGGTCATATACCCTCCGCAATTGCGATGGATCTGCGGGAGGGACCCTTAAAGCGGGCAAGAGAACATATTGCTGCCAGCAGATTGGAAAATTCTATTACGACCCGTCTGTCTGATGGAGTGGCTGCGCTTTCCCCCGGGGAGGCTGATACGATCGTGATCGCAGGAATGGGAGGCGAACTTGTCATTCGGATCCTGCGGCAGGGAGAGGCGGTATGCAAATCGGCGGATGAGCTTGTATTGCAGCCCCAGTCGGAGGTTACTGCGGTAAGACGCTTCTTGAGGGAGAACGGCTATCGGATCACGGATGAGGATATGGTTCTGGAGGATGGAAAATTTTATCCCCTTATGCGCGCGGTCTGTGGCGAGGAGGCAGAATCCTGCCAAAAGGGCGCTGATTGCGCGCAGTTTGGGGCGGAAACGAATAATGACGATAAGATGATATGCGATATCTATGGGCCCCTGCTGCTGGCAAAGAGGCATCCGGTTCTAAAATTATTTTTGGAAAAACAAAAAAAGCAGCTGGATCAGATAAGGCTAAAACTGGAAAAACAGCCGCAGTCAGATAAAATTGCAAGCCGGATAGAGGAAGTGTGCAGGGATTTGGCATATAATGAAAAGGCGTTGTCTTATCTGAAACTATAAGATCATGGGGGATTAGGTTCATGCAGGAGTATGAGATTTCAGTAACAATATCAGAGGGGGAGAGCGAGGAAATCCTTGTTCCGGAGGGAACGAAGCTAAATGCTCTGGCGAAGGAATATCAGGAGCATTATGCGGATACGATTATTCTTGCCATGTATAATGGAAATCTACGGGAATTGAATAAAAAGGCGGACCGCTCGGGAACGTTATCTTTTATAACGGTGGCAGAGCGGGATGGAAAGAAGACCTACCGCAGGAGCGTTATGCTGTTATTGCAGAGGGCGGTGCAAAAATTGTACGGCAGCGAATCCTATCTGAAAGTGATGCATTCCCTCGGGGAAGGCTATTACTGTGAAATTGAAGGAGTAGTGGTAACAGAAGCGGAGCTGGAGCGTATCTACGCATATATGCAGGAGCTTGTGAAAAGAGATCTTCCGATTGAGAAATATAGCGTGAATACTCAGGATGCGGAGGAGATGTACCGGAAAAAAGGCATGTATGATAAAGAACGGCTTTTCCATTACAGGAGAAGCTCCAGAGTCAATCTCTATAATCTGGAAGGGGTGGAGGACTATTCCTACGGGTACATGGCGCCTTCCACCGGCATGTTGGAATATTATGATCTGGTCAAGTATGAGGAGGGATTTGTACTCCTTTTTCCGGGGGAGGATGCAAAACAGGTGGAGCCTCTGAAAACCTCAAACAAGCTGTTCCACACATTAAAGAATTCCAAGGAGTGGAGCAGTATGCTGGGGATCGGAACGATCGGGGCGTTAAATGACGCCATTGCCCAGGGAAAAGGGCAGGATATCATTCTGCTTCAGGAGGCGCTTATGGAGGAGCGCATCGGGAATCTTGCGGAACAGATCGCATCTGATGACAGGAAAAAATTTGTCATGGTCGCAGGACCTTCCTCCTCCGGCAAGACTTCCTTTGCGAACCGTCTGTCCATCCAGCTTACGGCGAAGGGCTTAAAGCCCCATCCGCTAAGTCTGGATGACTATTATGGGGATCGGGAACTCTGTCCGAAAAATCCGGATGGAAGCTTTGATTTTGAGTGCCTTGAGGCGTTGGATGTAGAGCAGTTCAATATGGATATGGCAAGTCTGCTTTCCGGTGAGAACGTCGAGATGCCGTCCTTTAATTTTAAAACGGGAAAAAGGGAATACCGAGGGAAAAAATTGCGGCTTCTGGATGATGATGTCCTGGTGGTCGAGGGGATTCACGGGTTGAACGATAAACTTTCCTATATGATCCCGAATGAGAGAAAATTTAAGATTTATATTTCGGCTCTGACGCAGCTTAAGATCGACGAACACAATCCACTTTCCACGACGGATGGACGTCTGATCCGCAGGATCGTCAGGGACGCCCGCACGCGTGGCACAAGCGCCCAGAGTACGATTGCAATGTGGCCGTCGGTGCGGCGGGGGGAGGAAAAAAACATTTTTCCGTTTCAGGAGAGTGCGGATGTGATGTTTAATTCTGCACTTGTGTATGAACTTGCGGTTTTAAAGGTATATGCGGAGCCGCTGCTTTTTCAGATTCCGGCGGAGTCGGATGAGTATGCGGAGGCAAAGCGTCTGCTTAAGTTTTTGGATTATTTTCTTCCGCTTCCGACGGAAGGAATTTCAAAGAATTCCCTTTTAAGGGAATTTGTTGGAGGAAGTTGTTTTAATGTGTAATACATTGG
>CAYROM010000010.1:0-55481 GCA_964425905.1 uncultured Lachnobacterium sp. | reverse complement strand
CTTCTCGTCATCTACTTGTTAAATCTTTCAAGGTTTTTCACTATTCAGTTATCAAGGTTCGTGACCGCTGTTTTCGCGGTCAGCTTGATTATAATAGCACGCTGATTTTCTAAAGTCAACACCAAAATCCGCTTTTTAAAAAAGTAACTCTATTGTCAAGAATTGTATAAATTGTTTGAATTATCTAAATTCTATATCCAATTAAAACGCAGCTCCTTTGTATATCTGCCAAGGTTTCATATTTGTTTGGCAAATTCATTCATGTCACGCCTCAAGTCCCTTTCCGGACTTTTGGATTGCTTCAAACGCCTCCCTGATGTTTCTTACTCCGATCAGCTTAATTCCATCCACAGATTGAAACGAGTCCTTACATACCTGGGGCAGAATGCAGCTTTCAAAGCCAAGCTTCTTTGCCTCCTGAACCCTCTGCTCCGCCATGCTGACGCCGCGCACCTCGCCGCTCAATCCCACTTCTCCGAAACAGATCGTTCGCTCGTCAATGGTAATATCTTTTTTGCTGGAGATAACGGCAAGCACGATTCCAAGGTCAATCCCCGGTTCCGTCATGCGGATTCCCCCCGCAATGTTGACATAGGCGTCACAGTCCGAAAGCTGAATGCCCAATCGTTTTTCCAGCACGGCCATAAGCAGATTTACCCGGTTATAATCCGTCCCCGTTGCCGTTCTTCTCGGATTATTGAAATAGCTGTGGCATACCAGCGCCTGAATCTCCAACAAAATCGGACGCGTCCCTTCTATAGAACATGCCACAACAGATCCCGACGCATCCTTCGGCTTGCCGCTCAGCATATACTCGGAGGGATTTTCCACTTCCACAAGCCCTTCCCCGCGCATCTCAAAGACGCCGATCTCATTGGTGGAACCGAAACGGTTTTTCACCCCGCGAAGAATGCGGTATGTCTCATGGCGGTCCCCCTCAAAATACAACACGGTATCCACCATGTGTTCCAGCACCCTCGGTCCTGCAACGACCCCCTCCTTCGTGACATGGCCCACAATAAAGATCGTGATTCCCATTCCTTTTGCAATCTGCATAAAAACGCCGGTGGATTCTCTCACCTGCGACACACTTCCGGGCGCAGAAGCAATCTCTTCATTATACATTGTCTGGATCGAATCGATCACCACGATCTGCGGCTTTTTCCGCTCGATAACCTCCTTGATCAAATCCAGATTCGTCTCACATAACAGCTCTAACGAGTCCGAGAAATCACCGATCCGCTCCGCCCGCAATTTAATCTGTTGTAACGACTCCTCCCCGGATACATATAATACGGAAAGTTCTTTCAGGGAGAGCAGCCGGCAAACCTGAAGAAGCAGCGTTGATTTGCCAATTCCCGGATCGCCCCCCACCAGAATCAGAGAGCCTTTTACAATACCGCCTCCCAGAACCCGGTCCAATTCCTTCATATCGGTGGACGTCCGGTCTTCGCCCGCCGCTTGAATGGCAGAAAGCGGTGTTGGCTCCGCCTTTTTTGTATCTGTTCTTTTCCCGGAATTGCTCACCGATTTTTTGTCAACGATCTCCTCGACAAAAGTATTCCATTCCTTACATGCCGGGCATTGTCCCATCCATTTTCCGGATTCAAAACCACATGCCTGACAAAAATAACTGATCGTTTTTCCCTTTGCCATATTTCCTCCATCATTTCCTATGGGATAATAAAGACCCGGATTTTCACCGGGTCTCTCACTTTTAAGCTTTATGATCTTTTTTCAACCTTGATTGCTACCGATTCGGCGCCCTGAAGTTCCACGCTCAGACTCAGCTTTCCGCCAAGATTTGTTTTCATTGTTCCGGCGGAGGCTCCGTTTATGCTTATCTCATATTCGGTTTCCTCTGCCAGTTCCAAAGTGATCTGCGCATCCTCCGGTCCTTCAACGACAAACTCCAAAATATCTTCCGTCTCTTTAAAATTGCTTACTGCAGTTCCCGGAACCGATTCATATACAAACAACCCATTTCTCTCAAGCTTCGTGATTTCCTTAAAGGTCTTCACCTTATAGAGATCTCCTGAAAATTCATAATTGTCAAGCTTCGCCTTTGCCGGCAATGAATAATCGCCAAAACTGATCGTTCCGTCTGATTCTGTGCGAATCAATTTGCTTATTACAGCCATCTTTTTCCTCCCGTAAAAACTTTTGTGTTTTGATTATAACCTATCCCGTAATGCTTTTCCAGCACTTAAATCATTTTTAAAAAAATTATTCTTTGCTGATCAAAATCGCCTTATTCTTTGTGGTAACCAGAACCTTATCGCCATTTTTAACCCGCCCTGCAACAATTTCTTCCGCCAGGCGATCCTCTATCTCCTCCTGAATCTTCCTCTTCATCGGGCGAGCGCCATATTTCCGGTCAAATGCTTTTTCCACAATATAGTTTTTTGCGCTGTCCCGCACCGTTAAGGTAATCCCCATCTGTTCCCTGCAGCGCTTCTGCAGATCCCTGCACAAAAGTGTGGCGATGTGCTTCATATCATCCTTATTGAGGGCGCGGAAAACAACGATCTCATCAATTCGATTCAAAAACTCCGGCTTAAAAATACGCCGAACCTCACCCATGACGTTATCCTTCATCATTTCGTGGTCATGCTTTTCGTCGTCAGTACCGCCAAAACCAAGTTTTTTCGGTTCGATGATCGATTGGGCGCCTGCATTTGAAGTCATAATGATGATCGTGTTTTTGAAGTCAACCTTACGTCCCTGTGAATCTGTAATATGCCCTTCATCCAGCACCTGAAGCAGGATATTGAACACATCCGGATGCGCTTTTTCAATCTCATCAAATAAAACTACGGAAAAAGGATTCCTGCGGACCTTTTCGCTCAACTGTCCGCCCTCCTCATGTCCCACGTAGCCCGGCGGAGATCCGATCATTTTGGAAACGCTGTGCTTTTCCATATATTCGGACATATCGACGCGGATCATGGCATCTTCCTTCCCGAAAACAGCCTCTGCGAGCGCCTTGGAAACCTCCGTTTTGCCGACACCGGTCGGTCCCAAAAAAAGGAAGGAGCCGATCGGTCTTTTCGGATCTTTGATTCCTACTCTTCCCCTCCGCACGGATTTTGCCACCGCAGATACCGCCTCATTTTGTCCTATCACACGTTTTTGAAGCGTCTCTTCCAGCTTCTGTAAACGTGCCGCTTCATTTTCCGTAAGCCTGCTTACCGGAATTTTGGTCCAGCCGGCTACAACGTCTGCGATCTCTTCCTCTCCTACAACCGGAAGATTTCTTGTCTGGCTTTTTTTATTTCTTCTCTCTAATTTTTCAATTTCTTTTTCCAGCTCCGTCTTCCGGGCTTTCATCCGGCGGGCGGTTTCAATATCTCCCTCCCGCAGAGCATCCTCGATCCCAAGCTCCGCATCCTTCGCCTGATTCTTAAGGGCGCGCAGCGTTTTCGTTCCCCGGATCATGCCCAGCCTGCACTTTGCGGAAGCTTCATCCATAAGATCAATCGCCTTGTCCGGCAAAAACCGGTCGTTTACATACCGGGCAGACAGATAGACCGCAGCCTTTAATCCCTCATCCGAAATGACAACGTGATGATGGCTCTCATACAAACTGCGAAGCCCTCTTAATATCTCGACCGTTTCCTCCTCCGAGGGCTCTGAAACCGTGATCGGCTGGAATCTCCTCTCAAGAGCGGCATCCTTTTCCACGTATTTTCTGTATTCTTCAATCGTCGTCGCTCCAATCACCTGCACTTCTCCTCGTGCAAGCGCCGGCTTTAAAATATTAGAGGCGTCCAATGAACCCTCCGCACCGCCCGCTCCGATAATCGTGTGAAGTTCGTCAATAAACAGAAGCACATTTCCCGCCTCCGTAACCTCGCTTATCACTTTCTTAATTCTCTCTTCAAACTCCCCGCGATATTTGGATTTTGCAACCAGACCGGACATGTCAAGGGATACCAGCCGCTTATTGGCGACCAGCTCCGGAACCGTTCCGGCAACAATGCTTTCGGCAAGCCCTTCTACGATCGCGGTTTTGCCAACCCCCGGTTCTCCGATCAGACAGGGATTGTTTTTTCCTCTTCTGCATAGAATCTGGATCAGCCGCTCCGTTTCTGCCTCCCGCCCAATGACCGGGTCCAATCTTCCGGCTTTCGCCATAGCAGTCAGATCCCTTGAATACTGATCTAAAGTGGGCGTTACGGAATTCTCCCAGTTTTTTGCCCGGCTCCTCTGGATTTCATCCCTGTACCGGGCCGGATCCTCCCCCATCGCTCCGAGCACGTCCACGAACATTTTTTGTACGTTACAGCCCATCGTGTTTAAAAGCCGGGCGGCAGCACAATCTCCCTCCTTTAAAATTGCGATCAGAATATGCTCCGTTCCGATTTTCTCACTCTGAAACCGCTCCGCCTCCTCAGCGGCATGCTCCAGAACCGTCTGCGTACGTGGAGAGAACAAGTCTCTTTCCTCCACGGCAATCTCCGCTCCCGGAGAAATCAACTCCTCTATCATCTGCTGCAGCTTATCATAATTCACATTATTGCTGCTTAAGATCTCCGCGGCTACGCCGCTTCCCTCTTTTAGCAAGCCTGCCAGAATATGTTCCGTTCCAACATAGTTATAATGCATAGATTTTGCGAGTCTCTTGGCAAGATCAAGCACCTTTTTTGCATTCAACGTGTATGCCTTCAAAATTCAAGCCTCCATTATAAATCAATAAATTCCATATCCCCGCCGTCGGGGGACTGCTCCTCCTTGCGCCTTTTTCCCTTTCTGCGGGACTTCTTTTCTTTTTTCTTTTCCGTATCAGGATTCTCTTCATCTTCGGACTCTTTCGGCTCTTCCTCAAGTGCGTTTGCAGCCAAAGCCTCCTCAGAGATATCGATAAACGGAAGAATTACATTCTCCTCATCCCCAAGCGCATCATCGTCCTCATCATCCTCATCCGGCAGCGATTCCTTTTTGGCACCGCCTCTTGTAATGATAAGAAGAACGATCACGATCAGCAGCAGACCGATCACCCCGATAAACAGATACATCATCATTCTGCTTTTTGCCTGCAATTGTTCATACTGTTTCAGCAATCCTTCATAGCCCAGCTGCAGATTATCTTCCGCCTCCGGTTCTGCCGCAGCGTTCGAAAGGATATATCTTTGATATGTTCCTTCCACAAAATCATACCGGTACCATCCTTCTTCCCCCGACTGATTCATACAGTATAACAAATAGAAATCCGACGGGCTGGCCTGTGCCGCATATACAACCTCCGGTCCGAAGAAATCCCAAAAGCCATAGCTCTCCCCTTTCTCCTCCGGCTCTTCAACGGTCTGATAAGCGGTCACAATGCCATTTCCCTCAATGGAAAGGGTCCTCTCGACAAACTCCTCAGGTACAATATTTTCATTCGGGAGAAGGACCATCACATATCCCGTTCCTCCTGCCAGCCTCACAAACGGATACACAACATCCTGTGCGCTGTCGTACACATACAACTGTCCTTCTGTTTCTTCCTCCTGTGCCAGATATACCAGCACCAGATCGCCGTATGCAAAGGAAAGACATGGATATTCCGTTCCCGCAAACAGGATGGTCTCCTGTACAAAGTCCATCGGAACCAGCTCCTCCGGGATCTCTTCAAGAGGTTTTAGCGTTAATCCGTTTACAACAAAGCTTTTTTCATCTGAGGAAACTCCGGATTCCCCGGCCTCGCCGTTCTCCCCGGAGGGCGTTTCCTCCTCTCCCGGGGACTCCCCCTCTTCCTTTCGTGTAACGGTGATTGTATAGGTTGCGGTTACGCCGTTTTCCGCCTGCACAACAATCTTGATTGTATTTTGCCCCACAGACAGATTCTCATTCCCGGTCACCGATGTGACGGAAGCCTTTGCGTTGCTTGGTATTGCGGAAATGGCAATGCTGGTTACACTATAATCGACCGTAGCCGTATATTTTGTCGTATTGTACTGAAAAGCAGGAGATAAAGTTCCCGCCGACAGGGTGAGGGAGGAAAGAGAGTTATCCGACGACTGAACCGCGGCCTCCGAAGAACTTCCGCCGCCTGTACCCTCTGACGCGCCTGCGGAACCTGTACTCCCTGTGGAACCCGTACTTCCTGTGGAACTTGTGGCATTTGCCACGGTTACCGTTGCACTCGCACCGTCCAGATTTACCTGATTTGCCTCCGCGTCTCCCGCGACAGTCGCAGCAGCGGATATCACACAACTCCCTGCCGATTTCGCCTTGAACGTAATACTTCCGGAGGAGGGCTGCCCCATCGCATCTCCCAGATTCATCACCCCGCCGTTTCCGGCGGAGGATGTAATTTCCAGAATGGAACTGTCATAGGATACGGATACGGTTGCACCGTAACCGCTTGGCACAGTTATTGCAGCCGTAACAGAATCCCCGATATTTACTGAGGTCGCGCTTAAACTTATCGAAAGTCCCGCCGCCTGTACCGGTATCCGGAAGGAAAACAGGGTCACAAGCATGACCATCAGGGAAAACAGAATACCTAAAGATTTTTTTAACGTCTTCATCTTTCTCAATTTACCACCTTCATCTGCTCTACTGTTGTATTGTTGACTGTCCGATAATATGACGATTCAGCACAATCATGTCAAGCGCGTTTGCGCCGTCCCCCTTGCGGTTGGTATCCGCCGCCTGCAAATATGCTCCCGAAAGGCTGCTGATGCCAATAATGTGACGATTCAGTTTGATCATGTCAAGGGCGTTGACCTCGCCGTCGCCATTCAGATCGCCATATACTACAATCTCATATGTTGCAACAAGCGTTCCGCTTGTATCATAGACAGCTGCTTTATTTCCCGTTCCGACTGTTCCCGTATTTTCCGCCCCGGCTGCCGTAAGAAGCTTGACGGTTCCCTGCGGCGCCGAAAGTCCGCTCACAAAATCCGCCGCGCTGGTACCGGGCGCAACCCCCGTGATATAACTTCCGATCGTGTATTTAGAGGATGACAGCGCCGCAGCCGTGTTCGCGGTATCCGACGACTGGCGCACCACCGTGATCGTATAGGTCCTCGTATCACCGCTCTTGGATTTGCAGCTGACCTTGATGGTATTTGAACCGACTGAAAGATTATAGCTTCCCGTACCCGTTACCGTCGATGTGGAAGCTACCGGACTTGCGGATACCGCAACGGAGCTGACCGAATTTCCTACGACTACGGAATAGCTCGTCGTGCCGGCCGTAAAAGACGGAGTCAGGGAAAGCCCCGACAGACTGAGCGCCTTAAGGTAATTGTTCGGATTTCCGCTGGCCGTAAAGGTAACTGCGCGATCCGGCATATTGTTGAAAACGGGAATGCGAAAAATAAACGCCTGATTCTTGTCCGCGTATCCTGCCGCCACTTTTCTTCCCTCCGTGATCGCAGCGGTCACATTCGCCATATACTGGTGCGAATAGAGATTCGCCAGACTTACTACGTTGAATTTTTGAAAATAAATCGTATTCTGCCCCACATTGATGTAATTGGCCGCAATCAGCTTCGCCCCTCCCGACAGAGAAGCATAGCGGCTGTTCCATCCGTATTTTTTTGCCGTACTCAGCCCGCTTTGGATCACCACCGTGTCCGTCGAACCGTACGCCCCATAATTAAAGTAGTTGAAATATCCCTCATATCCGGCATATTTTCCGGATATCAAGGCGCTTGTTCCCGCGGTTCCCTGTTCCTGCCGCACGCGGCTGGCAAGATAATAGGGGCTTGCGCCGACGGACTTTCCAATATCCCAAAAGGCTTGTGCATAATTATAGACCTTGCTATCCACATCCGTAAAATTCCCCGACATGAAGGAATCCTTTAAGATTGCCTGCACGCCTGTGAGGTTCTGATTGTCGCTGTATCCCAGATTTTCAAACATGAATATGCTCTCTTCGTCCAGAAAGTTCCGCGGATCCATACAATATGCGATATAATCCTGATTTGCTGAAACCCACGTCCCGCTGTCATAAATGGTCCATGTGTTGGTGTTCCAGTCATAGGCTCCCGCCGCGGTAGATTTTTTTGCATCATTCTCCGAATTCTGCACAAGATTTTTGCCGTTTGTGCTTTCCTGGACAACCGCCGTATTCCAGTCAATTCCGGTATTTACCGCCTCAAAGCTCCAGTTTGGGTACTTCTCATGCAATGCGCACAGCGCGGGAATATAGCTCTCCGGAAAGCCTTTGCTCCGGAGTTCATCTGCGTAATCCCCCTCTGCTGCCGCCGTATCATTTATCGTTACATAGGTGGCGTACGTCCATCCCGTATAGTTCACCCCATTTACGGCACAAGTGATCTGATACCATGTCCCGCCGCTTACCGTGGTCTGGCCGATAATATTTACCTGATGTCCTCTGTTCAACGCCACCAGAATATTGGTTCCGCTGGTTCCCGCCGCATCCCTCACGGACACGTTCGTCGCATTGATCGTCCCTGTTGCTACCACCGCCTGCGTTGCCGCAGCGTTTGTCTCCTCCGCCCTTACTTCCACAGGCGCTCCGAAAGAAACGATGAATAACGAAAATATTATAATCAATACCAGATGACGGTATTTTTTATCGAAAAGTGTCTGCATGTCTCTCCTCAACCTTCCAAAATCATGCATAAATCTACAAAATTCCAATATTATTATAGTAAACATTCCATATATCGTCAATCAAAATACGGTATCTGGCTCCGACAAAAATCTATATTTAGTGTTCTATCCATGTCTTGGCGTCTGCCGCTATATCAGCACCTTCTATCCCAATTCCAAAAATTTATAAGCATAAGGATTCCAAAGAACATTCCCGCAAGTCCCAAAACCATTCCTGTAATTTCCTTAATGCTGAATATCCCCAGCTCCACCCCAGCTACCGCACACCCAAGCGCAATGCAGCCGATCGCCCCCATCAGGGACATCAGCGCCGCAATCAAAACCGTCTCTCTTTCGGTATTCATATGTTCATCCTCCCTTTTTTTGATAAGGGAAGTATCCCATATCTCATGGGTAATAAAACGGACAGATCCCGGAGACATCTGGGTGATCCAGCCGCCTCCGGGACCTCTATGTACCTCTATTTTTCTTTTCCTTTTTCCTTTTCTTTGTCCTTTTCCTTCTCTTTCTTCTTTATCTTCTTATATCCATTGATATTGTACCTCTGCTCATATTCCTCCAGCAGAAGATTATACTCGCCATTCCGCAGCTCACGCACACTCTTCAAGTACTGGTGGGTGTCAAAATCAGACGCCTCCAGCTCGATCATTGCAACCGCAACATTGGAACAATGCGCCGCTATACGCTCCAGATTCGTTAAAAGATCATTGAATGCAAAGCCCTGCTCGATCCTGCACTTTCCGCTGCTGAGGCGGGATACGTGCCTTAGCTTTAGATCATTGCACAAAATTCCGATCAGCTCCCGCAGCGGCTCAACCCGCTCCGCCTTTTCAAGGTCATCCTCCATAAATGCGTCCACCGTCATATCTACAATCTCACGAACTGCCGCCTCAAACACATTCAGCTCATACTGTGCTTTCTCGGAAAAAACAAGCTTCTTTGACGCAATCTCCTTTGCGACCAGAGAAATGTTGACTGCATGGTCGCCCAGGCGCTCAAAGTCCGTGATCGTATGAAGGAACTTGGCGGTCTGCTTGGTCTGGGACGCCGTAAGGGGCCGCCCCGTAAGCTGCATCAAAAAGGTTCCGAGCTTATCCTCGTATTTGTCGATCATGTTCTCTTTTTCCTGAACCTTATTGAATTTGTCCGTGGAGAATTCCTCCAAGAGCCCCATCGCCAGAAAGAGATTCTTCCTCGCCTTTTTCGCCATACCGTTTATCGCCAGATGGCTCTGCTCGATCGCCAGCGGCGGATATGCAAGAAAACGCTCCTCCAGCAGATTAAAATCCGCCTGCTCTTCCAAATCCTCCTCCGTATCTTTCACCAGCCAGAATACGAATTTTTCGATTTCCTTAATGAAAGGCGCGAGCACAAGGATCGTTGCCACACGATAGACCGAATTTAAAAGTGCAATCATAACAGGGTTGATGATTGCGTCCATAAAGGAAAAATTCACAAATGCGTTGACCAGGTAAAAAACGCTTCCCCATATCACCATTCCGAACAGATCGTTGATCAGATAGACAAGTGCCGTGCGCTTCCCGTTTTTATTCGTTCCGATCGCAGATAAAAGCACCGGACATGCCGCGCCGACGCCGATACCCAATATGATGGGAAATGCCGTTGCAAAGGTGATCGACCCGGTCATGGACAGCGCCTGCAGAACGCCCACGGATGCAGATGCGCTCTGAAGTACAGCTGTGAAAAGGATACCTATCAGAATTCCCATAAACGGATTCGAAAACATGGAAAACGCATTTACAAAGTGTTCATTTTCCTTGAGAGGGGAAACCGCCTGGCTCATGGTCTGCATTCCGATCATCAGCACGGCAAAGCCCAGCATAATATCCCCGATATCCTTGTAGGTCTGTTTTTTTACGAACAATTTCAGAATGATGCCGATGATCGCCACCACCGCCGAGATCGTTGCGGTCGAAAGAAGCTGCGCGATCCCGTTTGACCCGTCGATATAGGACAGGCAGAGTATCCAGCCTGTGATACTTGTCCCGATGTTCGCTCCCATGATGATACCAATCGCCTGCGCGACCTTCATCATACCGGAGTTTACAAAGCCCACGACCATAACGGTCGTTGCGGAGGACGACTGGATGACCGCCGTTACAACGGTTCCAAGAAATATCCCCTTGATCGGGGAGCTTGTCAGCTTGTACAAGATCACTTCCAATTTGTTTCCGGCTACCTTTTTCAGCCCGTCGCCCATCTGCGACATTCCGAAAAGAAAAAGTGCAACGCCGCTCAGCAAGATTAATATGGTCGTAACGCCACTCATAGATACATCCCTTTCACTTTCGTACATTTCTCTCATCATTTGTACGCCATGAAATCTATTATATAGCCATTCACAACACTTTTACAATCATTTTACAAATTTTTTTTCAGTTTTGACCGTAATAGGCATTTTCACCATGCTTCCGGTAAAAGTGCTTTTCCTTGATGGAATCCGGAGCCGGCAGGACATTCGGATTGATAGCTTCCGTATTCCTCGCCATCTTTGCAACCTCCTCCAGCACAACCGCATTATGCACCGCCTCCGCCGCATCCTTCCCCCATGTAAACGGTCCGTGGTTCTTGCACAGGACTGCCGGCGTGTAGACCGGATCTATCCCTCTCTTCTCAAAGGTCTCAATGATCACGGCTCCGGTATTTTTTTCATAAGCCTCCTTGATTTCCTCCGGGGTAAGGTTCCTTGTGCAGGGAATCGGTCCCAGGAAATAATCCGCATGGGTCGTTCCATAGAGAGGAATGTCCCTCCCCGCCTGCGCCCATGCCACCGCTTCGGGCGAATGCGTATGCACGATCCCCCCGATCCGGGGATATTTTTTGTACAATTCCAGATGGGTGGCCGTGTCCGAGGAAGGCTTGTAACGCCCCTCCACCCGGTTTCCCGAAAGATCCATCACCACCATGTCCTCCGGAGATAGGGCTTCATATTCAACGCCGCTCGGCTTAATGACAAAATATCCCGTTTCCCGGTCTATTCCGCTGACATTCCCCCATGTATAGGTGATAAGTCCCCGGCGCGGCAGCTCCATATTTGCCTCATACACCTGTATCTTTAATTTCTCTAACATATTCTATCCTCCGATTATCCGCCCCGGCAGGCAGCGGCTTTTTCCCGACTGCTGCCCTCTTTTCCCGGAAAAGGCTTAAAATGCCGCTACCGCTGCTTTTTCCGCCGCAAGGGCTTGCTTATAGCTTTCAATAAACGCATCAAAACCGGCGGCATCCTCCCGATCCGGTTCTATGACGCTTCCCTGTTCTTTTGCAAATACTTTCTTTTCAAGGAATGCCGCAAAGCTCTCGCCTTCCTCCCTGTAAACCATATAGGAGGCGAGGATCGCCATTCCCCAGGGACCGCCCTCCCCTGCGGTCTCCATCACCGCAACCGGAGCGTTCATCGCAGCCGCAAGGATCCGCTGTCCGACTCCCCGCGTCTTAAAAAAGCCGCCGTGCCCATATAACGCGTCCACCTTTACGCCCTCTTCCTTAAAGAGAATATCACAGCCGATCTTTAAAGCCGCAAAGGAGGAGTAAAGATGCGCTCTCATAAAATTAGCGAGATCCATCTTCCCATCCGGTTTTCGCATAAAGAGCGGGCGCCCCTCCGAAAGCCCGACCACCGGCTCCCCTGATAAGCAGTTAAATGCCATAAGTCCTCCGCAGTCCTTATCCCCGTCCATCGCATTGCGGTATAATTTTTCATAAATGTCGCCCGCGCTGATATCCATGCCGAACATATCGGCAAATTCCCGGAACAATCCGACCCATGCATTCAGGTCGGAGGTGCAGTTATTGCAATGCACCATTGCCACCGCATCACCTGCCGGTGTAGTTACCATATCAAGCTCCTCATGAAGGTTCTTCAATTCCTCCTCCAGCACAACCATGGCAAACACGGAGGTTCCGGCGGACACATTTCCGGTGCGGACCGCAACCGAGTTGGTGGCGGACATGCCGGTTCCCGCATCTCCCTCGGGAGGAGCAAGAGGAATTCCCGCTTCAAGATTTCCGCTCGCATCCAAAAGCCTCGCCCCCTCCTTTGTCAGCACGCCGGCCGGTTCCCCTGCCACAAGCGCCTTTGGAAGAATCTCCTCCAATTTCCACGGGTATTTCTGCACTATTTCAAGCTCATCAAACTGCCGGATCATGCGCCGGTTATAATCCCTCGTGCCGGAGTCCACCGGAAACATCCCGGAGGCCTCGCCGATCCCCAGCACCTTTTCTCCTGTCAGCTTCCAATGGATGTATCCTGCCAAAGTCGTAAAATACCTGATCCGGCTTACGTGGGGCTCATCCTTTCGTATTGCCTGATACAGATGGGCGATGCTCCAGCGCTGGGGAATGTTAAAATGAAAGACCTCCGTCAGCTCCGACGCTGCCTCCCCTGTGATCGTATTTCTCCATGTGCGGAAGGGAACCAAAAGCCTTCCATCCTCCCCAAACGCAAGATACCCATGCATCATACCGGAAATTCCGATCGCCGCAAGCCTTTTGATCACAACCTTATACTTTTTCCGCACATCCGCAAGAAGCTGTGCATAGCAGTCGGATAATCCTCCCCAGACCGCGTCCATGCTGTATGTCCATATGCCGTCCACCAGCTGATTCTCCCACTCATGGGCTCCTGAAGCAATCGGTCTGTGTTCCTCATCGATCAATACCGCCTTTATGCGGGTCGAGCCAAACTCAATTCCCAGTACCGCCCTTCCTGACTCGATCAATTCCTTTGCATTTCCCATTTTAAACCCTCTCCTTTATTTCCTCTCTTTTTTGTTTTCCATGCTAGATCGGCGCAAAATGATCCACCTTTGTGCTGCATACGACCGCGCCGGCTTCCGTTTTGATACCATATTCCGCATTTATGGCATCCATGATCTGATTCCGGATATCGTTTGGCACGATAATGACGATGATCTCTTTTTCCGTCTGCAAAGCAATGCTGTGATGCTTTTCGAAATCCTTATCGCCGCTCCACCTTGCACGAAGGATCGTACCTCCGCGGGCGCCGAGTTTTCTTGCGGTGTCAAGCACATTTTCCGTATACCCCTGATTCACGGAGATAAGTATCAAACTATGTTTATTTTCAGCTGTCATATCTACCTCTTCCTTTCCCACGTTATTGTCATTCGGGGCGGTAATGCTAAAGGCCGCCGCTACCATGTTGGTCATCCCGGAAAGCTTGATATCAAAAAGAATTCCTTTGGTGTCCACAACACCCCGCAGCTCATCGCTCATTTTATATACAAGCATATCTATCTGGCTTTTGGTGGAAAAACTGATCACAATATCCTTATCCTTAGAATCAAGTCCCAGAATATCCATGATCTCCGAGGTCGCCGTACCGTGACCGATTGTCTGGTAATGGTAGTTCACACCCTCCGCATTATACAGTTTTATGATCTCCTTGCCCTTGCCTCGCTCCACGATGGAAACCAGCGCCTTCGGCTGCTCGACATTCCTGCTTCCATTCTCCGCGGGCCTGCCGATTGCCGGAATCGTTATAATAGCCATATCACTCTACCTCCGTATCAAAGTACAGGACGACATCCTCGATCTGTTCAAACTGGTTCCGCAAATGTCTCACCGCCGCACGTTTTTTCAGCTCGCTGGCCAGACCAAGGGATTGTATCGTGATGAGCGGCGTCATTGCAACCATTGCCACGATCCCAAACGCATCCGTCAGGATATTTCCGCCGAGGGCTTCGCAGGCTCCCATTGCAAAGGGCAGAAGAAACGTCGCCGTCATCGGACCGCTGGCAACGCCGCCGGAGTCAAAGGCAATGCCGGTGTATATCTTCGGCACAAAAAAGCTTAGCAGCAGAGAGATAAAATAGCCCGGAATCAAAAAGTACATAACGGAGATCCCCGTGAGAATGCGAAGCATCGCGATTCCAAGGGAGAGCGCCACGCCGACGGACAGCCCTCTTTTCATGGATACAGCGGAAATAGAACCGTTTGAAACCTCCTCAACCTGTTTATTTAAAACATGTACGGCAGGCTCCGCTGCCACGATAAAATATCCCATCAGCATGCCGATCGGAATCAGCAAAAAGCTTTTGCTGCCCGCACCGATCGCCGCCCCCAGATACTGTCCGGTGGGCATGAAGCCGACATTGACACCGGTGAGAAATAAAACAAGACCGATAAAGGTATAGATAAGACCTCCCACGATCTTGTAAACCTGTCTTTTCTTAAAACGCTTTGTATATAATTGAAACAGCAAAAACAGCGCTGCGATCGGAAGAACCGATACGGCAACTTCCCTAAAATAGACCGGAAGCGCGGTCAGAAATTCGCGGGCCGCATCGACCGTCGTGGCGATATCGGAAATTTCGGTCATCTCATAGACCGCAGAATCCGGCCGGTAAAAAATGCCGAGAACCAATACCGCAAGGATCGGGCCGATACTGCACAGCGCGATCAGACCAAAGCTGTCCTCCTGCGAGTTCTTATCACTTCTAAGCGCCGCCAGACCAATACCCATAGCCATGATAAACGGAACCGTCACGGGCCCGGTCGTTACGCCTCCGGAATCAAATGAGACCGGAACAAATGTACTCGGAGTAAAAAACGAAATAATAAATACTGCCACATAGAAAAATATCAGAAGATGATTTAAAGGAATCTTAAAGATGATCCTGGCAATTGCGACCATCATAAAAACACCGACGCCGACCGCAACTGACAGGATAAGTACCATATTGGGAATCGCCGGAACCTGCTCCGCCAGCACTTGCAGGTCCGGTTCTGCCATTGTAACGATAATGCCAAAGATGAAACTGATGATAACAGGATAACGAACTTTTTTCGCCTTGCTCATTTCAATTCCCATGCCCTCGCCCATAGGCGTCATGGCAAGGTCAACCCCAAGGGTGAACAGTCCCATTCCAAATACCAGCAAAAGCGCGCCGAACAGAAACAATACCAGCGTCCCCGACGGGATCGGGGTAATGATTATGCCAAGCAGCAATACAATAGCTGTGATCGGCAGGACTGAGGAAAGGGATTCAAGGATCTTTTCTTTCAACTGCTTTTTCAATAAACACCACCTCTTTCTCTTCCCTTCATATTTTCAAATACTTTTACCAAATTGTCAACCGCAACGAAAAAACTTACTTCTAAAAATTTTATTAATGAACCTTTCGCTTTCTTTTATTTCGAACAAGAACAAATGCCAGAATGATCAAAACCGCCGCAGCCCCGCCGACCAAATAATATAAGAGCGTGGAAGCCCGCTTGATCACAACCGCAACCGGTGTTCCATAGGGAACCTCCGCGACAAGATAGCTTCCATCTGCTGCTGCCTCGATCTCCTCCCAGCTTCCATTGATCTTTGCCATAAATACTGCATGGGATATCTGATCCTCTCCGGCATACAAATGCAGCATGGCCGTTTCAATGCTTTGTTCCTTGCCGCTGTCAATTTCCCATTCAAACGCATAAAGAAGCGTGCGGTTATCCTTTAGCCCTTCCGGTCCCTCGGTCTCCTTTAAGGTCATTGCGGTATCCTTATAAAATTTTCCCACCGCAAGAACCAGCGCGCGCCCGTCCTCGGATTTCTCCGCTGCCGCAACGCTTTCCATCCACGGAATATAGGAAGCTTCCATGATCAGATTTTCCGTAACCTTACCGCACAATTCCTCGTCGCTCCACTCCACATAATATCCGTCCCTTGGCGGAATTTCAGGAAAATCCTCCTGCCGGACATTCTCTCCGTAAGAGATCATTATCCGCTCCAGCACCTCATCCTCCAGCTCAAATGTAATCATAACCTGGGAAAAGCCCTCCGGGATATCCTCCATCGCCATGACCTCCTCATAGCTTACGCGCTCCGCAGCTCCCGCATAATTGATATTATCTATGCCGCCGTACATCTCATTGACAAAGAAATTGTCCGCTGCGCCTCCTTCCGCCTGTAAATATCCCGCAACCGCTCCGAGCCGCTCACCATCCGCATCAATGGTACAGATTCCGATGGAACCGGATACTATATTCCCCGCTCCCGCAATTCCCCCCACATAGTCAAAGCCGGTGAGCAGACATTGGCTGTAACACTTTTGAATCGTCGCATCGCTCTCCCCGACGACCCCGCCCAGATAGGAACCGCTTTCCACCTCGACAGCCCCATATCCCTCACAGTCATACAGAAATCCAAGCTCCTGATATCCGGCGATACCGCCTGCCGCGCTTTTCTTTGCAGTTACGTCCCCTGTGTTGATACAGTACAGTATCACAACATTGACCGTCGAACGTATCGTCACATTCATTGAGCCGGAAAAATCAAGATCCAGTTCCGGGTCTACATCATACTCTATGTTCATGGTTCCGGCGATACCGCCCACGTTGAGGTCGCCGTTCACCGCACCCTCGTTTACACATCCTGAAACAACACCGTCCGTAGTCTTTGCCGTTTCCACGGATGAAATGTCCTTGATATAATCCTCCTCGCCCGTGATCACATTCATATCCGCCTTAATGCCGTCCGAAATTTCGTTGATCTGCCTTGTGGCGCTTTGCATACTGTTATTGACCGACTGGATACCGGAATCGATCATATCCACAATATCCTGAATTCCCTGAGCGCTGCCGGATCTCCCATTCCACTCATTCGACAGATTATCCACCAGCTCCTCCGCAGATTCCGCGGAAGAGGACTCCGCTGTAATATCTTCCACCGGAACGGAATTCTTGTTCTGCAGGTTTGTGAGATTATCGCTGATAACGGAGAGACTGTCCGATATCTGATCCCGCTGTTCCTCCGTCACGCCTTCTTCTCCCACCTCTATCGTCTCGATCGTATCTAAGGCCTGATTAATGTCATCCACATATCCCTTTGTCTCCGGATCTGCGGTATCGGCCAGATAAGTCAGATCACTGATATTATCCGAAAGGCTTCCCAGCGAATCCGTATACTCCCTCACCTGCATGGAGGTCTGGCTGACCGTCTCCGATATACCGTTTAACGTCCGGTTGAGCTGATCGATCTGGTCACTTGTCTCATCGATCCGGTCCTGAAGATATTCGCTTTCAATATAGGGCTCCGCCTGCCCGACGATTCCGCCCACATCCTTCCTGCCGTTGACCTGCCCATAATTTGTACATTCGATGATCTTACCGCTCTGGCCTCCCGCGATACCGCCGACATTGTAGCCGGTATGGGGATAGCCGACCGTTCCGCTATTTTCGCAGGAACTGATAACGCCGGTTGAATAGCCGGCAATTCCGCCCATATTGTTTTTGGTAACCACGTTCTGAAAAAGGTTGAGCGTTCCAATGTCCACCCCTCCCAGATCCAGCGTCATATCAAGCTCTTCCACATTAACGCTTCCCTCATTGCTGCACCCGGAGATCACCCCCTCATTGTACCCTGCAATTCCCCCGGTATTATTCGTCGCAAGAACCACCCCGCCGTTATTGCAGTCTGTAATTATGCCGGAGCTTTTATTCACTCCTGCAATCGCCCCCACAGAATTCTCTCCGCTGACGCTCCCATAAAAGGAACATCCGCTGACCGTACCGTAATTGACCCCTGCGATACCGCCGATATTCTCCTGACTTCCCGTCATTGTGACATTGCCGGATATATTCAGCTCCAGAACCTTCCCGCTCTTGCCAATATACCGGAAAAACCCGTATTCCGATCCGTCCCTTGATATGCTGACGCCCGAAATGGTATATCCGTTCCCGCAAAATGTCCCGTCGAAAAACGGTATCCCCTCAAAATCCTCGACCTCCGAAAAATCCAGATCCGCTTTCAGCTCAACGAGCTTTCCGATGCTGAAATAATCGTTTTGGCAGTTTTCGGCAAGCTCCAAAAGATCGGTTACGCTCCACAGTTCGATAACTTCCGTCTCCTCTAAAACCTCCCCGCCATCCTCCGGTTCATCCGCTAACAGGGCGGCCGCAGGCACCAGCATAAGGCATGCGGCAAGTATTCCCGCGGCGCCCCTCTTCCATATCCTATTCATGCCAAACGCCTCCTTTCCCCTCTTTCTTAGTTTCCTGCGGCGATTCAATATATCCTGCCGGTTCATTTTCGGCTTCGTATTCCGTAATCTGCCCTTGCCTTCTCGGAATGATAGTATCCACGGACACCTGCATTTTTCCCTGAAAATTGCCCCGTACATCCGCATCGATCATCCCCTCCACATATCCGCGGACGTGTCCGGAAACGTTCACCCGCCCATTGACGGTTCTCTGCTGGCGGCTTAAATTCATCGACAGTGCCGTTTTTTCTATGATAAAGTCGCCAAACAACAGTATCTGCGGCAGAACGAACAGCACCAGAATGATGGAGATCAGCGTCCCCCGTCCAAGCGCCGTTCCGATGGCGGCGATTGTCGGCTCTGAACAGATCTGCCCGATCAAAAAGCCTGCGCAGGTAAGGATCGTTCCCGATGTAAAAATTGTCGGAAACGCCTGATTCAAGGTTTCCGTGATCGCATCCTTTAACGGCATGCGGTATTTCAGATCCATGTAGCGGCTGGAAATTACGATCGCATAATCGATCGTCGCTCCCATCTGGATCGCCGACACGATCAGATACGCAATAAAATAAATCCCCTGATGTTCCATTGCCGGAACCGTAAAATTGATCCATATACTTCCCTGAATGGTCAGTACCAATAGCACCGGAAGTCCGGCAGACTGGAATGTAAAGAATAAAATAACAAGCACAAACAGCGCCGTGAGCACGCTGATAATGATATTGTCCGTTGCAAAGGAGGATTCCAGATCCTTACAGCTTGTGGAGTCACCGACCAGGATAACGGTTCCCGAACCATAGGTTTTTTCTGCAATACTGCGGATTTCCTCCATTGCCTCATATGTCTCCTGCCCCTCCGCAGATCTGTCAATATTTAAGACAAAACGGCTGTAATTTTCCCCCTGAAGCTGCAGCTTTGCATCGTGCAGCGTATCATAGAGCGTTGTCAGCGCCTCGTCCAGATCCGCGCTTAGTGTGACATATCCCTCCTCATACTGGTCGTATAGGAAGAGAAACATATCAATGATCGGCACCTCATAGTCGTCAATTCCGGTAATGACCGGGCCATACTGCCCGTCACCATATGCATATGCCGCATACAATACCCTTACAACCTCGATATCCAGATCTGTAAGCTCCGAAAACTGCCGGGGACTGATCTTATCCGTTATGACATAATCGTCGTTTACGCTCTGGTTTGCAAGTCCCAGCACACTTGTCACATAATCCAGATTGGAAAGCCTCTCCAGCACCACAGCTTCCTTCTCATAGTCCCCCTGCGGCACCATAACCACCAATTGGTTTGACGCGCCGAAGGTCTCCGTGATCTTCTCGGAGGCAATCTTTGCCTCCGTCTTTTTTGCGCTCTCTACCGAATCCACATCATACAGATACTGACATTTGCTTGAGCCGACAAAAGCGCAGACGATTATCAGGGCAAATATCGGCGGAATAATGTATTTTGTCAGGGAAGCAAATTTCCCGACAAAGCTGATCTTCGGCACATAGCTTCTGTGCCGGGTCTTATCGATCCCCCTTGCAAAGATCAGTATAAGCCCCGGCATTAAGAAGAACACGGAGGTCAGACTTAATATGATCGCCTTTACCAGCACGATTCCCATATCGTAGCCAAGCCGAAACTGCATAAACATCATCGCCGCCATTCCGGATACGGTGGTAAGCGACGATGAACTGATCTCCGGAATCGCCTTTGACAAAGCAACCGTAACCGCCTCCACCGGCTCCTTTGTCTCATGCTCCTCCATGTAGCGGTCGCACAAAATAATAGCATAATCAATCGCCAATGCCAGCTGCAAAACTACGGCAATGGAGTTCGTTACGGATGATATCTCCCCCAGCAGATAATTGGTTCCCATGTTTAAGATTGCAGCAACGCCAAAGGTGATCAAAAGAACCGGGATCTCACAGAAAGACTTCGTTGAGATCAGCAATACCGCCACGATGATAAGGATGGCAAGCACAAGGATCAGGTTCATATCCTCACTCAACGCCTCTGCCGACTCCTCCGCAGACCCGACGGAGGAGGATACATACGTATCGTAGCCCGACAGCAGTTCCTTCACCTCCCTGATGGCGGCAATGCTCGCCTCATCCTCCTCATCTCCGGTGGTCGTCAATTCAAAAAGAGCGTCCGCTCCCCGGTAATGATCCCCGGTCTGGTCAAAGCCGACCGACTTGATCCCCCGGATTTCCTCCAGTTCGTCCACCAGCCCGGCGGCTTCTTCATATGTAATGTTTGAGACCATGACCTTTGCGGAACCATAGGTCACAAACTCCTCCTCCATCAAGGACAATCCGACCCGTGTCTCGCTGTCCGCCGGAAGATATGCCGTGATATCCTGATTCACCTTCGTTTTCCCGATTGACAAGACGCTGTATACGATAAAGATTACGAACAGGATCTCAATTGCCTTTCGCTTACTGACAATGAACCCGGCAAGAGTCAGCCAGAAATTTCCTTTTGATTTTTCTTCTTTTTCCTTCATAATTCCATATGCTCCATTCATCTTCCCCATGCTATGTATACACAAAGGGCATTACTTAAATGCCAACATTTTAACATCTAAGTAACGCCCATACAAGAACAAATTCCCGGCAAATAGACATATCTCAGGAATTGTATATTTTTATGCGAACGGATTCTCCGTCGGATAAGGCAGACAAGCCGGCTGATTATAGTTTATGTCCTCCATCGGAACGCCGATGTATTTAAATACCTCAAACAGCGCCCTGCCGTAATGCCCAAAGGCAACCGCCCCGTGATGCGGATAGTTCTTTTCGATCAGCACATGCCGGTAGAAACGGCCCATCTCCTTGATTGCAAATACGCCGATCCCACCGAAGGATTTTGTCGCTACCGGAAGAACCTCTCCCTGTGCTACATACGCGCGAAGCTTATTGTCTGCGGTGGACTGCAGGCGGTAGAAGGTGATATCTCCCGGAAGGATATCTCCCTCAAGCGTCCCATTTGTCACCTCGATGGGCAGACTTCTTGCCATGATCTTCTGGTATTTCATCTCATGGAAGGACAGCTTCTTTGTACAGGTATTGCCGCAATGGAAGCCCATAAAGGTATCCTTATATGCGTAATCAAATTTTCCCTCGATGGACTCCTTGTACATATCCTTCGGCACGGAATTGTTAATGTCAAGGAGCGTAACCGCATCCTCGCTGACACAGGTTCCGATGAACTCGGAAAGCACGCCGTAGATGTCCACCTCGCAGGATACCGGAATTCCCCTTCCGGTCAGGCGGCTGTTTACATAGCATGGTACAAACCCAAACTGCGTCTGGAACGCAGGCCAGCATTTCCCCGCGATTGCCACATACTCGCGGTATCCCTTGTGCGCCTCCACCCAGTCAAGAAGCGTCAGCTCATACTGTGCAAGCTTTGCAAGCACCTCCGGTTTCTTATTTCCGGCCCCAAGCTCTGCCTCCATATCCGCAACAACCGATGGTATCCTCTCGTCCCCCTCATGCTTGTGGAAAGCCTCGAACAGATCAAGCTCCGAGTTCTCCTCGATCTCCACTCCAATATTATAGAGCTGCTTGATTGGCGCGTTGCACGCAAGAAAATTCATCGGACGCGGTCCGAAGGATATGATCTTAAGCTTGGAAAGCCCGCAAACAGCCCGGGCAACCGGAAGAAACTCATGGATCATATCCGCGCAATCCTCCGCATCTCCCACCGGATACTCCGGAATGTATGCGCCCACATTGCGAAGCTTTAAGTTATAGCTTGCATTTAACATACCACAGTAGGCGTCCCCCCTGCCGTCCAGCAGATCGCTCTGGCTCTCCTCCGCTGCCGCGATAAACATTTTCGGCCCCTCAAAATGCTTTGCGAGCAATGTCTCCGAAATCTCCGGTCCGAAATTTCCCAGATATACGCAAAGGGCGTTGCAGCCCGCCGCCTCGATATCCTCGAGCGCCTGCACCATATGGATTTCGCTCTCCACGATGCATACCGGACACTCATAGATATCCTCGGCGCCGTATTTCTCCCTGTAAGCTTTGACAAGGGTTTTTCTTCTGTTGACGGACAAACTCTCCGGGAAACAGTCGCGGCTGACCGCCACGATTCCGATTTTGATTTTGGGAATGTTGTTCATAAATATTATCCTCCTCCTATATTTTCTCTACATAAACAACGATTTGATCGCGTCCCATATCTTCTTAAAAAATGCAATGATCTTCTCTCCGATCCCATCGGAATCCAAATCGATCACATCCCCAAGCTTATCAGCCCACGCACTCGCCTGATCCGCAATTGCATTCCAGTCCAGGTCAAGTCCCTGCAGTTTCTTGAGAAGTGCAAGTATCTGATTGATATCCGACTGGCTAAGATCAAGGCTGTATTTTTCTGCCGTCTCCTCAATTGCCTCACGGATATCCTCCTCGGATTCCAGTCCCCCCTCTGCAATCACCTGCTTCAGCTCGGCAATCATCGCTTCAAGGCTCCGGGAATCCTCGCTGCTCAAATTCTCCTCCAGAGTCCCTGTCATTACGAGCTCATTCAGCGAGGCGTCGATCGCTGCTTCATCCAATGTCTCCCCCGTCATCTCGGTATAGGCTTTAAAGGCGCCCACAAGCGCCGCGGTGCCCGAGATTGGGAAAGGGCCTGCCACTATGATCTTTGCGTCCGTGATTCCGGCCGTCGCAAGGGCATTTTTATACATGCCGACCGTACAATAGTTGATATTGTAGGTAGAAATATCAATCCCGGTTCCCTCCGCGGTCTTAACGATCACGACTGAAGAAAGAGATCTCTTTCCTATCTCCGAATCGGAGATATAGGCGCCCAGATATTCATGCTCCTCCTCATTATTTACATACACAACGTCATACTGATCCAGCTCCTCCGCCGAAATCCCCATAAGCTCCAGAACCGTATGCTGCTGCTCCGCAGTCAGATCCGCGCCAAGGGAAAGATAGGGTTTATCTTCCTCCGTAATAACAACGCCGTCGCTATCCTCCCCCTCTATGACTTCCTCCGCATATATGCCGCTTTGTGCGGTCAACAGAAGAATTCCCGCAAGCAGAAGGCTGCAAAGCCTCTTTCCTTTCTTTCTCATATTTCAATGCCTCCTTAACTTTCCCATCTTATTTCCACGTATAACGGATATCGATCGAACCGCCCTCTACCGTAACCTCCGCCGTAGAGCCGCAGACAATGGGCATCATCGGCGATAAATGTCCGATATCAAGATCCATAATGACCGGCACCTGATACTCCGCCAAAAGATCGGTCACCGCACGATACTGGTCGATTCCAAACATTTCCTGCCCGAAGCAAAGCGGGCGCCCGATCAAAAATCCTGCCGCATTCTCAAACCACCCGGCATATTTCATCTGCCAGATTGCTCGGCGGATAGCCATGATATTCAGATCACAGGATTCCAGAAACCATATCCTCTTCTCCCCCGCGTAGCGCTCATGAAATTCCTTCACTCGGTCAAAACGGGTGCCGAGCAGATTTACAAGGCAGTCCATACAGCCTCCGATCAGCCTTCCGGATAGCTCGATCCGTTTTTCCCCGGAGAGCCGGCAAAGCTCCCCTCCCTCCGGAACATAAGGGCGGATGACCGTTTTTTCCGTAACATTATAAGGGGCGAAGGGATGTTCCTCGTCCTTTCGACCCTCCCGCTCCCACATATCATAGCCATGCACGCGGTCTATTTTTCCGCAGAGCAGTCCAAATGCATCCGCAACCGCCTCATGCCACGGTTCCATACCGAATTCCGATGCACATGGACCGTAAATTGCAGCGGTATCACAGATGGTCGCCGACAGGAATGTAAAATTTGTATTATCCGAGTAACCCATATACCACTTTGGCTTTGCCGCCTTTATCCGCTCAAGATCCATGTATGGGAGAACCTCGCACATAAGCTCTCCTCCTCCGCAGGAAATCAGTACATCATTCTTATTACTGCAGTAATATTCATTCAGTTCCGCTCCGCACAAGGCCGGATCATTGCTTATACCGATCCCCTTTTCCACATAGCAGTTCGGTCCGAGATCAGCTCCGTAACCCATTTCCCTAAAGCGGCTGATTGCGCGGTCAAAAGCGCTCTTATACGGCTCCGTGGCACAGCCAAAGGACGGCGCCACATATCCAATCGTTCCGTTCTTCTTCAAAAAACCCGGATATCTCATAATGTTCCTCCCAAATAAGAAAAGTATGCCTGTACCCGATGGGCTTTTATCTCATAGGGTACAATTTCCTATGAGATAAAAAACTGCAACCAGATATATTATATCCGATTGCAGCAAATTTGTAAAACTATATGGTTCCAAAACTAACCTGATATTTATGCTTCTGCCTGAAATATTGCAGATAGGACTTTGCATTCTTCCATAGTGGAAAATCCTTTTGATAATTGAATTCCGTGTCATAGGATATTCTCTGCCTGTTGCACCAATGATAAATATCGGTAAGCCCCAATCGCTTTACCGTGGCAATATTGTTCATGAATATTTCGATTTTTGACAACTCGTTCTCATCGGCTACATACAAATGAAAAATCGTATTGGGACATTCGATCATGATCTGCCCCGCCCAGTCTATTCTTCCCATAATGTTCCCCCGTTGTTCCGTATGTTATCATGGTACTATAAATGGAGAAAAAAAGCCACCACTAATTCTTGTATGTCTATACCCCTTCACAATCAAAATGTGGGATAAAGCTTTCCTTTTCCACTCCGCGCTCCTGGGTAAACCCGTTTGTGATCCCAAGGTCTATCCCATAGCGTACAAAGGCCTCATATGCCTCTTTGCTGACCCGCCTGTTAAGCTCCGGGTAACTTTGCACATGAGCCAGGGGCGTATACTGGCTCATAAGGCTATAATAAATCCGGTTTCCATAGGTGCCATACAGATAGCGCAGAATCTTTTTTGCGTCATAAAGCTGCTCCGGAAGCAGCATGTGGCGCACAATAACACCTCTTTTCATCAAATGCTCCCCGCCATTTCCATCCTCCGGCACCCTGTCATAAAATTCCGCCTCCGGCTGCTGGCGCACCATCTCTGCGATCGCAGCCTTTGCCACCTTTGGGTAATCCGCTGCACGGGAGTAGCGGAAGGCGGTCCCGGAATCCATATACTTAAAATCCGGAAGATATATGTCCACGATTCCCTCCAAAGCCTTTAGCGACTCCACTTTTTCATAACCGCCCGAATTGTACAGCACGGGAATCGCAAGCCCCTGATTTCTTGCGGATTCTACAGCATAAATAATATGGGGAATATATTGTCCCGAAGTGATCAGATTGATATTGTTCGCCCCCTGCTCCTGCAGTTCCAGAAAAATCTCCGCAAGACGGCCGTCCTCCACTTCCCTTCCCTCCGCTTTATCTGCAATCTTCCGATTCTGGCAGTATACGCAATGCAATCCGCAGCCGGAGAAAAATACCGCCCCCGATCCGCTCGTCCCGGAAATACACGGTTCCTCCCAAAAGTGAAGCGCCGCCCTTGCAAGCTTTACGCTGGCGCCCACGCCGCAAACGCCCGTTTCCCCATTCGCCCGGTCAACTCCGCACTCCCGCGGACATAATATGCACTTTTGATATTGCACAAAAAGCTTTTTTTCAAAATTTGTCATATTCTTCCCTTGACGTACACCTTTCACAAATACTACAATAACACAAGTATATTTACATACGATCATCTAAGCACAAAAAATACAGAAGGAGCTTACCATGAATCAATCAAATTGTATGGTTGCACAGTCAGGCGGTCCAACCTCAGCCATCAACGCCAGTCTTGCCGGCGTTATCGCAGGAGCAAAGGCCTCCCGCCAATATGATATCTGCTATGGAGCGATCAACGGAATACTGGGAATATTAAATCAAAATTATATTAATCTGTCCGAAAAGATCCCGAATGACGCTTCTATTGAAGTGCTGAAGGCCACGCCGGCCATGTATCTTGGCTCCTGCCGCTATAAACTGCCGGATCTGAAGGATGATGATTCTCCCTATGTATTTGTCTTTAATCAATTTGCCCGCCTTCATATAAAAGCCTTCTTTTATATCGGCGGAAACGATTCCATGGATACGGTGCTGAAGCTCTCCGACTATGCCAAAAAGATCGGCAGCGACATCCGCATCATCGGAATTCCCAAAACCATCGACAACGATCTTTGCGCCACCGACCATACGCCGGGCTTTGGTTCCGCGGCAAAATATATTGCCTCCACCATGCTTGAGATTGCACACGACACCTTTATCTATGCAGTAAAGAGCGTCACAATCGTCGAGATCATGGGACGGGACGCCGGCTGGCTGACCGCCGCCGCCGCTCTTGCGCGCAATTCCTATAATACGGCCCCTCATTTTATCTATCTTCCGGAGGTGGCTTTCCATAAGGAACAATTCTTAAACGATATCCGCGGCGCTTTAAAAGAACGGGACAATGTTATCGTCGCTGTATCCGAGGGAATCCGGGATGAGGACGGAAATTATATCACCGCCTCCAAGGCAGTAGCAGACACCTTCGGACACCAGCAATTGAGCGGCGCTGCCAAGGCTCTGGAATTTATGGTCAAGGAAAACATCGGCGTAAAGGTTCGCTCCGTGGAAATAAACGTATTGCAGCGCTGCGCCTCCCATCTCGCATCCAAAACCGATATTGAAGAATCCTTCACCCATGGACAAATGGGCGTTTCGTTTGCAAAAGACGGCATTACCGGATCTATGGTCTGCTTAAAGCGCACCTCCGACAGCCCGTACGCCGTCTCCTACTTCCATGCTCCGATCAGCGGAATTGCAAATGCGGCAAAATCCGTTCCCCTCACCTGGATCAATGAGCAGGGAAATGACGTCACGCAGGAAATGATCGAATATCTCTGCCCACTCATTCAGGGCGAGGCTTTTGTTTCTTATAAAAACGGCATTCCATCCTACATGGATGTATCGCATCTCGACAGAAAATAATTAAATCAGGGTATAATTAAATGTATATTTAATAAAACGCGTTCTAAGGAACGCGTTTTTGTTATCGAAAACACACATTTGACACACAAAGCATTGCGCTACGCGGAAAACTGGCTGTTGTACAGATTCGCATAAAATCCCCCTTCCGCCAGAAGGGAGTCATGATCCCCCTGCTCAATAATCTTTCCATCCTTCATCACCAGAATCACATCCGCCTCCCGTATCGTTGACAGCCGGTGTGCCACAATAAAGCTGGTTCTCCCCTGCATCATCGTAAGAAATGCCTTCTGTATACGGATCTCCGTTCGCGTATCGATGGAGGAAGTGGCTTCATCCAGGATCAGCATGGGCGGGAGACAAAGCATAACACGGGTAATACAAAGAAGCTGCTTCTGCCCTTGGGACAGATTTCCTCCGTCCTCCGTGATCACCGTATCGTACCCCTTTGGAAGCCGCTTGATAAAGCTGTGCGCGTGGGATGCCCTTGCCGCCGCAATGATCTCCTCCTCCGTCGCATCCGGCTTTCCCATAATGATATTCTCCCGCACCGTGCCGCTCTTAAGCCATGTCTCCTGAAGCACCATGCCATAATTTTTCCGAAGGCTTTTCCTTGTGATATCCTTGATCTCATGGCCGCTGACATAAATGCCACCGCCGGTGGTGTCATAAAACCGCATCAGAAGGTTGATAAGCGTTGTCTTTCCGCATCCGGTTGGCCCCACGATCGCGATTCGCTGTCCCGGTTTTACGTGCAGATCAAAGTCCTCGATCAGCTTTTGCTCCGGCACATAGGAAAAATACACATGCTCCGCATCCACCCGTCCGTCCGCCGTCTCAAGCACAAACGCATCATGAGCGTCCGCCGTCTCTGCCGGCTCCTCGATCAGCTCAAAGATCCGCGCCGCACAGGCAAGTGCATTCTGAAGTTCGGTAATGACCCCCGATATTTCATTGAAGGGTTTCGTATATTGGTTTGCATAGCTCAAAAAGCAGGACAGCTGACCGACCGTGATCCCCGCGCCGCCCATAACCGCATTGACCGCGGAAAACGCCCCTGCAATGCCAACCCCTGCATACACGATACTGTTGACAAACCGGGTGGAGGGATTTGTCAGGCTGGAAAAAAAGATTGCCCTGAGGGAATATTTCTGCAGACGCCGGTTCACCTCGTCGAACCGGGTCAGCGCCTCATCCTCATGATTAAATGCCTGCACAATCTTCTGGTTTCCCACCATCTCCTGAATCAGGGCCGTCTGCTCTCCCCTTGTTGTCGACTGGAGCTGAAACATGGAAAAGGTCTTCTTCGCAATAAAGCTTGCCACAAACAGGGATACCGGCGTGATCAAAACTACCACAAGCGTAATTTTTACGCTGATCGTCAACATAAAGATAAGCGTTCCCAAAATCGTTGCAATCCCTGAAAAGAGCTGGGTAAAGCCCATCAAGAGCCCGTCCGCAAAGGTATCCACATCCGCAATGATCCGGCTGACCAGATCCCCGTGGGAATGGCTGTCGATATAGGAAAGGGGAAGCTTCTCAAGCTTATCGAAGGCGTCCTTCCTGATATCGCGGACAATTCCATAGGTCATACGGTTGTTGCAGATGTTCATGAGCCATTGTGCTGCCGCCGTCAAAAGAATAACAACGCCGCCCTTTACAAGGATGTTTTGGATTCCCGAAAAATCCACACATCCTTTTTCAATGATCAAATCGATGGCATTTCCGGTCAGTATCGGAAAATACAGGGTAAGGGCTACCGTAACCGCCGCAAAAAGAATCGATAGTATAAGCACAGGGATATATCTTCTGATGTAATGAAATACCTTTCTCAAGGTTTCCATCTGTCTGCTTGATTTACCGTTTTCACTCTGCATTGCCGTCACCCTCCTTCTTAAACTGGGACTCATAGATCTCCCGGTAGATATCGCAGGTGGAAAGAAGCTGCTCATGGGTTCCGATCCCTACCGCCTTTCCGTCATCCAATACAATGATCTGATCAGAAAACTGAATGGAGGAGGTGCGCTGGGACACGATAAATATGGTCACACGGCCTTCCTCCTGCAATCCCCGCAATGCCGCCCGCAGCTTTGCATCCGTGGCAAAATCCAAGGCAGAGGCGCTGTCGTCCAAAATCAGTATATCCGGGTTTCCGATAACCGCTCTTGCAATCGTAAGGCGCTGCTTCTGTCCGCCGGAGAGATTCTTGCCGCCCTCCCCGATCATATAGGAAAGTCCCCCTTCTTTTCCCCTGACAACATCCTCCGCCTGAGCGATCTTTAGCGCATGCCACATTTCCTCCTCCGTTGCATCCGCCTTTCCCCAGCGCAGATTATCCGCAATACTGCCGGAAAAAAGAACCGCCTTCTGCATAACCATTCCGATTTTCTCCCGAAGTCCGGTCAACGGGTAATCGCGCACATCCTTTCCATCCACATACACGGCCCCCGCCGATACATCATAAAACCGGGGAATTAAATGCACCAAAGATGATTTTCCGGAACCGGTCCCTCCGATAACACCGATCGTCTGCCCTCTTCTGGCAACAAAATCAATGTCTGTCAGCGCCTCCTCCGACGCCCCCGCATAGGTCATGCTCACATGATCAAACCGGACGCTGACATCATCGTCCGGCATTTTTTCTTCCCTTTCCCCACAATTTTCCGTTCCGGAGGATTCCTCAATATACATCGCCTCCGTCAATGAGGATTTCGTATCCAGCACCTCGGCAATACGGTTTGCACAGGCTAAAGATTTCGTAATATTAATAATCAGATTTGCCAGCTTGATCAGTTCCACAAGGATCTGCGACATATAATTTACCAGCGCAACCACCTGTCCCTGCGTAATATGACCGCCATAGACCTGCTTTCCGCCGATCCAGATCACCGCAATGATCGCGCAATTGATAATAATATAGGTCAGCGGATTTGTCAGAGCGGAGATTCTTCCCACCACGATCTGCATGTCGGTCAAAAAACTGTTCTCCCTGCGAAAGCTTTCAATTTCCTCTTCCTCTTTATTAAATGCCCTGATCACTCTGGCGCCGGTCAGATTTTCCCTTGTCCTCCCAAGTACGCGGTCCAGACCGCTTTGTACCTTTTGAAACAGCGGCATGCTAAATACCATGATGCCAAAAACTACTGCGGACAAAAGCGGTATCGTTACAACAAAAACAAGCGCCGCCTTTACATCCACCGTAAACGCCATGATCATAGCTCCAAAGACGATAAAGGGGGAACGCAAAAACAGGCGCAGCGTCATATTAACACCTGACTGCACCTGATTGACATCGCTGGTCATCCTCGTGATAAGCGTAGATATTCCCACCGTATCCATCTCCGTAAAGGAAAGCGTTTCAATGTGCGAAAACAGCGCATAGCGCAGCTTGGTCGAAAATCCTACCGCAGCCTTCGCCGCAAAATACTGCGCTGTGACCGAGCTTGCCAGTCCTACCGCGGCAAGCAGGATCAATACGCCGCACATTTTGTAGATGCAGGAGCGGTCCGCATTTGCAATTCCCACATCGATTACCGCCGCCATGACCAGAGGAACGATCAGCTCAAAGGACGCCTCCAGCAGTTTAAACAGCGGCCCAAGGACCGATTCCTTCTTATAATCCTTTAAAAATATAAGTAAACGCTTCATTATACTGTCTTATTACCTTCTTATATTATTTTTAGTTTTCTTCTCCACATAAGCGTAGAGGAAGCTGATCGCAAAGCAGAGCATTCCCGCCGCAAAAAAGCTTGCCGCCCGCGCCGCCATAGAAGTAAAGTATACGTCGAACAGCAGCAGCTTTAAAAGACTGAGCATAACGGTCACCAGTCCAAAGATCCTCGTCGCCGCAAAATTCCGGTACATCAGATGGGTCAGGATAAATCCCACGGCAATACAGACGATCGAGAACACAATACCGATCAGGCTTATGGCAGCCCCGGGAACCTTAAATGAATACAGTACCGTCAAAAGAAAAACGAACCACTTTCCCGCAATATAGAGAAGCGACCAGTTTCCGTCGAGCTTTTTGATTAGGTTTACCGTATTCATCCCAAATAATACGCAGCCAAAAAGCATATAGCATAAACTCAATATACATCTCCCGTAGGACCAGATATTACTCAGAATCAGAACCATAAAAAACATATTGACCGCGCAGGTAGTGACGAATATGGCATTTTCCGATCTGCCGTCCTTAAAACTTCTGTTGCATGCGGGAATCTTTGCCGCCAGCAGATTTACAAGGGCTGCCAGTACGCTTCCCCAAAACAGCCTCCATTCCACCTCCATACGAAAAGGTGTCAGCGCCAACATCCGCCCGATCAGCTGCGGCGCATCATAGGCAAGAATACTTACCGCGCCAAACAGCAATAACACTTTAAACCAGCTATGATACTGTTCCTTTGCGTTGACGATCAATACCGCCGCCACCACAAGGACAACAAAGCACGCCGAAAAATGCCAGAAGACTCTTTCTGTTAAAAGCCAGAGCAGACAGCTGTACGCCAGCCCTGCGATCTTGTAGCTCCGGTTATTTCTCCAGAATCCATATACAAGAAAAATCAGCGCCGGAACTGCCAAAAGCGCATGGCTCCTCAAAAAAGGTATGCCGACAAATTCCATGAGGATCATGAGAAAGACCCCGCATTGAAGGATCACCTTTCCGGCGGCATTTTTTTTCGGAAAACGGAGTTCCAGAGCCACAAGCGTAAGCGCAAGCAGCGGGATCATCACGCAATCCTCCACATATCCCCATCCGCCAAACATCTCATCCGTGGCGGTCGCAAGGGAACATCCGATGGCAAACAGATAGATGGAATTGTATATGCCAAAGCCTACGGAATGATTTTCCTCAATCTGAAAAGCCGTAAAGCCAAGGATTATAACGACAAGCAGGAGAACCGCCAAAAGCAGCCCGACGATTTCGATAACTAAATTCCCCGACCAGTTAAAAACAAGCAGATTTGCGACCGGCACAATCCCCAGAATCAAAGAAATAAAATGAACCGCATTTTTGTGGTATTCCTGACGGGAATTGACCGCAAAAAACAGAGCCTCCGCAAGAGCGTAGAATACCATCGCCCCAATATAAAGCGAAGGGCCGCCACGCTTGAAATCGAACTCCCCGACAAGGGTTATAAGGACAGCCGCCTGCCCCACGACCGGAAATACCACACTTCTTATCCTTCCCATTATCGCAGCAAATACCGACCACGCAAGGAGCAGTATATAGAATATGTAATGGCTGGCGTTGGTAAAATGCCAGAACGTCGCCATAAATGAAATATAGACCATTCCCGTTCCGCATGCCGCGAGCGCAAGAAAGCCCTTATTTTCCCTGTCCTTATGCAATAAGATCATACCCGCCGCGGTAAATGCAGCGCTCACAATATACATGACCGCCATTTTTGCGATATTGCCCAGGTTCGGCAATATGAGCAGCACAAAAAGTACAAGACTGATGCAGATAAATATGGAGGCAAAAACTGCCATAAGGATTTTCCCCACCGTATTTTCCGCTTCCCCCTGCTGCTTCGGAGCACCCGGATTCGGCTGCTGCATATACGGGTTCATCTGCGGCTGCCCCGGATTGAACGGCTGCTGCATGTACGGGTTCATCTGCGGCTGCCCCGGGTTGAACGGCTGCTGCATGTACGGGTTCATCTGCGGCTGCCCCGGGTTGAACGGCTGCTGTATGTACGGGTTCATCTGCGACGGTATCTGGTTTTGTCTCCAATCATTTCTGTTATCCATAATTTTATCTTTTTTCACTTTCTGTTCTATATTGCCATGCGCATCAATATCCGCGCGCTATATCTGTGCAGGGTTCGTATAATAGCTGTTGCCCTGGGTATCCTCCGCTTCAAGCAGACAAAATCGCCGGGCTCCTGCTCCTCCCATATGGAATATTCTGCTCCTTCTTATCCTGAATTGTTCCGGACGCTTACGCTCGTTATATAGCATACCACCAGCCGGCATTTCATGAAAGCATTATTTTTGACCTGCTTTGGCTTTTTTGCTGGAACTTTATGTATAAAAATGTTATAATGATGAATAATGCATAAAGGGGAGGGTTATAAAATGCAAAATAACGAATCTGCTGAAAACTATCTTGAGACCATTCTAATCCTAAGCAGGAAACTTCCGGTGGTGCGTTCCGTTGATATAGCCAATGAATTGGGATTCAAAAAATCCAGCGTCAGTATCGCAATGAAAAATCTCCGCGAAAAACATCACATCACGGTCACGGATGCCGGTTTTATTTATCTTACGGACTCCGGCAGGGAAATCGCCGAAATGATCTACGAACGGCATGAAATGGTAACCGACTTTTTTGTAAAACTCGGTGTCTCCCCGAATGTCGCCGCCGAGGACGCCTGCCGCATCGAACATATCATCAGCGCAGAAAGCTTCGCCGCATTAAAAAAACATATACAGGCCATGGAATAACAGAGAAACTGGGAAAAACTCCCAGTTTCTTTTTTATCCTTTTAATCTGCATATACAAATTTCTTTAAAAAATCCTCTTTGCTGCACGGCCGCCCATAGTAAAAGCCCTGAATATAATCCGGCGAAAGCAGCCTAATCTTGTCAAGCTCCTCCTGAGTCTCAATCCCCTCCACGCAAATCTTTAAGTTGAGACTGTGGACCATCTCGATCACGTAGCGCATTACCAGATTTTCATAATCATTCTGCAGCGCTTTAACGGTAAATCCGCGGTCCAGCTTCACAACATTCGGTGTCAGGTTTCCGATACTCTGCAAATTGGAGTATCCCGTTCCGAAATCGTCCAGCGCGATGGATACGCCGAAATCCTTAAGATGCGTCCAGACACGCCGAACCGCCTGTCTATCCTCCAGATAGCCGCTCTCCGTCAGCTCCATGATCATACTGTCGGGATCAAGGCCGGAATCACCCACCTGTTGATAGATCTCATCGGTAATCGAACTCTTTAATATCTGAATATACGAAAGGTTTACACTAACGCGGAATTTCGGGAATACCTTCTGAACGATCTTACACATCTCGATCGCCTTATTTAAGATCCATTTTCCCACCGGAATGATCAATCCCGTATCCTCGAGAATCGGAATAAACTCCACGGGAGACACCATCTCTCCGTTTGACAGATGGAATCTCAACAGGGATTCCGCTGCATACAGCTCCCCGGTCTTTGCCAAGACGATGGGCTGGAAAAACAGCTGAAATCCCTCACAGTTGTTTCCAACCGATTTGCGAAGCTCCTTTCGGACATTGCTCATGCGCACAAAGCGGCTATAATCTTCATCATTAAATACATATACCTGATTCTTGCCCCGCTTCTTTGCCTCGCTTAAGGCAAACTGGGAAATCTTCATGATCTCCTGATAGGTCGGGTTATCCAGACAATCCCAGATCACAACGCCTCCGGAGATCGTGTATACCGCTTCGTAGCGGTTTTCTTCCACAAACGCATCCAGTTCATTTCGGATCTGATGATACAGCTGTTTTGCCTCCTCCGCAGTTCCATAGACAAAATCTATAATCAAAAACTCGTCTGCCGGAAGGCGGTATGCCGTCTGCCCGGAGCGGAGGGATTTCTTCACGCAGCCTGCCACTCCCTTTAAAACGTAATCGCCGTAATCCATTCCCAGACGTTCGTTGATTTCCTTGAAATCATCGATTCCGATGCGCAGTATATAACCACCGTTCCTGCGATCGATCAGATCCTTTCCGATCATCTCCGCAATAGCGCCGGCTTCATAAAAACCGCTGAGATTGTCGGCGATCGGCTTTCGCCCTATCTCATTTACACAGCCGACCAGATACCGGGCTTTTCCGTCCTCGCCCATCAGCACCTGACCTTTGCAATTGATCCAGATCGGCTCGTTGTCCCTCCCCAGCCAGCGGTACTGGATATTGTGATCCGTCTTCTTCCCCTGTATGATCTCATCCAGATCTGCGGCAAGCGTGTCCGCATCCTCCGGATACACAAACTTTCCAAATTCCTTCGTGGCATCCTTAAAACGGTTCGTGTCAATGGCGAACCGCTTCATCGCCCTCTCGGAGATATAATACTCATCGTTCAACAGATCCAAAACATACAAGTAGTCATCGACACAGGTTGCAAAACTTTGTATGAACTCGCAGAGCGTTTCAAAACTATGTGTACATGTATTCTGAAGCATATTTGTTCTCCTCTGTTTTTTGCCAAATGTCTCCTGCTCCTATTGTATTATACTACACAATTCGCCTGTTTTCAAGATTAGCCATAGCAAATTTTGGCAGCCGGGGATGAGGAGATCACTCTTTTCGATAATAGGTGATCCCTATGGCGTTGACTCCAACAATGCAGGCGAGGGAAAACGCCGCTTTCTGCATGATCACCTTTTTAAACGGAACGTGTCTTAATACTTCATTTCTTAAATACTCCTGCTGCTCCACGTTCAATCCCACGTAGGTTATGCATACGATGTCCGTATTGATCTTTCTCTTATTATAAAACTGATTGCGGATAAAACGCCCCCATGCCTTTTCCAGATTTCCGGCGCAGGCCCCGAATATCACCGGTCTGCTCTTATACATGCGCAGGATCGGATGCAGATGGAAAAAATCATAAAATTCCGCCGTCAGACGGTTTGTATACCCCTTCTGGAAAAAGGTTCTGACGCTTGGTATCATATATTTTGTTTCCACGTGGCGGCTGACGCGGCCAACCGATTCTATGATTTCCTCGACGCTGTGGTTCTCCCTTGCCATGCTCGCCGCATGCAGAACAAGCAGCCCCTGCCCGGAGGAAATATTGTTGGAATCAACGACGTGCACATGGTCAAAGCATTTCGCCGCCGCAGCCGCGATCTCATAGCTTTTTCCGGCACGGGACGCCATGGAAATATGGATGACATTTTCCGCCTCCAATATGGCGTCCGCAAAAAATTCCTCGTATTCTTCTACGGATACGCTGTCCGCCGTCGCCAAAACTCCATCCTCCGACATATATTGGCAGAGTTCATCCGAATCTATCTCTTTTATATCGGCAAACCTTCCCTTTTCGGTTCGGATATACAGATACATCATCCGTATATCATACTTTTCGACCAGTTCATCCGGAATATCACATACGCAGTCCGTGGTGATATACAGCCTTTTTTTCTTTTTGTAAAAAGCGGTTCCCTGTTCCTCCCATTTTCTCGTGAGATCCTTGTCCCTGTGGTACTCAACGATGTCCTCCGGAAGAAAACGCACGAGTTCCGCCTCGAGTTTTTCCGCATTGACCGGCTTGACCAGATACGCGTCAAACCCATACTCCTCCGCAAGCTGCTCCGCCCTCGCGGTACTGTTAGCCGTACAAAGTATGACCGGCGTCTCCCTGCACAGACTGTTCTCCTGCCTGCGAAGACTTATGAGTGCTTCCGCCCCACTCATATCCGGCAACATGAAATCCATCAATATGATATCGTAATATTTTTGACGCGTTTTCTCCAGACATTCGCCGCCGTTTTCCACCACATCGATCTGTACCTTTGTCTCCTCCAGAAGCTCGCGCAAAACAAGCGCGTTCATCTCGTTATCTTCTATGACAAGGATTCTTGCCTCCGGTGCCTCAAAGCTTCTCTCATAATCCTGCCCGGACAGCTTTGCTTTGCTGAGAAAATTAATCTTTCCGATCGGCGTCCGGTCGATGACTTTCTGATCCAGTATTACCGCAAAATTGGTCCCTCTTGTGTATATACTGTCCACAGTAATCTTTCCGCCCATCAGATTGACAAGCTGCTTGGTGATTGCAAGCCCGAGACCGCTTCCCTCGATTCCTACATTTTTCTTGGAATCCAGTCGGCGGAATGCGTCATACAGAGTTGCAAGATCCTCCTTACGGATTCCGATCCCGGTATCCCACACCATGATGGAGAGCTGTACCTTATCCTCCTCAAACTTTTCCGCCCGCACGATAAATTCCACCTTGCCCTCGTTGGTATACTTCGCGGAATTCGTCAGGATGTTTAAAATGACCTGCTCTATCCTCTTTTCATCCCCGTACAGAACGCTTGGAATATTTTCATCGATATCGACGACAAAATCCAGCTTCTTTTCCATCATCCGGATCTGCATCATACCGATCAGATCATGCAGCATTTCCTCGGGATGATATTCGACGGGAACGATTTCCATCCGGTTCTGTTTGATCTGGGAAATGTCCAGAATATCGTTTAAAAGCTCTAACAAAAGCTTGCTGGAGTTTTTGATGTACCCTGCGTATCTCCGGATATCCTCATCCTCCGCATTCCTTAAGATCATCTCATTTAATCCGATAACGGAATTAAGAGGCGTGCGGATCTCGTGGCTCATGCTGGAGAAAAAAGCATTCTGCGCTTCGTTTGCCTTTTCGAGTTCCTCCTTCTGCTTATTTACCAGCATACTCTCCTTTTTATACTGCCTGATCTGGAACTGCATAATGATACCGCAGATAAATCCCACCACAGTAATCGCAAAAAAGGAATCAATAAAAACATCAAGCCTCGTTTCAAATCGAATGATCGTTTCCGGGTGATAATATCCGTAAATATAAATAATAGCGTCTATGACGATATTATATGTGATAAACAGGCACAGCCTCCAGCCGGAAAAAACCATAAAGGTATAAAAGAATCCCAGCACAAACCAGACGGCGGAGCCGCCCTCCACCCCGCCGCTGCGCAAAAACATCAGCGGAAAGACCACTCCCACCATAGCAATCTCAATGATGACAGCAGAAAAGCCCGCCCTGTGTCTCCATAACGTCTCATATGCGGAGACCAGCATTGCGACTGCAAGCGCGACAAGGGGCATGATCTGCATCGTTGCCCCGTTCAGTATCAGCTCCTCCGCGACGGCAATAAGCGTAGTGATCACCCCTATGATCACGATGACGCGGAACAACTGCTCCAGCATGTCTATTTCTTTCACCCACAGCAGATTATATAGTTTTTTCCTCATTCCCCATCACCCTTACCTCTTATTCTTCAATCTGTCCCTAAGCTGAAGCAACGCCTCCACCGCGGACATCAGGTCTGACATCTCCACCTTATGCCGTATCGGTACAAGCTGCAGTTTCAGTACGGTGCCATGATACATATACTTTTCCAGACTGTCGATGATTTCTAACATCTTACTCCCGTCAAGCCCATACATAGCGTCCTCAAAAGCAATTGCATAGGATTCGAACTCCTCCTCCGTAAGTTCCGGGAGATCAAACGGCTTTGTCTCCTTACGCTCTTCGCCTGCCACAAAAGGAGATGCCGTTATCACCTCGATCACCCGGCGGTACTCTTTTATCATCTCCTCATGATGGGCAAGGATATAGGAAATATTCTCTTTCTTTCCCTCCGATTCAAGCGCCTTCGCCATCTCGGAAAGCGCTTTTGCCCCGATCGTAAGCATGGAGCTTTTTACCGCATGAACCGAAATCACATAATTCCTCCAGTCCTGCCGCTCAAAAAGAGCCTCCAGGGGCTTAAAGTTTTCCTCCCCCTTTGCCGCAAATTCCTTAAGGATACCGATATATTTTTCCTTGCCTCCGCAGTATACCATCCCCTGGGCAACATCAAGATCCCCGATGGAAAGCTTTTCTGTTTTCTCCGCCGTGTCAGCCTGCGCTTCCTTTACAGTTTCAATTTTTTCCTCCGGAAGAATGCGAAGGAGCAGACGCTCCAGCGCCGAACACTCCACCGGTTTTTCCAGGAAATCGGAAAAACCCTCTGCAATCAGCATTTTTCTTACCCCTGCAATCGCGTTTGCGGTAAGCGCAACAATCGGTACGGTCTCACAATACTTTCCGCCGATCTCCCGGATCCGGTGAAGGGTCTCAACGCCGTCCATCTCCGGCATCATATGATCCATAAATACAAAATCATAGCACCGCTCCTTGATCTTCTCAAGTCCGTCCTCTCCGCTGAGCGCGCTGGTCACCCGGATCTGATATTTTGCCAGAAGGCTCTCGATAACCCTGATATTCATCAGATTGTCGTCCACCACAAGCACATGGACCTTTGGGGCGACAAAATTTCTTTTTCCTCCCGTTATGTCTGCCTTTCCCGTATCGGTTGTGGCATTCAGGACGGAAATGATCGGAAGAATATAAAAGGGCGTATACATGCACAGAAGCTCGCCGCTCTTCAGCTTTTTCTCCTGTCCGCGGTCTAACGCCACGATCACATGGGTTCGTCCCGCAAGCATTGTAAAGTATTCGGGATCCTGCTCGTATTCATGCAGTCCGATAAAGACATGGGAAAATCCTTCCTGCTCCATACGGCGCTTAAGCTCCGGCAAATTCCGGCTGACGCGTCCGTAAACGCCAAGCTGTGCAATCATATGCCGGCTCATCTCCATATAGGTGTCCCGCACATTCCTTGTCTCAAACTGTTCCATATCCATATAGCAGACCATACGGACGCTGTCCGGATAATCAAACTTCGCAATCGGCTGTTCATCAAGGATTTTCTGCGGAATCGTCACCTTGATGACCGTCCCCTTTTTGATGCGGCTTTTTACTTTGATAACGCCTCCCATGTTATGTACGATCACCTGAGAGATTGCAAGACCAAGTCCCACCCCTCCGTTCTGGCGCCTGCGGCTGGTATCCACCTGATTATAGGTGGTAAAAAGCTTCTCCAGACTCTTCTGTTCCATACCGATCCCGGTGTCTGACACGGTGACGATCAGGTTGATCCCATAATACTCCCGCCGGAAGGCTATGGAGATGCTGACGCCTCCCTCATTGGTAAACTTGATGGCGTTGCTGACCAGATTCATGATGACCCGGCGGATCTTTTTTTCGTCACCCAAGAGACTCCTTGGAATCCCGCAGTCAAGATCCACTATCAGCTCCAAGTTCTTGTCTGCCTTGATCGCATTGCACATGTTCACAAGGTCGTTTACACATGAGGTAACATCGTACGCCTCCTCCACGATCTCCAGCTCTCCGGCCTGCAATTCCGAAAAATCCAGAATATCGCTCACGACCCTCATCAGATTCCGCCCCGCCAGCTGGATCATCTGGATATCCTCCTTCAGTCTGACCGGTTCCTCCTCCTGAAGCAGAATCTCGCTCATCCCGCTGATCGTATTGATCGGGGTGCGGATCTCATGGCTGACGTTTGCCAAAAAATCATCCTTGCTGCGCTCCGCCGTCTGTAACTCCCTGATCACCCTCAACAGCTTCCGATAGGTTTCATTTCCCCTTCTTGCCCAGTAAATGATAACCCAGATTGCAAGCAGCATGCTTATAATGGAAAGCGCGCTTGAAAGGATGTCAACCGCCCGGTAATCCGCAAAAGATCCCAACACAAAAATGTGATACAAAACCATGATAACAAAAGTCAAAAGCGGAATACTTAAAATATCCGTATAGCCATACAGCCCCGTAACGATGACAATGCACAAAAAAGAGACAAACACCAGCTCCAGACTTTCCGCATGCATGGCAAAGATCAGCTCGCTGATCATGATCATAGTAACGCCAAAACCAGCCTGAAAATGCTTGTTTTCCCTTCTGAAAAGGCTGACGATCCACCCCGCTGCAAATGCCGCAAGCACGACGGCAGAACACCACGCTTCCCAGCCCTTATATATCGACGCAACCAGTATTCTCACATGATAAAGGGAATACATGATCAGCGTAAAACGCTCCAGGCTTTCTTTTATTTCCTGACTTTCCACATTCTTTTTCATTTTCTTCTCCAGCTTCCGGTTTTACAGATAAAAACAAGAAAAGAGGTGTCCATCAATATTTTCCAAAACCTTCACCCAGAGAAATGGTCTGCTCCCCTGCATAAATTCTTTCTCCGGACGCCGCATGTTTTTCCTCTTCCCCATATTCAGCTGCCGGAAGATGGTTTGTTTCGTCCAGCCGGTATATAGACAATTGCTCCTTCATCCGTGCCGCCTGATTTGACAGTTCAATGCTTGCGGCGGCGCACTCCTCGCTTGTGGCGGAATTGTTCTGCACCACCTGGGATACCTGCTCGATCGCCTGATTGATCTGGGCAATCGCCGTAGCCTGATAATTGGACGCCTCAGCTATGTCGCATATGATGCTTCCGCTCTCGGATACCGCGCTTGTAATTTCCTCTAAAGCTTTTGCGGTCTCACCCGCAATGGCAGAACCCGCCTCTACCTTCCGAATGGAATCCTCGATCAATTCGGCGGTCTCCGCCGCAGCCTGTGCGCTCTTTGCCGCAAGATTGCGAACCTCCTCCGCCACAACGGCAAAGCCCTTGCCCGCTTCTCCTGCCCTTGCAGCCTCCACCGCCGCATTCAGCGCCAGGATATTTGTCTGGAATGCGATATCGTCGATCACTTTAATAATTCTGGAAATGCTCTCGGAGGACGTATTGATCTCATGCATCGCCTCCACCATGTCCTGCATCTGGACATTTCCCTTCTTTACGTTCTCACCCGCAATATTTACAAGATTTGCAGCATCGTTGGCGAGACTTGCATTTTCCTTTGTCTTTCCCGCCACATCGTTTATGGAGGCGGTAATCTGTTCGAGCGCGCTCGCCTGCTCCGCAGCTCCCTGCGCAAGGGACTCGCTGGCGCTTGCCACCTCGGAGGTACTGGTCGTCACCTGATCTGCAGAATCCCGGATATTGGAGAGCACGCGGTTGTTGCGCTCCACCATCTTCTTGAGCGAATATCCCAGCTTATCCCTATCGCTCCTCGGAGCAATATCGATCGTCATATTTCCCTCTGCGACCGCCTCCGCAAACTCCGCCTGCTCTCTGGACGTCTGAATCAGCTGTGCATAGTCATTCAGCAGCATGCCAAATTCATCCGCCCGGTTACTTTCCAGTCCGATTTCCACATCCCCGGATGTAATCCGGTGCGTGATGTCTCCGATTTCACGAAATCCCTTTCGGATCGTCCCAAGCACGGTTATCTCCAGAAATGTCATGCTTGCCAGAACCCAGACGAAAAGCCCCCCGCAAAAAATGCTGTAATTTGACAGATAGCGCTGGGGATTATCCGCCGCCAGAATATTTGCCGCCGTTTTGTATCCCACAAACAGCAAAAACAGCAGCATGATCATCACAAATACAAAGCAGAATACAAGCTTTGTGTATATTTTCATTCCTTTCTTTTTCATAGCTCTATTCCTCCCCTTCTTCTTCCACGTTTTTCTCGCCAACCTGCTCGATTACGCTTTTATCCTCATCATTTAGCAGCTTATCCGGATCGAGCAAAAGCTTGACCTTCTCGCCAACCTTGCCAATCGCATACACATATTTGTTCCGGGACTTATCCGCCCGCCCGATGGAAGGCGACGGTATGATGTTCTCATCCGTAATCTCAACCACCTCCGCAATCTTCTCAACGATCAGACCGACCACCAGAGAATTTACATTGATCACAATAATACAGGTCCTGTCCGTGTATGCAAAGGGCTCCTGCCTGAATCGAATCCGCACGTCGATCACCGGTATGATCTTTCCCCTCAGGTTGATCAGTCCCTTGATATAGTCCTCGGTTTCCGGGATCTCGGTAATCTTCTGAAACCCGATAATCTCGCTGACATATTGTATCTTCAATCCAAAATACTCGCTCCCGGATTTAAAGGTCACATATCTGTCAACCGCATTTAATTCACCCATGTATCCCCTATCATCCTTTCTTCTTTATTCAATCAGTCCCGCCACATCCAAGATCAATGCTATACTGCCGTCTCCAAGCTGTGTGCAGCCCGAAAGTCCCTTTACTTTGCGGACATACTCTGGAATCGGCTTTACTACGATCTCCTGCTTGCCTACCAGACGGTCCACAAACAGGCAGAATCTTTGCTTATCCACCTCAAGAATGACCATCATGCCCTCCGAGATATCTTTCTTATAATCCTTCAGATGATACCACTCGCCAAGTCTTATGACCGGATAACATTCTCCCCTGACCATGACCTCTTCGTCGCCGTTCGGCTCGTGGATCATCATATCCTCCGTAACGCTTACGAACTCCTTGACCGCCTCGGTCTCAACGACAAAACAGGACGCCCCCGCCTCCATGACGATGCCGTCGATGATGGCAAGCGTCAGCGGTATCTTTAGGATCATCGTGCTGCCCTGTCCCTGCGTACTCTCGATCTCAAGGGAGCCGCCCACCTCCTGAATGTTGGATACCACCACATCCATTCCGACCCCCCGCCCGGAGTATTCCGTAACGTTCTTGTTAGTGGAAAACCCGGGAATGGTAATGAACTGGTATACTTCCTTGTCCGTGTATGCCGCCTCCGGCTTTCCCGGTTCCAAAAGCCCCTGCTGCCTTGCCTTTGCCATAATCTTGTCACGGCTTAAGCCCGCTCCGTTATCCTGCACGCTGATCCACACCTTGCCGGATTCCGTTTTTGCCGATAGCGTAACCTTTCCCTTCTCGGTCTTGCCCGCCTCCTTCCGCTCTTTCCGGCTCTCAATTCCGTGGTCGACGGAGTTTCGAACCAGATGCATAAGGGGATCCGAGATATGCTCGATGATATTCTTATCCACTTCCGTAGCCTCCCCGATCATCTCAAACTCCACATCCTTATCCAGCTTTCTGGACATATCAAACACGATCCGGTTCATCTTCTGGAAGGTGTTCGTCAGCGGGACCATGCGCATACTCATGATCACATTCTGCAGGTCGGTGGATATCTTCGTCATCTGCACCGCCGCTTTGTTGAAATTGTCCAGATTCAGTCCCGGAACCTTAAGATCGGGATTCTGCAGGACTACGGACTGGGAGATGACAAGCTCCCCCACCAGATCCATAAGCATATCCATCTTAGCGATATCAACGCTGATATAGGCGGTTTTCTCCTGCTTATTCGGTTTATCCTTCGCAAGCGTCTTCGCTTTTCCCGGCTGCTTCGATGCAATGACGAAATCTCCAGGCGCCATCGCCTTTTGCGGCGCCTTCCCGCCGGCGTTCTGACCGCCTGTCCTCGCCTCGATCTCCTCGACGCTGGATTCCAGATCGATCCGGATTTCCGATCCCACGCTGTCAAAGCCCATCCGGAAATCCCTCTGGGTACACGCATAGACGTCTACCTTTTTCAGATCGTAGCTCGGCTTGACTACCTTGCGGATATCTTCCTCCGTGCCCTGTGTCTGGAGGAGTATGGTAAAACCATTGTCGATGATATTCTGCGAACTCTCCTCGTTTGTCAGGATATCCTCCGGAGAATACATAATATCCTCCGCTATCTTCTTTAAGGCATATACCGTCTTATAGGCATGCATGTTCGCCATCTGAATCTCGGTATTGTAGGTCAGATATATCTTAAAATAACGGCTGTCTCTTGTGGCGGTTGGAGCAATATAGAACTGTTTCGGCTCCTCGTGCACATTTTCCTTTGCCTCAATTTTTTCCGCCTTGCCTTCACCCTTTAACTTTGACAAAAAGGCGTCCAGCTCTAAGACCAGTTCCGCCGAACTGCCATCCGCTGCCCCGCCGTCGGAGAGCTTATCCATCTCCCCCGTGATAAAATCCGCCACCTTCAGCACATGCTCGATCAACTCCTGATGCGGAACATTCTGCGGGTGCGATTCCCGCAGAAAATAGAACACATCCTCCAGCTTGTGGGCGATCTTCGTTATCTCATCAAACATCATGATCCCGGAAGATCCCTTTATGGTGTGCATCGTCCGGAATATCTCGTTAATGCTGTCTTCATCAAAGCATTCAGCGTCCTTCTGCTTAAGGACGATATCCTGAAGGTTCTCCAAAAGCTGCTGATTCTCATAGAGATACACATCCAGCATATCCCCGGTGTTGAACTCCTCTGCCATCTCTCTTCCTCCTAGATCAATCCAAGTTTCTTTAGCGCCTGTTCAAATTTCTCCTGATCAATCGGTTTCCCAGAATATACGCTGCACCCCATATCAAATGCCATCTTGACATTATTTTCATCGTTCAATGCGGTGGTCATTATGACCTTGACCGCTTCCTCCCCCGGGACATTGTAATCCTTCTCAAGATTCCGGATTCCCATAAGCGCCTGATATCCATCCATGACGGGCATCATGATATCCAGACATATCAGGTCGTAGGGCTGACCATCCTGCAAAGCCATCATAAATGCATCTACCGCTTCCATACCGTCTACCGTAACGTCACACTCGCCGTACTTTGACAGAAAATCGGTCATAAACTTTCTTGTCGAATAGTCATCTTCCGCTAACAAAATCCTCATACTGGTCTCCTTACATTTTATTTAACAGTTGATATGTCCTCTTTAAAATATCCTCTATTTTTTTCTGATATTCTACTGCCCCGACACGACCGCATCTCCGTTTTTTGCCTCCTTGACCGTCACCCGGTAGAAGCCCCGATCGCAATAATGAGATCACTCTCCCCGATGGAAATCGCCGGATCCGCCGCATCCCGTGCATTTATATCTTCCCCTCCTGCTTCCGGAAAATGGACGGCTGTATCATCTGAAGCGGCACGATGTTCCGGTCAAGGGTCTCCGTTCTTCCAATAAATAAATATCCGCCGGGCTCCATAACATTATATACCTTTTGGATCAGATTCTTTTTTGTCTCCTGGTCAAAATATATCATTACATTGCGCAAAAAGATCACATGCATTTTCCGTTTGAAGGGAAACGCATCCATCAGATTAAACTGCCGGAAGATCACTTCGTTCTTGATCTCCTGTGTGACGGCATACTGATCCTTTCCCGGTATCGGTCTTAAAAACCTTCTTTTCCATGCGGCCGGAAGCGCCTCGACCTGCTCGCCGGTGTATATTCCCGCCGTTGCCTGCCTTAACACCTCCGTCGAAATATCCGTCGCCAGAATCTTTGTATCCCATGCTTCATGCTCCAGACCAAAATAGTCCTTCATAAGCATTGCAAGCATATATGGCTCCTCTCCGCTTGAGGATGCGCCGCACCAGATACAAAGATCCCTGCCCGCAGCCTCCTTCGTTCTCAGATAGGGAAGCACGGTATTCCTCATATAATCAAAATGCTCGAACTCCCTCATAAAAAAGGTATGATTCGTCGTAAGCATACAGACAAGCTTTTTTTCCAGATTTCCCGCAGTATCCGCCTCCAGGGCGTTCATATAATCCGTGTAGGACCCGAAACCGTTCTGCACGACGTAATTTTCCAGTCTTCCCTCTACGATTTCCTTCCTGCGGACCATATCAATCCCATACCTGCTTTTTAAAAAACGAAAGATCCGCTGAAATTCCTCATCCGTCATTTTCATCCTTTTACCCTATCCCAGCCTATACCAACCGGCGCTGAATCTTCTTCAAAACCTCAAAAATATCCGGATTAAACTTCTTTCCAGAATCCGCCTCCATGATATGAATCGTTTCCTCCTTGACATACGCCTCGCGATAGGTACGGTTCTCCGTCATGGAACAGTATGCGCCCACCGTCGCGACGACCTGTGCAGAAAGTGGGATGTCATTCCCGCTAATCCCCGCAGGGTATCCCGTTCCGTCCCAGTTTTCATGATGATAGAGCGCAATGTCCTTGGACATGCTTATGAACCCATTGTAGTCGCCGGTATCCTCGATATCCCTCAGGATGCGCGCACCAACCTCCGTATGGGTGCGCATGACCGCCATCTCCTCCTTTGTCAGAGAATTCTTTTTCTGCAATATATCCGTTGGAATCGACACATTCCCAAGATCGCAGAGAGGCGCCGCCGCTTCAATGACTGTAACAAAGCTGTCCGATATCATTTTCTCAAACAGCGGGGAAAGCTGTAAAGCTTCCGCCAGAATCCGGCTGTTTTTGCTGAGACGTTCCATATGCTTTTCATCATACGCCGCATTCTCTCTGGCAACCCGGATCAACGCGTAGAGCACGCTGCTCTTCTCCCTCTCGATCTGCTTCAGCTGCTCTTTCACGGAAACCTGAAGCTTCCGGTTCATTTCCAGCAGATTGCCCGAAGCCTCAGACAATTTCAGCTGAAGTCCGACCCTTGCCCTCACGACCTCCGGAATAAAGGGCTTTGTGATATAGTCGGCTCCGCCCAGTTCGAACCCCTTGACCACGTCGGACGGATCGTCAAAAGCGGAGATAAAAATAATCGGAATCTCCCTAGTGTTCGCATCCGCCTTTACGATGCGGCAAAATTCGTATCCATCCATGACCGGCATCGCAATATCAAGAATAATCAGCTGAAGGCGGTATCTTTGAACGATCTTAAGCGCCTGCTGTCCATTTTCCGTCAGGATCGGCTGATAGCCCATGTCCGCTATGATATCCTTTAACACAAAGCGGTTTGTGTCTACATCATCCACAATCAGTATGCGGGATGTATCTGTATTCTCCATAAAAGTATACCTCCTGCACTATTCAAGCATTTCCCGAAGCTTCTCATACGCCTCCGCCGTTTTCTCATAATCCGCCTTCTGCACCGCCATCTTAAGCTTAAGGCAGGCGTTCTTTATCCCCGCCGGGGCTCCCTCCACAAGCTTGCGGAGCGCTCCCATAAACATTTCCGCCTTTTCCCAGTTGTCCATCTCGACGCATAGGATCAGTTTCGACATCTTCCGTCTGATCTCTTCCGCATTTTCGCCCGTTCCATATATCCAGACCTTCTGTTCCTCCTCGCTGCCCATCTCGTCCAGCGAATAGGTTCTCTCCGGCGCAGTCCATGAAACAGGCTGCTCCTCCATCTCCTCCTCCGGTATATCCACCCACAGGTGAAAAGAGAACATGGAACCTTTTCCCGGCTCGCTCTCGACGTGGATGCTTCCACCCATCAGTTCGATCAGCTGTTTACAGATATTAAGTCCAAGACCGGTGCCGCCGAATCTCCTTGAAATGGATGCGTCCACCTGGGAAAAGCTTTTAAACAGCTTATCCTGACCCGCCTTATCGATTCCGATCCCGGTATCGATCACGAGAAAAAAGAGTTCGACCTTGTTGTCCACCTGAGCGGTCTTTACCACCTCAAGGACGATCTGTCCGATGGTGGTAAATTTGCACGCATTGGAGAGCAGATTATTCAATATCTGCATAATGCGGAGCTCGTCCCCGATGACATTTTCCGGAACATCGTGGGCGACCGTCACGATGAAACCAAGTTCTTTTTCATATATTTTATTTTTATGATTTGACCTCACATATTCGATCATATCCCTAAAATTGAACCTTCTGGGTTCCAGAGTGAATTTTCCAGCCTCAAGCTTTGAAAAATCAAGGATATTGTTTATGATCGAATTCATATCGGCGCATCCGCGCTCGATCAGGGAGAGCAGTTTTTTCTTTTTTATATCCGTCTCAAGTTCCGCAAGCTCCATGGTATTTCCGAGAATCCCATTGACCGGGGTGCGCAGTTCATGCGTCACATTTGCAACAAACTCGGATTTCACCTTCAGCGCTTCCTCCGCCTCCCGTTTTGTCTGCTCGTTCTTCTTAATGAGATACTGGCGTTCCGTGGCGTCATAGGCCATACAGCAGTATTCCTCCGGCCCATCCTCCCGGCGCATGATCCGTGCGACCACCGGACAGCAGGTTCTGTTCTCCCGGTACGCATCCATCCAGACGAGTCCCTCCCCAAAGGCAAAATCCGTTCTAAGCTTCCCCTCTTTTAAAGAAAACTCCGTAGGAAATATGTCTGCAATCGTACAGTCTCTTATAATATCGTCATATTCCAACAGTTCCCTTGCTGCTTTATTCGCATATGTAACGGTTCCATCCCCCTTAAAAAACAGGACCAGCTCCTGCGTATGTTCCAGGGAAAACCGAATCGACTCCTCCATCTGCATACCCGCCCCCATCATTCATAAAGCGCCAAAATCCCTTATATATTATAATAAATTAAGGCAATTTATACAAGCCATATTTATCCGGAAAAGCGGCGCCGCTTTTGTTCCGCGCGCGAGCAGACTGCGAAGCAGTATTCTCCTTTCTGCGAGCTGCGCATCATGGCACGTAGTGCTTTTTATTTCATAGGAAAGACCAGAGCGCTTTATCACTTTAAAGCAACAAGGGCTTTCCTATGATATAAAAAAATAGCACTCAACCGCGAGGGCTATTTTTTGTGCTATGACGAAAAATGAGGACCGACGTTCATGCTCCCCGTCCGGTAGCCTGTCAGATCCATACTTACATATGTAAATCCGCAGGATTTCAGTTTTGATACGATCTCCTCCCTCATCTCTATCAGCTTCCCGAATTCCTCCGGCATAACTTCAATCCTTGCCATCAAGCTTTCATCGATGGAGGACATTGTGCTGTGGATGCGGACTCTGAGCTGATGAAAGCCCTTGTCGATCAGAAATTGCTCCGCCTGATCCACCATAGCCAGTTTTTCTCTCGTAATGCTCTCCCCGTAGACAAATCGGGAAGATAGACATGCGAAGGATTGCTTTTCCCATGTGGACAGCCCCATTTCCCTTGACAGCTCCCGGATTTCAGCCTTCGTAAGCCCGGCCTCCCTCAGCGGGCTCTTAACATTTAATTCCGCAACGGCGCATAGCCCCGGCCGATAGTCTCCATTGTCGTCCATATTGGATCCCTCCGCAATATAGGAAATCTCCTGCACTCGGGCGATCCCGATAATCTCTTGGAACAGCTCCTTTTTGCAGAGATAGCAGCGGTCAGGCGGATTCTGGCTGAAGCCCTCTATGTCGAGTTCCTCCGAATCACAGATAAAATGGCGGATCTTCTCCTTACTGCAAAACGCTTTTGCCTCGTTCAGCTCCCTCTCCGGAAAGGAACAGGAACGGGCCGTGACCGCGATCGCCCGATCCCCCAGAACCTCATGGGCCACTTTCAGCAGGAACGTGGAATCCACGCCGCCAGAAAACGCTACCGCAACGCTCCCAAGGTCTCTCAAATAATTCTCCAGCAAAACCAGCTTATCGCAGCCTGTCTGTTCTGTATGCATACTCTTTTCCATGTTTGATTTCCTCCTGACCGCTTTCCACATCGGTTATGATCTAACCTTTGGGAAATATCATGATAAAAGATTTTCCATGCTCTTTATACTGATCGTAAGTGTCGAGGCATTGTGCAAAAGTGCAGATGTCGTCGGCTGAATCAGTCCGCTGACGCCAAGCAGGATCAGCCCAGAATTGATGCCCAGAATCATGCGGTAGTTTTTGTCAATGCGCTTCACCAGACTGTTGCTGATTGCCTTTAGGGTAACGATCTCATACAGATCGTCCGTGCCGACGGTGATGTCTGCGATTTCCCTTGCGATCTCCGCTCCGTCGCTGATGGCAATTCCCACATCCGCCGCCGACAACGCCGGAGAGTCATTGATCCCGTCCCCGACCATGATGACCTTCCTTCCGCACGCCTTCTCCTTTTCCATGAATCCGGCTTTATCCTCCGGCAATACCTCCGAGTAATATTCATCCACGCCGACCTTTTCAGCGATCACCCTTGCCGTCTGTTCGCTGTCCCCGGTCATCATGACAACCTTTTTGATCCCAGCTCCCTTCAGGGAGTTGATGACGGCCTCAGCCTCCTCCCGCAGCGGGTCATCTATACAGATAACCGCCACAAGATCATTTTCTATCGCTAGATACAGGTGGGAGTATTCGCCCGGAATTCTGTCAAACCGCTCCTTCATCCCCTCCGGAATCCTGCAGTTCTCATCCTCAAACACAAAATGATAGCTTCCGATGACCGCCCTCTTTCCCTCGATCATCGTGGAAATGCCGTGGGCAACAATATACTCCACCTTTGAGTGCATTTCCTCATGTACGAGATTCTTTGCACGCGCCGCTTCCACAACCGCCCTCGCCATAGAATGGGGGAAATGCTCCTCCAGACAGGCCGCAATGCGAAGCAGTTCGTCCGGCTCCTGCCCGTTAAAGGAAATAACCTCCACCACGACAGGCTTTGCCTTCGTCAATGTCCCCGTCTTGTCGAACACGATCGTATCCGCCTCCGCCATCGCCTCCAGATATTTTCCGCCCTTGACCGTTACATTGTGGGCGCTTGCCTCCCGGATTGCCGACAGCACCGCGATCGGCATTGCAAGCTTAAGCGCGCAGGAGAAATCCACCATCAGGACGGATAATGCCTTCGTCGTATTTCCGGTGAGAAGATAGGTAAGCACAGTCCCCGCAAGCGTATAGGGTACCAGCCTATCCGCAAGATGAGCCGCTTTTCCCTCCAGCGAGGATTTCAGCTTTTCCGATTCCTCGATCATTGCCACAATCTTGTCGAACCTTCCCGATCCACCGACCGCCTTTACGCATACGGTCAATTCGCCCTCTTCCACAACCGTGCCGGCATACACATTCCCCTCCGCCGCTTTATGCACGGGAATCGATTCACCTGTCATGGAGGACTGATTTACAAGGGCCTCCCCATCCAAAACAATACCGTCAAAGGGTATCACATTTCCCATATGTACGACAACGCGGTCGCCCGGTCTGACAACAGACGCGTCCGTAAGAACCTCCTGCCCCTCCGTCAGAAGCCATACCTTCTCGATGTGCAGGGACATACTTCTCGCCAGATCATCCACCGATTTTTTGTGCGTCCATTCTTCCAATATCTCACCTATGCCGAGAAGGAACATGACAGACCCCGCCGTGGAATAATCCCTTCTCAGAACCGATACCCCGATCGCAGCCGCGTCCAGAACGGGCACTTCAATCTTTCCCTTTGCAAGCGTGCGCACTCCGTGCCAGATATACTTGAGGGATTTGAAAACTGTAATCCCCGCCCGGATCTGATATGGCACAAACAGAGTGTTTGCGGTGCGCAGCACAAGCTTATTTACCAGCTTCTGCCAATACCCGTCGTTTAACTCCCTTCCCGAATTTTTCAAAAACGTGTCAGGCACATTTGTATTCCCGTAGGAAAAATCCTTCAAGGCGGCGATGACCGTCTCCCGGTCTCCTGCATAGCAGATCGTAGCATCCTGCGTCCGCTCTCTGACTTTAACGGACACCACAAATTTTTGGTTTTTCAGATAATAATACAAAGTATCCGCCTGCTCAAAGCTCATACGCCTCTGAGCCATATGTACGCGCATACGCCCTTTTATTTCATGAACAATGGAAAATCTCATGGCAAAACCTCTCTCTGTATTTTCATAAGCGGCTTTGAATCTAAAAGCACCTGCAGAACGCTAACTCCACAGGTGCATTGATCCGGTCTATTCTGTTTCTCCTTCAGAAGCCTCTGATGCCTGTTCTTCGGTTTCCCCGGCTTCCTCCCGGGCAGCCCGCTCCTCATTGATCTGCTGCGCCTCTGCATAAATATCCTCCGCATTCTCCTGAATACTGGTCGCGACCTTCATTACACATTCCTTTGCCCTCAGCACTCCCGCCGTAACATGCGTATATACTTTCTTTGCGTCCGCGCTGGACAAAAGCTTTACTCCTGCGGTCCCGAACAGTACCCCCGCGGCAAAGATCCCGGTGGCTTTTTTGTTTAATTTTTTTAAAGAAATCATTCTGTTTTTCCTCCCCTTCCTCTTACTTTTTCCGTTCTATCACTCCGTTCCGCCTCTGCGTTTCAGCGACTCTACATCAAATTTTCTGATGTAGCCAACCAGTTCCTCCGATACGTTCACGATGCGCTCCGTCACGCCGATGCACTCGTCCGCGATCTGCTGGCATTCCGTTACGCTCTCCATTGTCTTCTTCGCGCTTTCCGTATTTGCATTCGCCGCCGCGGTCAGGGATGTAACGCTATTTTCTATCACTTCCTTGTGGGTTCCCAGCTCGCCAACCTCAGATCCGATTCCTCCGATAGCGTCTCCCACCTGTCCGATCTCTCTGTTTAAGGATCTGAAAATCTCCTCCGTATCCTGTATCTTCTCGTTTTGTCTGGCAAATGCTTCGGAAACTTTCTGTGTGATCTCCACGCTGACATTGGAGTTATCGATCAGATCATTGACAATATTATTGATAAGCTCCGTAGATTCCCTTGACTGATCTGCCAGAGTTCGGATTTCCTCCGCTACAACCGCAAAGCCCTTTCCATGTTCTCCCGCTCTTGCGGCTTCAATACTGGCATTTAAAGCCAACAGGTTTGTCTGGTTTGAGATTCCGGCAATGATCTCTGTCGCAGTACGGATCTGCTGGGCGGACTGATTGGTGAGATCGGTCTGCTTCCTGACATTATCAATGGCAATACCGCTCTCGTTGCTTATGGAGATCAGCTCTCCCATGATCTGTTCTGCGGTCTGATTGCATGTTCTCATATTTTCCGCGCTTTTTGTCAGTTCCTCAATATTTTGAGCGATATGGTCGATGGAGACGCTGATTGCCTCAATCTTATCCCTCATATCCACTATGTCGTCCGCCTGGGAAACCGTATTTCCCGTGATCGTCTCAACTGCTGCCTCCGCCTGTTCCATGGATATCGTCATGTTTTTGAATATCAGCTGAAAGTCATCCGTCACCGTCTCCAGTTCCCCGGTCGCCTTCTTGATTCCTTCCACCACCGTCACGATGGAGGTGACCGACGACTCGATCGTGCGCACCATGTCTCCGATCTCATCCTGCCGCGCCGCAAGCTTTTTCACTTTATTTCCCTGATTGTCGGTGCTGGCGCCGCCGGATACCACCAGCCTGATCTGGTCCAAAAGAGATTTGACAATAAAAAAAACAATCCCGAATATTACTACGATCACCGCAATGTTTAAAATCATCGCCACCATTGTGTTGATGACGCCCATCGCCACCAATTGCAGCACCACGATCTGCCACAGTATCAGTACCGCCAAAAACACGCAAAGCGGCACTAAAATTTTTCCCCAAACAACTGTCTTTTTTTCTTTCATCCTTCTGCTCTCCGTTTTTTCTTAAAATTATACCACTTAAACCGGAAAATAAAAATATATTTTTACCGGATAAGCTGTTTTTCGCCATGCGGTTATTTTATCCACTCCTCCAAAGCCTTCAAAAGATCATTGATGTCGATCGGCTTTGCAACATGTCCGTTCATTCCCACATCCCGCGCATGTTTTATATCATCCATAAAGACATCCGCACTCATTGCCAGAATCGGGATTGACTTTAAATCCTCCTGCTTGTAGCGGTTGATCTTCAGATACACGGTAACCGTAAACTTAGTGCCTTCGTTTAATTTACTCTCGACTTGAATCTCTCCGTTCATCATCTTTACCAGATTTTTCACAATGGACATTCCAAGCCCTGCGATACCGGTATCTTCAAAAGTAAACTCATAGCATACGCAGCCCCGCATACCGGATGGCCTCTCTCTTATCCCGAAACAGATCCTTCCTCCCTCCGGGGTGAATTTCACCGCATTTTCCAGAATATTGGTAAAGATCTGCTGCAACTGCCCCCTTTCCAAAAGAGACTTAAGTCTTTCCCTTTCTTCCCCGTCATCCACCAGATCAATGATACAGTTTTTTATGATATCATAGCCGCCCTCGTATTGAAATTCATATTCCTGTCCCGCAAGAAGGGCTTCTTTCAGCTGCTCCTTCACCGCCTCCTGAAAATATTCTCTGGAGGATGCGTCTGCGGTTTTCCCCTCGTTATTTAAGTCACCTCCGCTCAAATCCGTGAATTCGACGTAGTAAAAGGAGGTCTTAAGGGTAAGTATCTCCAGCTCCTCCGCCGTTACATCAGCCTCCTTCTGTATCTCTTCATACAGATCCGCCGTAAGCTTTATCTCGTTTTGGGCGCTCGCCAGCACCGCGTCGATCTGAAGAGTCCCCTGAATGGTTGCATCTTTCAGCGTTTCTACGCTGATCTACGCCGCCCTTTTGCTGTTAATTTAAATAAACATTCCGAAGATGCAGACAGCGGTCAGGAAAAGATATCTTAAATTATATCATGGGCGGATTGGATTTACAATAAGATTCGGGTGTCAAAAGCCATCTTTCTAATCCTGAACTCTATATCGTATTTCCACTTCCCCGAAAAATATTCAAGAACTCTTCGCAGAGGTATTTGCAAATATATGTTCTATAAAATATAATAAAAATGCCTTTCGGGGAATTACAACTGAATATTGATTTACACAGATTTTGAAGGACGGCGC
>CAYROM010000009.1:0-58452 GCA_964425905.1 uncultured Lachnobacterium sp. | reverse complement strand
TGCGGATATTGTTGTATACTATCCGGTTCTCGACATTGCCCTTGAGCTTTCTTCCATGGGAATCCGCGTTGACCGGGAGTCCCTTTTGCGCCAGTTAAACACAGCAGGCTGCCCGGAGCGGGCAAAGCTGTCCTTCCAGAAGAGCATTCTGGACGAAACCCTTCCATACACTATCGGCGGCGGTATCGGCCAGTCCCGCATCTGCATGTTCTTCCTTCGCAAAGCCCATATCGGGGAGGTGCAAAGTTCCCTCTGGCCGGAGGAAACTGTCCGCTTCTGCGAGGAGCACAATATTCCGCTCCTGTAATTCGATTTATACGGTTTGTGCCTTTGGCGCAAACCGTTTTTTCTCATATGAAATTTTTGGCCATCTGCCGTCAACCTAATTTTTCCAGCTCATCCAGCCAGATCCTGCCGCACGCGTCGGAGGGCATGCGCAGATCCCCCCTCGGAGACACCGCAACAGTCCCAACCTTTGGGCCGTCCGGCAGGCATGATCTTTTGAATTGCTGTGCAAAAAATCTTTGGTAAAAGATCTTGAGCCATTTCAGGATAAAGGAAGGCTCATAGATATCCGCAAAAGCAATCTTTGCCATGACAAAAATCTTTTCCGGGGCATAGCCCAGACGAAGCATATAATATAGGAAAAAATCGTGCAGCTCATATGGGCCTACAAGATCCTCCGTTCTCTGTGAAATCACGCCGTTTTCCGGCGGAAGCAGTTCCGGCGAGACCGGCGTGTCCAGAATATCGCTAAGAATTGCGGACAGAGCTTCATCCCCGCAGGTATCGGCATAATAACGCACCAGATGGCGCACAAGCGTTTTCGGCACAGAGGCATTGACTCCATACATGGACATATGATCCCCGTTGTAGGTCGCCCACCCCAATGCAAGCTCCGACAGATCACCGGTTCCGATAACCATACCGCTTCTCTTGTTCGCCACATCCATAAGAATCTGGGTGCGCTCGCGCGCCTGCCCGTTTTCGTATGTCACATCATGCGCGGACGGCTCCTGCCCGATATCCCGAAAATGGATATTTACCGCATCTCGGATATCGATCTCCATAAAGTCCGCCTTCAGGCAGCGGATCAGGTTCACCGCATTGTCATAGGTACGATCCGTAGTCCCAAACCCCGGCATTGTCACCGCAACGATTCCTTCATGTTCCATTTCAAGCAGATCAAAGGCCCGCACCGCCACCAGCAGCGCAAGCGTCGAGTCGAGTCCTCCGGATATCCCAAGCACCGCGCATTTGCTCTTCGTATGCTCCAGCCGTTTCTTAAGTCCCATCGCCTGAATGTTAAGGATTTCCTCGCACCGGTTTGCCCTCTCCACAGGATTTCCCGGAACAAACGGCGCAGGATCGATCTTTCTTGTCAGAACGGTATCCTCCTGTTTCAGGGAAAAGGGAATGCATGTGTGGGTATTCTCTGTGATAAAAGTCGTCATTCTGCGGCGGTCAGCCTCAATTCTCTCCACATCGATCTCCGAATAGACCGCTCCATCCGTAAAACGTCTCGATTCTGCCAGTACATGTCCGTTTTCCGCAATCAAGTTATGCCCGGAGTACACGACGTCCTGCGTCGATTCACCGTCCCCTGCCGAGGCATAGATATAACCGCAGACCAGCCGTGCGGACTGTCCGCAGACCAGATCCCTGCGGTAACCCGCTTTTCCCGTCGTCTCATCCGATGCGGAGAGATTGACCATAATGGTTGCCCCCGCCAGAGCATGGCGGATGCTCGGCGGTCCGGGAACCCACAGATCCTCGCATATCTCCGCAGATACCTTAAGCTTTGGCATGTTTCTGCAGTAAAAGATGAGATCCGTATCCACCAAAACGGCGCTTCCATCCGGCAAAAGCTCCTCGCATTTTACCCCCTCGCCGGAACAGAAGTAGCGGGCCTCATAAAATTCATTGTAGTTTGGAAGAAAAGTCTTTGGCACAATACCGAGCACTTTCCCCCCGGAAACGGCAGCCGCAGCATTGTACAGCTTTCCTCCGATCTCATATGGCAGTCCCACAAAAAAAAGGGCATCATATTCCGCGCTTTCCTTTGCGGTCAGCATAAGTTCATCCTTTGCCGACCGAAGCAGCCGTTCCTGCAAAAACAGATCCCCGCAGGTGTAGCCTGTAATGCACAGCTCCGGAAAGACTACTATCTTTGCCCCCTTTGCCGCAGTTTTTCCCATGTATTCCCTTATCAGTTCTCCGTTGTAGACCGTATCGGCTACCCTGATTTTCGGCGTAACCGCAGCAACCTTCACAAATCCATGTCTCACCTGCGAATCTCCTTTAATTCTTCAATCTCAAACTTATAGGCCTTATTGCAGAACTGGCACTTTACCTCGATGCTCTCCCCGTCGTTAATGATATCATCCAGATCCTTTTTGCTGATCGTTGCAAGAGCCCGTGATACCCGCTCCTTAGAACAGTCGCAGGCAAATTCCGCGGGAATCGTATCCGTGATCTCAAGACCCATTCCGCCTAAGATCTCTTCCAGAATCTTCTCCGGGGTAAGTCCCCGATCCAGCATTTCCGTCACGGAACTGATTTCTTTGATCCTCTTTTCCAATTCCCCTATCACCTCATCGCTGGTAAAGGGCATCAGCTGGAGGATAAATCCTCCCGCCTGCTTTACCGAGCCGTCCGTATTGATCAGAACGCCTAAACCTACGGCGGAGGGAATCTGCTCCGAGGTCGCAAAATAATAGGTAAGATCCTCGGCGATCTCCCCGGTCTGCAATTTGCATTGTCCCACATAGGGTTCCTTTAACCCCATATCCTTAATGACGCTTAAAACGCCAAGTCCCAGCGCATTTCCCACATCCAGCTTTCCGAGCTCATTGGGCAAAAGATCCACTTTGGGATTTGCCGCATATCCTTTTACATGTCCCGCCGCATCTGCGGTAACGGTCAGTCCCTTCGCCGGGCCGCTGCATTGGATCTGAAGGGTCAAAAGATCCTTCTCCCCTTTCATCATGCTTCCCATCATTGCAGCCCCCGACAGAAGCCGCCCCAACGCAGCCGTCATGGTCGGCGAGGTATCATGATCCGTCCTCGCGGTCTCCACAAGTTCCCTTGATGTAATGGCAAAGGCGCGGATCGAACTTTCTGCGGCAGTTGCCCGAACAATATAATCTGACATATTTTCCTCCTATTTTCCCTTTTCCCTCGCCACGATGACCATGCGCTCGCTGTCCCTGCAGGGCGGACGAAAGGTGTAGCCGTCATAACAATCCAAAAACTCCATCCCCGCCTCCCCAAGCAATTTCTTTACCGTGTCAAGGGAATAGCTTCTCTGATAGTGTGTCTCCTGAAAGCGGAGAAATTCCTCTTTTTGTTCCTCCTTCGGGACAAAAAGGGTCAGATCGTACTCATTGATCCCGCTATCCGGGTCATAATAATTCTCCCAGATAAAACTTCCCTCCTCCCGGTTTTCCGCAAAGGTCTGTTCTCCAAGCACTTTCTCATACTTATACGGCGTGTTCAGGTCAAAAACAAAAATGCCCTTCGGGTCAAGATAATTGTTTACCAGCTTAAAAACGCCGCCGAGCTCCCCCTCGTCCAGAACATAGTTTAAGCTGTCGCAGGCGCTGTATACCGCCCGCACCGTACCGTACAGTTCAAACTCCCTCATATCCTGAAGAAGATAGAGTATCCGGCTGTCCGGGACTTCCTCGCAAAAATCTTTCGTCTCCCGGATCTCGGCTGCCCGTGCAATCTGAAGCATCTCCGCCGAATTGTCCACCCCGATCATATCAAAACCGGCGGATGCCATCATCCGGGTCAGTTTCCCCGTACCGCAGCCAAGCTCAAGCAGGATTCCATCTTCTATGCCGTATCTTTTCAATATCTCCTGCAAAAAGACACGCCACTCTTCATACGGAACATTGTCCATAAACAGGTCGTAGACCTCCGCAAAACCGGTGTATGCATTCATATGTTTCACCCCGATAAGTCCGCGTCCGGCCGGTGCCATTTAATAAGCTGCGGCTGAACTGTTATTTATAAAATACTACCAACTTTTTATAGGAAAAGCAAGGTTGATTCTTCAAAAGGATTCCTTTATACTTGACTTGTAGCTTATAGGTTTTTCCTATGAGAGATAAGAAAGGTTTTGGACATGACTGAAAATTACGAACACTTTATCACCAGAAATATCCGGGCATTTTACAAGCGGAGGCTTTCCTCCCCGATCCTATATCTGATCCTGCTTGCCGCCATCTGGATCATCTTTCCCCTTGGCAATATGCTGTCGCCCAAAACCGTGGAAACCGATACATCCTTCCGCAGTATCTATCAGTCCGGCGACCGCTATATCAGCGCCACCTTTTATGATCTGAAATTTACCGGCTACACCAGCAAGCGCTTTGGAAGCACCAGCGGATATTACTATTACTGCAGATGGGAGGATTCCTGCGCGATCGTCCTCCTCACTCCCAATACCTGCGAGGAAGGCCTTCCGAGCATTGAATCCCTTTCCGTCCAAGGGAAAATCATAAAGAGCAACGATTCCTACGAGGAACTTCTTGCAGCGATGGCTGCGGATCTGGAATGGACGGATGTCGGCATCAAAAGCCAGCTGCCGAACTACTATTTCAGCGAACCGGATTACGGGACGATCCTTACGCCGATTTTATTTGTAGTATTTTTCGGAACAATGGTCTACACCATTCTATGTATGATCGTATATCTGGTGGACATCCGCTTTCCATACCTCTCGCCTGCCTGCCAGAACCTCGTGGTATTCGGTCATCCCAAGCATATGCTTGAGGAGGCGGAGGAGGAGCTTGCCACACTCCCGCAACTGGCAACCGAGGATATGTTTATCACGGAGCATTATTTTATCATGACGTCTCCGTACGGAAACGCTCTTGTACCGATCAAAGAGATCCTGTGGATCTACAAACATTCCACCCTGCACAAATTCCTGTGGTACCATTTCAGTATCTCCTATACCATGCATATTACGGCGAACAAGCATTTATACATTCATTGTCCGAAAAATATCAAATCCGATATCGACGGTATCATGGACTACCTTGCCGAAGCAAACCACAACATCCTCGTGGGATTCTCCGAGGAGAACCGATTAAAGATGGAGAAGGTGCTGGGAAAGCCCTTCCATATAGAAAAACTTATTGCGCTGTTACACCGCAGGGTCTGAGATCACAATAACGTCATGATCAGATAGATGGTTGCAAGGGAAATTACAATCTGGATGATCGCAAACCGAAATACCACCTGGGCATTGGACCAGCCGGATGTTTTGCGGACATGGTCATGGATCGGCGTTGTCGTGTTCTTTAAAATATGTATCTTTACGAAGCGGATCAAAGATACCTTTATCAGACCAAGCCCTCCGTCAATGATCAGCATTGCCGCAAGCGGAATGTAGAGAAAAGGGCTGCCCGATTTCAATGCGGCAATCGCAATAAAAATTCCCATTGCGCGGGAGCCTGCGTCCCCCATCAAAAGCTTGCTCGGCGTCGCATTGTACCACAGATAGCCGAGAAGACAGACCGCAAACAGCAAAAGACAGAAATTAAATCCGTTCTCCACCCCGAGGATATTTTCGATAAGGAAAAATGTCATGATGGTGATGATTGTAAGCGTTCCGGAAAGTCCGTCCACTCCATCCGAGCAGTTTGTCACATTGATGGACGTCCATACGAGAACGATCGTAAGGATTGCGAAGAGGATCGGAGGAAAGGTGAAAGTAACTCCCGTAAGCGCAATTGTCACATCACTTCCGTTGTAATGCATATATACAAGGGCGACCACGACCGCCACGATCAGGTCGAGAAATCCCTTTAAATATTCTCCCCACGGTTTTTCCGCCGCATCATCAAAGAACCCGGTAAACATTTCCACAACGATAAGTCCGAGATAGATCATGATCTCCACGTTAATTTCGGCAAACAGCAGCGCAGAGATTACGAACACGAATACAAATATGATTCCTGCGCCCCTTGGCTTCCCCGCGGAAAGAGAGCCGTCATGGGCGTACTGACGCCCCATATCTTTCGGCAAATAGCGGTTTAGTTTTGCAATCGCTATACAGGTGGCCGCAAATGCAAAGATAATCCCCACAAACGCAATCAAAGAAAACTCAAAAGATCCGATGAAATTTATCATATGCTCCCCCTCCTTTGGATTTTTCCAAAATCACCCATTCATTATATTAGTCCCCCGAAAAAAAGTAAAGTTTTACTTGCATTTTATTCTAATTATGTTATCATATACTCACACGCTTTAAAGCGTTAAAGTACAGGAGGATTAGAAAAATGGCTCAAAAAGGTGATTTAATGACGGCCCGCTCCGATATTCGTGTGCTTGATGCAACGATTCGCGACGGCGGATTGGTCAATAGTTTTATGTTTACGGATGAATTTATTAACGCACTTTACCGCACCAATGTAAAGGCAGGCGTCGATTATATGGAATTCGGCTATAAGGCTTCCAAAGAATTATTTGATGTAAATAAGTTTGGAAAATGGAAATTCTGTGATGAGGAGAATATCCGTGCCATTGTCGGAGAAAATAATTCAGATATGAAAATTTCCGTAATGGCAGACGTCGGACGCTGTGATTATAAAAAGGATATCATTGACAAGAAGGACAGCGTCATTGATATGGTCCGCGTTGCAACCTACGTTCATCAGATGCCAACGGCGATCGAGATGATCGAGGACGCCAAAGCCAAAGGCTACGAAGTAACCTGTAATATTATGGCAATTTCCAATGCTAAGGAATCCGATATCGATCAGGCTCTTGAGATGGTCGGTCAAAGCAGCGCCGATGGTATTTATATTGTTGACAGTTACGGTTCATTGTATCCGGAACAGATCCGCACGATCGCGGATAAATATATGGATATTGCGGAAAAATACGGCAAATATATCGGTATGCACGCCCATAACAACCAGCAGCTTGCTTTTGCTAACACCATAGAAGCAACCGCCCGCGGCGTAAGCCTTTTAGATGCAACCATGATGTCTATGGGACGCGGCGCAGGCAATTGCGCGATGGAGCTTTTGATCAGCTTTCTCAAGAACCCGAAATACAACATATTCCCGGTTCTGAAATTTATTCAGGAATATATGCTTCCGTTAAAGGAGTCTGGGGCGCTCTGGGGCTATGATATCCCCTATCTTCTCACCGGCCGCCTGAACCAGCATCCTTCCGCTGCGATCGACTACACCACCGCAGGCAAGACGGATTACGCAGATTTCTATACAGATCTGTTAGACAAGTAATCGCACACAGAAGACGCAGTAGACAGTTTTCTCTACTGCGTCTATTTTATTTTCCCCGCGCAATTTTACAGCTTCTTAATTGGTCTGACATACTTCCAAAATCGTTCGGGATCATGATAAAAATAAAATACCCTTCCCTGTGTAGTGTCAGGGCAGTAACCGTGCTTCGCGTAGTCGAAATTCTTCATCGCCGTTTCAATCTTTTGCTCAACATTACAATTCTGCGTTTGAAGGTCAAATGAACCGTGTTCAAATACAATATACTCTCCCTCCGGAACATACTTTTACCTCCTCTGTCGTACTCGCCATGCCTGTTCCTCCAATACTTATTAAGCAGCAGTCAAACGGCTTAATGATCGTGCGAAGTACAACGGGAACAGGATTGCTGCGATACTCGCCGGGCGTTACACCGTAAGCTTCTTTAAAAGAACGTAAAAACGCTTCATGACTGGAAAAGCCGTAATCCAACGCGATTTTGGCAATGAAAACCGTCAGCACGAAATGACAAAAAAGGGACGGATGCACCATTGTTTTCGTACATCCGTCCCTTTTTGTCTTATCTTACGCTTTTCTGAACAGCGTTCAAAATTCAAAATCCAGATAATCTTCGGGGGTAAAGCGGTGATAAATGATATGGCAGCCTTCGTCCGTAAGGCAATATCTGTAATTATCCGGCTTACCGTCCTCAAAGTATATGAGATAGTTAAATTCTCCATGTTCCGCCTTTTCCACGTGAACCTTGTCCGAAAAACGCCGAAAGAGTGCAATCAGCTCATCCATTGTGCAGCCGTGCTTTTCGATCAGCCGGATAAATTCGCAGATAAACTCGGAATCGTCAATATTTTCATGGATAAAATCCACTCCCTCCGGGGGAATCTTAATGCAGAAGCGCTCCCCTGCATTCGAGATTTCAATCGCTCCCAGTTCTTCCTTAACTCCATCGCAAAAAGAGGACAATGCCGCAAGCATTGCCTCCGTATCAAGCTTTTGCCCTAAGAACCGGTTCAGGGATTTGAGGGGATAATACAGACGGATTGTTTCGCTGCGGTATCCCAGCTTTACCTGCTCCTCCTTAATGACATCCACAATATTATTTTTTAGTCTGGTATAATCCATATCCTGTCTCTTTCCATTTCGCGCGGCGCCGCATTCCCGCAAACGGCCGATTAACTCATACTCTTCTTCTGATCTTCCTGCTTTGCGATTCTTGCATTGATCTCATCCCAATCCGGATCCTCAGTTCCCTTAAAATAATTGTAGCCGATATAGCCGATACACCATACCAGACCTGCGATCGTGGCAGAAAGCAGCATTATGATCACGTTGATCAAAACCATATGCACCGTCAATGTCCCCGTAACATAGGCTGCATATAACGCCTCGATCGGATGAAGAAGCATGATAACTCCGCCGACATATATTGCCGCCAGCAGTCCAAGCACATAGCATGTACTGCCCAGCAGCTGCTGTACTCTTTTTTTCATAACAGTTCTCCTCTTATTCCATTGCCAGCACTATTTTGCCACTTTTTATCGAATTTTGCAAGTCTATAACTCTCTGATTCCTCGACCCCCGGAATTTTAGGGTTATATCCTTTTCCTCCGGGATGAACGGGCCATCTACAAGCACATCGATCATGGAGAGAAGCTCTTTCGTATCCTCCGTGTATTTTCTACCGCCGCTGATAAGATCCCTGTCGTAGACGTAGCCGGTAAATGCCCAGACGTTTTTTTTCGGGTACTGTTCCTTAACCTTTCTCATAAAAGGCACAAGCTCTTTTTGATTTTCCGGCTCAAAGGGCTCCCCGCCAAGAAGGGTAATCCCCTGCACATACGCATGTGCAAGGGAATCAAGGATTTCTCTCTGTACTTTTTCGTCAAAGGGCTTTCCGTAGGAGAAATCCCATGTATGGGGCTGAAAGCAGTCCTTGCAATGATTCCGGCAGCCGGACACGAAAAGCACGGTACGGCAGCCGGGACCATTTGCAATATCACAATATTTTATTCCTGCGTAATTCATAATATTTATAAATGAAGCACTCTCTCCTTGATTTCCTGTGTGCGTCCCTGATTCCAGAATTGTGTTCCGATATAACCGCAGGTGCGGCGCGCAACACTCATCAGCTCCTGATCCCGGTTTCCGCAGTTCGGACATTCCCAGATCAGCTTTCCGGAACCTTCTTCTTCTATGATCCTAATTTCCCCATCATATCCGCATTTCATACAATAATCACTCTTTGTATTGAGTTCTGCATACATGATGTTCTCATATATATACTGCATTACCGATAAAACAGCCTCGATATTGTTCTGCATATTCGGAACTTCCACGTAGCTGATCGCCCCGCCCGGTGACAGCGCCTGAAACTGCGCCTCGAACTTCAGCTTGTCGAAGGCATTGATCTCCTCCGTTACATGTACATGGTAGCTGTTTGTAATATAGTTTTTATCCGTAACCCCCTCGATCACTCCAAACCGCTTCTGGAGGCACTTTGCAAACTTGTATGTGGTGGATTCCAGCGGAGTTCCATAGATACTGAAATCTATGTTTTCCTTTTCCTTCCACTCCTTGCATGCATCGTTCAGCCGCTGCATAACCTCAACGGCAAATGGAGTTCCCTTCTTTGGATCGGTGTGGGAAACACCTGTCATATAGCGGGTACACTCGCAAAGGCCTGCGTATCCCAGGGAAATCGTAGAATATCCTCCAAACAGCAGCTTATCGATCGGTTCTCCCTTTTTCAGGCGCGCAAGAGCGCCGTTCTGCCAGAGAATCGGAGCCACATCGGACGGAGTTCCGAGCAGCCTCTTATGGCGGCACATAAGGGCGCGGTAGCAAAGCTCCAGACGTTCATCCATAATCTCCCAGAACTTGTCCATATCCCTCCCCGAGGAACATGCAACGTCAACCAGATTGATCGTAACCACACCCTGATTAAAACGTCCGTAATATTTCGGCTTGTTTGTCTCAGGCTCCACATAAGGCGTCAAAAAGCTCCTGCATCCCATGCAGGTATAGCAATGCCCCTCGCCGTTCTTATCCACCTTGAGTTCCTTCATCTTCTTTTCGGAGATGTAATCCGGCACCAGACGCTTTGCGGAGCATTGCGCAGCCAGCTTCGTCAGATACCAGTATCTGGAATCCTCCGTAATATTGTCCTCCTCCAAAACATAGATCAGCTTCGGGAATGCCGGGGTGATATAAACGCCCTTCTCGTTCTTCACTCCCTGTATACGCTGATGGAGCATTTCTTCGATGATCGCGGCAAGATCCGCCTTCGTCTGCCCCTCCGGCACCTCGTTCAGATACATAAACACGGTAATAAAGGGAGCCTGTCCATTGGTGGTCATCAGCGTGATGACCTGATACTGGATCATCTGCACGCCGCGGTTGATCTCCTCCTTTACGCGCAGCTCGGCAACCCTGTTGATCTTCTCATCGTCGACCGAAACGCCCACAGCCTCAAATTCTTCCCGAACCTGCTTGCGGAACTTCTGACGGCTGACCTCCACAAAAGGCGCCAGGTGCGCAAGGGAAATGCTCTGCCCTCCATACTGGGAGCTTGCGATCTGTGCAATGGCCTGTGTCGCGATATTGCACGCGGTGGAAAAGCTTTTCGGGGTATCGATCATCGTCTCGCTGATCACCGTACCGTTCTGAAGCATGTCCTCCAGATTTACCAGACAGCAATTGTGCATGTGCTGCGCAAAATAATCCGCATCATGAAAATGGATCAGTCCCTTTTCATGCGCTTCGACGATATCCTCCGGCAGCAGGAATCGCTTTGTGATATCCTTACTGACTTCCCCCGCCATATAATCACGCTGAACGCTGTTCACCGTCGGATTTTTATTGGAATTCTCCTGCTTTACCTCCTCATTATTGCACTCAAGCAGGCTTAAAATCTGCTGATCGGTAGAATTTGATTTGCGGACAAGCGCTCTCTTATACCGGTAGGTAATATAATTGCGCGCAACCGTGAAGGCGCGCTGATTCATAAGCTGGTTCTCCACCATATCCTGAATCTCCTCCACGCTGGGAGAACGCTTCATATTTTCACACGCGATTTCCACATTTGCAGCAATCTCCCGGATCTGCTCATCCGTCAGTTTTTCATAGTCGATTACTGAGGCATTTGCTTTTTCAATTGCAGCAATGATTTTGTCGATATCAAAAACAACTTCGCTGCCGCTTCGTTTAATAATCTTCATTCTATTTACTCCTTTGGAATATCATTTTCGTCTATGCTTTATTATACTATATCTTGTGGTTTTGTCAACAAAATAAAACTAGATTATGTGGTTTTATTTTGCCCAATAGAAACAAAAAAATGCCGGAAGCTCTTAAGTTTTCAGCATTTTATATATTACTGCCAAAATGTTCCATTAAAAAACGTACCTTATTTAAGAACGTTCGCTATTCCTTAATTCCTCTATATTTTGTATCGTCCGCTCCAGCAATCTGCCGTATACGGCCCGTTCCTCCTCCGTCATACCCTTGATCAGGCAATCCTCCATCTTTTTCAGATTCTTTCGCCCTCTCTGCTCCTCGTCGATCCCCTTTTGCAGCAGCACGATCTTTTTCAGCCGTCTGTCCCCTTCCACCGGAACCCTTTTGATGATCCCGATCCTTTCCATCCCCTTTAGGATATTTGTTGCCGTCGCCCTTGAAATGACAAAAAAGGACTCCACATCCCGCTGGAAGATATCCCTGTCCAGATTGTCATAAAGATAATGGAGCGTAATACATTGTACTCTCGTCAGCTTGCTTTCCTCTTTTTCCCCGCACCCGGAAAAGTATTTGCCGATGGAAATATGGATATGGCGAAACTTGTGTCCAAAGGATTCCTCCTGCCCGTGCATTTTTAACCGCTTCCTCCTGCTATCAATTTGCGGCGTTCAGATCCTCCCGCAAATTAGTAATTGACAATTATTTATAACCGTATTATAACATTATTGTTAGCACGCTAACATTTAAAAATCAATACCTTTTTTAGAAATTTTACAGAAAGTAGGGATTTCACATGTTAAAAACCTTAGGAGCCCAAATCAAAGAATTTACCGCGGCATCCATTGCAACCCCTCTTTTCATGCTGCTGGAGGTTGCCATGGAGACCATGATCCCTCTGCTTATGGCCTCTATCGTCGATGACGGAGTATACGCAGGGGATACCCGGCATATCTATATCACGGGAGCCCTGATGGTGGTTGCTGCAATCGTCTCCCTTTTCGGGGGCTGTATGGGCGCCAAATACGGCGCGAAAGCCTCCATGGGACTTGGCCGCAACCTGCGCAGAGCCATGTTTGCAAAAATACAGACATACTCCTTTGCCAATATCGACCGCTTCAATACCGCCGGACTTGTGACGCGTCTTACAACGGACGTCACCAATATCCAGAACGCCTATCAGATGATCCTGCGCATGGCAATGCGCGCTCCGGCGACGATCCTGTGCGCCATGGCGATGTCATTTTTTATCAGTCCCCGCCTCGCCCTCATCTATCTGGCTGCGGTGATTCTGCTGGGGCTTGTCCTGTGCCTTATCATTGTCCGTGCAATGAACTATTTTAACAAAGCCTTTGAAAAATATGACGACTTGAATGAGAGTGTGCAGGAAAACGTCTCCGCGATCCGCGTGGTGAAGGCATATGTGCGTGAGGATTATGAGAAGGACCGCTTTAGGAAAGCAAGCAAAAATATCTATGACGTATTTACCCGGGCGGAAAGTCTTGTGGTGCTCAATTCCCCGCTGATGCAGTTTACCGTATATACCTGTATCCTTTTGATCAGCTGGCTGGGCGCCCGCATGATCGTAAACAGCACCCTTCAGACCGGTGATCTGATGGCGCTTCTTACATACTGCCTGAACATCCTGATGAGTCTCATGATGCTGTCTATGATCTTTGTTATGATCTCCATGAGTATAGCCAGCGGCCGAAGGATCTGCGAGGTCTTAAACGAGGAAAGCACGCTGCAAAACCCGGAAAATCCGGATTTTGAGGTAATTGACGGAAGCATCCGGTTTGACCATGTGTCCTTCCGTTACTCCCAGAGTTCCGAGACACCGGTGCTCGACGACATCACACTCTCCATCGATTCCGGCGAGACCATCGGAATCATCGGGGGGACAGGAAGCTCCAAGTCCTCTCTCGTCAATCTGATCAGCCGCCTTTATGATGTCAATGAAGGAGCTGTTTATGTGGGTGGAAAGGACGTCCGCTCCTATGACATGGACACTCTGCGCAATCAGGTGTCGGTTGTATTGCAGCAGAATGTACTGTTCTCCGGGACGATCCTGGAAAATCTGCGCTGGGGCAATAAGGATGCCACCGAGGAGGAATGCATTAAGGCATGCCGCATGGCCTGCGCAGACGATTTCATCGAGTCGTTTCCCGACAAGTACAACACCTTCATCGAGCAGGGCGGAACTAATGTCTCCGGCGGTCAGAAGCAGCGTCTCTGTATCGCCCGCGCTCTGCTGAAAAAGCCGAAGATCCTTATTCTCGACGACAGCACCAGCGCCGTGGACACGACCACGGACGCAAGGATACGGAAGGCTTTCCGGGAGGCGATCCCGGGCACCACAAAGATCATTATTGCCCAGCGTATCTCCTCCGTACAGGACGCCGACAGGATCATTGTTCTCGACGACGGAAAAATAAACGGGTTTGATACGCACGAGAATTTGCTTAAAAATAATGAAATCTACCGCGATGTATATGAATCCCAGATCAAAGGCGGCGGAGATTTTGACAAAGGAGGCGAGGACTGATGCCAGGACCGGGAAAAAACCCTCAGGGGCCAAAACCAAAGATCAAAAATCCGGGCAGACTTTTTATGCGTCTGATGAAATTTGTTCTTCAAAAATATTTGATCCAATGTATCGCCGTCATCATTCTGATTTTTATCAGCGTGCTGGCAAACGTACAGGGAACCTTATTCATGAAAACCCTGATCGACGACTACATTGAGCCGCTGATCACATCTGCTGCCCCTGATTTTATGCCATTACTGCATGCTATTGAGCGTGTCGCGGTCTTTTACGGCCTCGGAATCTTAAGCACTTATGCATACAGTAAGATCATGATCTATGTATCCCAGGGTACGATCAAGGAAATGCGCGATGCATTGTTTATCCACATGCAGGATCTGCCGATCCGCTATTTTGACTCCCATGCCCACGGAGATATCATGTCCGTCTACACAAACGACATCGACACCCTCCGCCAGCTGATCAGCCAAAGCCTTCCGCAGGTCATAAACAGCGTCATCACCGTTGTGAGCGTTTTTATTTCCATGCTCATCCTAAATATCCCGCTTACCATCATCACACTTTTTATGGTGTGCGTAACGACGTTTTTCACAAAGAAATTTGCCGGATTTTCCAGCCGGTATTTTCTCTCCCAGCAGAAGGATCTGGGCAAGGTAAACGGATTTATCGAGGAAATGCTAAACGGGCAGAAGGTCGTCAAGGTATTTACCCATGAGGAGGAAAATATAAAAAACTTTAACGAGCTGAACGACCGGCTCTTCGACAGCGCATATAATGCCAATTTTTATTCCAGCATTCTCGGCCCTGTCAACTCGCAGATCGGAAATTTAAGCTATGTACTGTGCGCCATCATCGGCGGCGTCATGGCTCTGGGCGGTTTTGCAGGACTGACTCTCGGAAAGCTTGCAAGCTTCCTTACCTTTAATAAGAACTTTAATATGCCGATCTCTCAGGTCAGCCAGCAGTTCAACAGTATCATCATGGCTCTTGCGGGCTGTGAGCGGATATTTGCTCTTCTGGACGAGGAAAAAGAGACGGACAATGGTTATGTCACCCTTGTCAACGCCAAAGAAGAAAACGGCGTTCTCACGGAAACGGCCGAGCATACGGGCCTCTGGGCTTGGAAACACACCCATCAGGCAGATGGAAGCGTGGATTATGTCCGCCTGACCGGAGATGTGGTATTTGATGATGTGGATTTCGGATATATCCCGGAAAAAATCGTACTTCACAATGTAGATCTCTATGCAACTCCGGGACAGAAAATTGCATTTGTCGGTGCCACCGGCGCGGGAAAAACGACGATCACGAACCTTATCAACCGCTTCTACGACATACAGGACGGAAAAATCCGCTACGACGGCATCAATATCAACAAGATCAAAAAGGCGGATCTGCGCCATTCTCTTGGTATTGTGCTTCAGGATACGCATTTGTTTACCGCAACCGTAATGGAAAATATCCGGTACGGAAAACTGGATGCAAGCGACGACGAAGTATACGCGGCCGCACGGCTTGCAAACGCCGACACCTTCATCCGCCAGCTGCCGGAGGGCTACAACACGGTACTGACCGGCGACGGTTCCAATTTAAGTCAGGGACAGCGCCAGCTCCTTGCAATCGCAAGAGCCGCCATTGCAGACCCGCCTGTTTTGATCCTTGACGAGGCCACCAGCTCCATCGATACCCGCACCGAAAGGATTGTTCAGGACGGCATGGATAAGCTGATGGCGGGGAGAACCACCTTTGTTATCGCCCACCGCCTTTCCACGGTCAAAAACAGCGATTGCATCATCGTGCTGGAGCAGGGACGCGTGATCGAACGCGGAAGCCATGATCAGCTGATCGCCCGGAAGGGCAAATACTATCAGCTCTACACCGGTATGCCGGCGGAAACGTAATCGTCTTTAATACTCTTTCATAAGAATATCGATGAATTTGCCGACTTCCGCCCATGCCTTTTTGGATTCCGGAATGGCAAGATATGCCATCTGAAAGACATGAAACATCCCTTCGTAAATGCTCAGGCGCACCCGCACTCCCTGCTGGCGCGCCTTTGCTGCTGTATCGACGGAATCGCTCAAAAGCATCTCCATCGATCCGACCTGGATCAGCATTGGCGGAAAATTCCGAAAGTCTCCAAACAGCGGGGATATATACGGATCCATCGGATCGTGATCCCCCGGATAATCATTTACATAGATCAGCGTATCTCTTGAATTTCCAAACAGCGGATCCCTCTCAAAGTTCGTTTCATAGGATTCCCCGCTCGCCGTCACATCCGTCCATGGCGACATCGCAACAATCCCGCACGGAAGAGGCTTGTGATGATCCTTTAAGTACATGGTAAGCGCCATAGCAAGCCCCCCTCCCGCGGAGTCCCCCGCCAGAATGATCTGGTCTCCGTACCACCCCTGATCCATCAGCCAGTTATACGCCGCAATAGCGTCAAGAAGCGCGGCAGGAAAAGGATTTTCCGGCGCCACGCGGTAATCCGGTATCAGCACGCTGCAGCCTCGGCTAACCTCGTTGTACAGCCCGGCAAATACATAGTAGGCATTTCGGACAGCTCCCGTATAACCGCCTCCGTGCAGCTGCAGGATCACTTTATCCGTATTGGGATTCTCCTTGGATTCCAGCAGCTTCATCGAAAAATCCCCCATATCGATATGGGTCATGGAAAAACATGCCGGCACCTTCCACGGGGGCTCCTGTAAGCGTTTTCGCAGTTCTCCGCTTTTGATCTTTTTTCCGATGGCAAGATCGTTCGTCAAATGTGCCAGCAAATCGGCGGCTACCCGTCCCTGAATGCTGACCGCGCCGCCGTTCTCCCCGGACTTTTTTTTCGCTTCTTCCTCCGCCGGAGCTTTTATTTCCGTATTCTGCTTTTGCCCCTGCCAAAACTCCAGCCAATGTCCTATCATATATGAAATCTCCGTTTCAATTCCGTCCTGGCTCTCTGGTCCCCCAGTATCAGCGTTCCGAGAAATAAAAATACCGACACAAAAAGTGCGATCAGCGCAAGATACGGAAAGGTCACGACGCCTGCCGCCAGCAGGATAACCGGTATCAGGCTCATCAGTATCGTCAATATCTGTATCATCATATAACTCTGCCAGTTCCTGTGGTTAACGATCATAAGCACAATGATCCCCAGATCCATAAGGAGAATCCCCGCCGGAAACACAAAATTCAAGGACCAGCCCTTATAGCTGGTAAGATAGTCAATGGCCATCAGTATGACGATCGCCATTACCACAAGACTGACGGTCTTAAACTGATAACCGGATCTCCCCATGATGGCCAAGCGCAAAACAACATTTGCATAGATCAGGATCAGCCCCACGATCAGGCTCCACAACAGGGCGGAAGCCGTCATATAATTAATCACAAGCATAACTGTCTCCGCAAGAATGGACAGAAACAGTACCAAATTTTCAAAAAAGCGGAATCTTCTCACCGCAACCCTGACGTCCGGATACATGGAATCCTGCTCCTTGTCCCCTGTTTCGAGAACACATTGGCAGAGGGGACATTTTTGCGTGCGGTCCAATATCTGTAAGCCGCAATTCTTACATTTACTCATAATATACTCCGTTCGTTTCAATTTTCACTTCCGCGCCATCCTCCGCAATTTTGGAGAAAAACCTCCTCTGCAAGGATGTATCCGAGAAAATGGAACTGAAGGTAAAGACAAGCGTATCCCCGTAGGAACAGATCGTCCCCTTTATCTCCTGCCCCTTTGACATTGCAATAAAGGCGTGAAACATCTTAATATACGGTCTGTATGCCTCCTCCACCTGAATATTTCCAATATTTGTCACCGTAGTCGTATTTGCCAGCGCCGACTGGGTATACACGATGCGCATGGTCAGATTCTTGACCGGCAGAGGCACCGGGCGCAGCAGCATATTCCTCTGATTTGATACGCTGTATGAGAACAAATCCTCCAGATGCTCCTTCGAAATCTGACCGCGAAGGCTGTCTCTTACGCTCCCCTGCACCTCCTCGAATGTGTAATCCCCCTTTTCCGGCCTGAATTCCGCCGATACCATGACAAAAAAGTTCTTCGTCGTCACAGAATCAAAGTACGGCCTTAAATTTACGGGAACGGCCACCCTGATCGGATCTTTAGAGGGCATACGGTGCAGACATTCCACATAGGTACTCCAGACAAACAGCGCTACCAGATACTCATTGATGGACACACCGTATCTGTGGGCGATCTCCTTTAGCTCTGAAACCGGCATCTGACCGTGGATCACCCCGAACTCTCCCTTGGGAAGCCTCTCCTCCTTGATAAGATAAGCTCTTTTCTTTTGAAAGCCGCTGGGCTTGCTTTGCTTATAATTTTTTAAAAAACTGTCCTCACGGTTTAAGGAGGTACTCTGGCTCAAGGTGTCCCCGGTCTTTTCCCTCAGCTTCGGGTGAACGATCCTTAAATACTGGTATGCCAGTTCCCGGATGAAATTCAGGCCTCCCATCCCATCCGTCAGCACATGGAAAACCTCAAGATTAATCCGGCTCTTATAATACGTCACCCGGAACATATAACTTCGGTTCCGGTTTGGCCGGATAAATCTGCAGGGGAAATTGACCTCCTCCGCCACCTTTGGCGCGGGCTTTCCGTTCTCCTCAAAATAGTACCAGAAAACACCCTTTCGAAGTCTCAGATTAAAACCGTCAAATTTAGGCAGTACGATATTTAACGCCTCCTGCAGCTTGTCCGGCTTTATTTCCTCCGACAGAGTAATACTGATCCGGTATACATTGGACATGCTCTCCCCCGCGATCACCGGAAAAAGATGCGCCGTATTATCCAGCTTGTCCCATCGGATCGTTCTTTGTTTTTTCGGGGTATTCCCCTTCTGTTTCTTTGCCATTTACAAATTCTCCCAGATATACATTGTCTCAATTATAAAATATATTCTGCCCATTTACAAGGATATCGCATTCCTTGCGTTTCCGCATATCTTTTATTCTCTTGTATTTTCCAACAAAAATAGGAAGAGCGGCTGCTCTCCCTATCTATTAAAATCATACTCCCCTATGATTTTATGGTATAACTCTGGTCAGACCAGAACGAATCAATTACTATGAGAAAAATACCATATTTTTGACTTTTAGTCAATATTTATTTGCCTTTTTCTTGACTTTTCTTGACTTTATATTATAATTTTCATAAAACAAATCCATGTGGTATGTGGTATGACCAATGGCAGGAGGATTCTGTAATGCAATTTAATAAACTGTCCGCCCCCTCCCTAAAGGAGCTGTTTGTCGCGGAACTGGAAAATAAAATTTTATCCGGAGAACTTCCGATCGGCACAAAGCTTCCAAGCGAACGGGAGCTGGCCGCTTCCATGCAGGTAAGCCGCGCGGTCGTAAATGCCGGCATCGCGGAGATGGAAAAAAAGGGGTTTCTCATGATCCGCCCCCGTATCGGCACTTTTGTCAATGACTATCACAGAAACGGATCTCTGGAGACGCTGGTATCCATTATGAAATACAATGGGGGCGCCCTTGCAAACGATGAGGTCAAATCGATCCTTGAGCTGCGCACCGTTCTTGTCAGCCTTGCGACCAGCCTCAGCATTGATAACGCCTCCGACGAACAGTTTAGAAACCTTTTGTCCATCATGAATGACATTAAAAACAGCGCAAACGCGGAATCGCTTGTGGAAAACACCTTCCGCCTGCACCATGAGCTTGCATTTATCAGCGGAAATGCACTTCTTCCGCTTTTGTTTATTTCATTTAAGGATCTCGCCTGCGCTCTATGGCAGCGCTATGTGCTAAACTACGGCATGGAGGCCCTGATCGCATCCTGTGCGGAATTTGTGGATTTTTTGCTGAAAAAGGATAAGGAAGGTGCCGTCCGCTATGTGGAGATTACGGGCCTAGACAGCATTTCCGGGAAAAAAACTATTTATAATTCCTAACTTTTTTGGGGACAAATAAAGGAAAGGAACAAGGATTATGGCAGAAACAATTAAGATTGAAGAAATAACGGAAAAAGTGATTCTGGTCGGGATCAGCGAACAGGATGGAGATGACGCCGAGGATTCCCTCACAGAGCTAAAAGAGCTTGTTAAAACAGCGGGCGCTGTAACCGTCGGCGCCCTGATCCAAAAACGGGAGCGTATCCATCCCGGCACTTATATCGGAAGCGGAAAGGTATGTGAGCTGGCCGAACTGATCTCTGAAACCGGCGCGACCGGTATTGTCTGTGACGACGAGCTCTCCCCTGCACAGCTTAAAAATCTGGAAGAGCTGCTAAACACAAAGATCATGGACCGCACGCTGATCATTCTGGATATTTTTGCGGCACACGCAACCACGAGCGAGGGAAAAATACAGGTAGAACTTGCACAGCTGCGCTATCGCCTAAGCCGATTAAGCGGCTTCGGGCGCTCCATGTCCCGATTGGGCGGCGGAATCGGAACCAGAGGACCCGGGGAGAAAAAGCTTGAGATGGACCGCCGGCTGATCAAGGACCGGATTTCCCAATTAAAGCAGGAACTTCGCGAGGTGGAGCAGCACCGGGATATCACCCGGGCAAAGCGGAGAAAAAACCAGATTCCGGTGGTCGCTATCGTCGGCTATACCAATGCCGGAAAATCCACCCTGCTGAATCACCTGACGGATGCAAAAGTGATCGAGGAGGATAAGCTGTTTGCCACGCTCGATCCAACCACAAGAATATTGGAGCTCTCCGGCAGACAGCAGGTGCTTCTTACGGACACGGTCGGATTTATCCGCAAACTTCCCCACAATCTGATCGAGGCATTCAAAAGCACTCTTGAGGAGGCAAAATATGCGGATTACATTTTCCATGTTGTGGACGCGGCAAACCCTCAGCGCGACAAACAGATGCATATTACCTATAAAACCTTAGAGGAACTTGGAGTCAAGGACAAAACTATCGTTACGCTCTTCAACAAACAGGATCTGCGCACCGACAGCGAGCCCCTCTCCGATTTCAGGGCGGACTATACGCTTAGCATTTCCGCCGGACTCGATCAGGGGCTCGATGAGTTAAAGGATATATTAGAAAAAATTTTAAGAGCTGATAAAATTTATATCGAACGGGTGATCCCCTACACAAAGGCAGGCGATATGCAGATGATCCGGAAACAGGGCGAGCTTCTCTGCGAAGAATATGTTCCGGAAGGAATCGCCATCAAGGCCTATGTGCCGATGGAGGTATACGGAAGGCTCGACTGACAAAGCGCATTCTATCTTGTCTCAAGAAATGTCATCTCTCTCTGCGCCTTCTCATCCTCCGGAAACAGCTCCAGATATTCCTGCAAAAAACTTTTCGCAGAGCTAAAATCGCCGGACATCTCATAGGCAATCACCATATCCTTTAGCAGCGTCTGCTTATTGGACACATTTTCCAGCTCCAGCGCCGCGGAAAAATATTCCAGCGCATATGCGTAATTGCCTTTTTCAAGCTGCCGCTCTCCCATCCTGCAAAGCTCTGCGGAATCTGCAATCCCGCAGTCCAAATATGCCTGATAGCAGCGGTCTGCCGCTTCCCCGTCGCCTGCTGCCTCGTATGCTTCCGCCAGATAAAAGTTTGCGGCCTCATTCCCATTCTCCACAGCCTCATTTAAATATGTAATGGCACTCTCCGTATCTCCGAGCAGCAGATAGATCCTGCCCTTTTCCATCTTATCGTATGCCTTGTTCCCGCGGATCTCCAAGGCCTTGTTCAAATATTCCTGTCCGTCCTCCTCAAGCCCGCCTGCTGCCAAGGTCTCGTAGATGCCGATATACAGCTCGTAATTATTCTTGTCTTTCGCAACTGCCGCCGCAAAATCGCTCAAGGCCTCCTCCGTCCGGCCCAACTGGAAATACAAATTGCCCCGCAGAAAATAAGCTTCGGAATCCGAGTTGTAATCGATAACCGCGCTGTATGTCTCCGCTGCGCCCTCATAATCACCGCTTAAATATTGTGCCTCGGCCTTGTAAAAGCAGATATCGATTTCCACAGCCCCGACCGTTCCCCGGGACTGGTTTAACGCCATCTGAAATGCGGTGAGCGCCTCCTCGTAATTTCCCTCATAAAGGCAGTTCAGCCCATACTGGCGGTATGCCTCCTGATCTGTTTTACTGCCGCCTCCGCATGCTGTAAGGACAAGCGCTGCAAGCGCCAGTATGCCGCACAGCCATTTTCTATTCTTAAAATGTTTCATTTCCATGATCTCCAAAAATATTTTATAGCTTTAGTATATCGGATTCCTTTTTCCAATGCAACAAAAAGGGGCGGGGGCATTTTCTCATTTCAAATGCCCCCGCTTTCTTATGGAAGATATTTTTGTGATTTACGAAATTAATTGAGTTTCCAGATTTCCTTATTGTACTGATCGATAGTACGGTCAGAGGAGAAGAAACCTGCCTTGCTGATATTTACCAGCATCATCTTGGCCCAGCGCTTGCGATCCTCGAACGCCTTGTAGATGGCTTCCTTTGCGGCAACATACTCTTTGAAATCCGGGAAGGTCATAAACCAGTCCTTATTCAACAGCTCATTGTACAGTCTCTCAAGGTTCTCTCTGCATCCAATCGCCAGAAGTTCATCGGATACGATAAAGTCAACGGCTTTCTTGATGTCCTCATCCTCTTCATAGTAGCTTCTGGAGCTGTAATCTCCCCTCTCATAGCGGTCGATGACCGTCTGGGAATCCTCGCCGAAAGTAAAGATGTTATCCTCCCCAACCAGTTCAGCAATCTCAACGTTTGCGCCATCCTTTGTACCAAGGGTAACGGCGCCGTTTAACATAAATTTCATGTTGGAAGTACCGGACGCCTCCTTTGACGCAAGAGAGATCTGCTCGGAGATATCGCATGCAGGAATCAGCTTCTCGGCAAGCGTTACGTTATAGTTCTCTACCATGACAACCTTCAGATATTTGTTTACTTCCGGATCATTGTTGACCAGCTGCTGCAGGCAGAGGATCAGATGGATGATATCCTTTGCGATCGTATATGCAGGAGCTGCCTTAGCGCCGAAGATTACCGTGATCGGTCTGCCCGGCTTTTTGCCTGCCTTGATCTCAAAATATTTATGGATAACGAACAGCGCATTCATCTGCTGTCTCTTATACTCATGCAGACGCTTGATCTGAATATCGATGATGGAGTGGGTATCGATCACGATGTCCTGTTTCTCCTTCAAATACTCTTCAAGCTGGATCTTCTTCTGATGCTTTACGCCGATCAGCTTGTCAAGAACCGCGTCGTCATTTACAAAATTTCCTAATTTCTCAAGCTCGTTTGCATCCTTCTTCCATCCCTCGCCGATCAAGGAAGTTATCAGCTCGGAAAGCTCCGGGTTGCAAGACATTACCCAGCGGCGGAAGGTAATACCATTGGTCTTGTTGTTGAACTTCTCCGGATATAACTTATAGAAGTTGTTCAGCTCGGTGTTCTTAAGGATCTCGGTATGCAGATACGCAACGCCGTTTACGCTGTATCCATAGTGGATATCCATATGAGCCATGTGTACCAGACCGTCTTTGATGATGTAGGTGCTCTCGTCATTCACCTTTCCGCGGATACGGTTGTCCAACTCACGGATGATCGGCATAAGCTGCGGAACTGCCTTATCCAGGAAATGGATCGGCCATTTTTCCAATGCTTCCGCAAGGATCGTATGGTTGGTGTATGCGCATACCTTGGAAACGATCTCGATCGCTTCATCCATAAGGATTCCCCTCTCCTGCAAAAGACGGATCAGTTCAGGAATCACCATGGACGGATGGGTATCGTTGATCTGGATGGTTGCATAGTCTGCAAGGTCATGGAGATTAGATCCCTTTGCAACAGCCTCGTCAAGGATAAGTCTTGCCGCATTGCTTACCATGAAATACTGCTGATATACACGGAGCAGGCGTCCCTTGTCATCGGAATCATCCGGATATAAGAAAAGGGTCAGGTTCTTCTGGATCTGCTCCTTGTCGAAATCGATCGTCTCGCCTACGATAGACTCGTCCACAGACTCGATATCAAACAAATGAAGCTTTGTGGTACGATTGTTGTAGCCGACCACATCAATGTCGTACAATCTGGACTGTACGTTAAATCCGCCGAACTGCACGGTGTAGGAAGTCTCTGTTCTGTTCAGCCAGCTCTTCTCGGTGATCCAGGGATTCGGGGTCTCCTTCTGCAGATTGTTCTCAAATACCTGTTTGAACAATCCATAGTGATAATTCAGGCCGACGCCGTCGCCGTTTAAGCCAAGGGTTGCGATCGAATCGATAAAGCATGCCGCCAGACGTCCGAGACCGCCGTTTCCAAGAGACGGCTCCAGCTCAACCTCCTCAACCTCCGCAAGGCTCTTTCCGGCCTTCTCAAAAGCCTGCTTTACTTCGTCATACATGCCCAAATTGATAAGATTGTTAGACAAAAGCTTTCCGATCAGGAATTCTGCCGAAATGTAGTACAATTTCTTTTTCCCCTGATTTGTCACCCTGCCGGCAGATTTCTCTTTTACCAGATCGAGCAGCGCGAAATAGAGCTCTTCGTTCGTGCTCACATTGATCCCCTTCTGAAGTTTTGTTTCAATTTCCTGTGTGAATGCCATTTTAATTTTCCCTCCAACTAAAATTCATTGATCAGTAACTTGATACTCCTAAGTATATTCCATTCATTTCCTCTTTTCTTGTCGAATCAAAGCAAAAACTTGCACAATCCTATCATTATTCTTGTATTTTTCTTTTTTTCAAGATATAATATTCCCATGAATATTCAGGAATATGAAAATTACTATGAAAATAAAACCCACGGGGAGATCATTTTCCCCTACAACACCTATCTTTGTTCCATTCCCCTTGATTTTACGGAGATTCCTCCCCATTGGCATGACGAGGTAGAACTTATATACATAAAGAAAGGACAGGGCGTCGTAACCGTCGATTTCCGTCGTTACCGGGTGAATGAGCGCACGATCGTGCTCGTCCTGCCGGGTCAGGTTCATTCCATCGAACAGTATCAGGAAGAGTCCATGGAATATGAAAATATCCTTTTTAATCCCAACATGCTGATGTCAAAAACCCCCGACTGCTGCACAACGGATTTTATCCAGCCGCTGATCCGCAGAAAAATCACGGTTCCGACAATTTTTACTCCTGTTTATCCATATTATAAGGACATTGCTGCGCCGATCGACGCATGTGATGAAATAGGAAAAACGCAGCCCCAGGGCTATGAGCTTTACATCAAGAGCATGTTATTCCAATTCTTTTTTATTCTCGACAACCGGTGCAGGAATCTGGTAAAGCCCTCTGCGGACCGAAAGGCATTGGATAAGATCAAGCCGATCTTAAAATATGTGGAGAATCATTATTCCGAAAAGATCAGCATTCAGGATATCGCCAAGGTTGCGGAGTTTTCCGAATCCCATTTTATGCGCTATTTCAAGGAAACTATGGGTACCTCCTTTATCGAGTACCTGAAGGAATACCGGCTTACCATGTCCACCCGCCTTTTGCAAAGCTCGGAGGCCTCCATTCTCGACATTGCGGAGGAGGTAGGCTTTGACAACCTTTCCTACTTTAACCGCTCCTTTAAAAAAAGGTATGGGGTCACCCCCAGCCAATTCCGCAGGGGGTAACCCCATATTGCGCTAAAACAACACAAATCCGATCAAACCGGCAGCCACGCCGCAGGCCGCTCCCGCCAGCACATCCGCAGGAAAATGTACGCCGGAGGCCACTCGTATCCACGCAAGCAGCGCTCCCGCCAAAAGCAGCGCGATTCCCGCCAAAGGCCACGGAGACAGGCATATATAAGTCATCGCGATCATAAAAGCGGAAAATATATGCCGGCTGGGAAATGATTTCCCCTTGGTTTCCTTCTTTATCGCCGGCGGTACGCCGTACACCTCATAAGGGCGTTTTTTGTCTATCAGCCAGCGAAATACGGAAAGGATGAGAAAGCCGTCCAGCGGGACGATCACCGCCCGGGCAAGCAGCGCATCCTTCCGCAGGAGAAACCATGCCAAAAGCAGCACATATGCCGCAAATACCGCCGCTTCAAATATCCGGTTCATTCTATGTAACAATCTGCACCGCCCGGGATGTTCCCTCAAGTATTCCATCCGTTTTATGTAAGTCTCTTTTGCGTCCGTTCCCGCCAATTTTCCGATGTACTCCTTTTTCCATAGGGCCCTTTTGCCCGGGATTTTTCGTAAACAAAGAGGAGGCGATAAGAGGGGGACTGCGTTTCGCAGCCCCTGCTCTTTGCTCTTTTATCGATCAACGGTTGTGCCATTGGTCGTTCCGTTGTCAGTCGTTCCGTTTCCGGCAGTACCGTTTCCAGTAGTGCCGTTATTGACATTGCTGTCATCCACAGCGCCCTCATTTACGGTATCTCCGGTATTGTTATCCATACCGTTTTCAATCGCATCGCCGGCATCATCAATACCATCCATGATGGTGTCTCCGGCATCCTCCACACCATTTATGGCGTCCTCTCCCATGTCCTCTATATCATCGCCAATATTGTTCGTATCGTTCACCGTATTGTTGTCGGTTTCGCTGTTCATGAGGTCATTGGTGTTATCCTGTGTTTTTGAGTTACCGCATCCGGCAAAAACCATGATACTACATGCCAGAAGGCAGCTCATTAGAAAAATACGAATCTTTTTCATCTTACATATCTCCTTTTTCTATTTTAGGATTAGTATGGTGAAAAATTCATTTTTTATACATCATATAATAAATGTTCCAGCAAAAATAAAAAAAAACGGCAGTTGCTCTCCCCGACCTGCAAAAGCGCCATGAGATTTGTCACAACATACTGACAAAAAGCATCTTCATTCAGCTCCATATTCCAGATGGAACCGTTGACCCTTCTGTCCTCAAGAAGCACGCTTTTGAGCATACGGATCACGTTTTTTTCCGATTCCCGCCCGCTGATCTGCATAAGCCAGCCCTTATCGTACTGCGCCAGCCTTCCGTATAAAAAGCTGTAATACTGCTCCAAAAAAGCCGTAAAGCTGATTCCTCTCCGATACAGCTTTTCCTGATCTGTCAGTATCCCCGACCAGAACCGTTCCGCAACCGCCGCGATCAAAGCTTCCTTATTCGGGTAATAATTATATACGGAACCGACCGCAATTCCGCAGGCGGCTGCAAGCTTTCTGATGCTTACCCGGTCCACGCCTTCCCGAAGAGCGATCTCCATAGCTTTTTCCAGAATCTGTTCCTTTGATATCACGCGATGATTCATTTCGGTCATTTCCTATCATTTATTCTGAACATAGTTCATGATAGCATGTCCGCCCCGGATTTTCAATCCGTCACAAATTATTTTTTCATTTTCGGATCACAGATCAGGGATGCAATATAAGAAAAGATCAATGCTGCCGATACTCCGACTGCGCAGGCCTTAAAGCCTCCCATAAAAATTCCCATGAATCCATATTCATCGACAGCTTCCTTTACCCCCTTCCAGAGCGTATTTCCAAATCCCAGAAGGGGGACGGTGGCTCCCGCTCCGGCCCACTCGGAAAAGGGCTCATAGATCTGGATTGCTCCTAAGACCGCTCCGGTGCATACCAAAAGAACCATGATCCGCCCCGGCATTAATTTTGTTTTTTCCATCAGTATCTGAACCAGCGCACAGATCAGTCCTCCGACCCAGAATGCATTTACATAATCCATTATTCTTCCTCCCCGCAATTTTCAATGACAACGCCATGTGCGATCCCCGGTACACTCTGCCCTTCGTTGAAGCTGACCGGAGATAACAGCGCCCCCGTCGGAACAAACAGAATGCGGTGCAGCTCCCCCTTCTCAAGAAGCGGAAGATAATGGGCGCTCAATGTCACGGCAGAGCATCCGCATCCCGATCCCCCTGCCCCGGTTCCCTGAGAGTCCGAATCGTATATCTTAATCCCGCAGTCCTCATGCTGAGCCGAGATATCATATCCCTTCTTTGCGAGAAGATCGATCAGTATTTCCTGCCCGATCGTTCCGAGGTCGCCTGTCACGATCCGGTCATAATATTCCGGCTCCCGCTTAAAATCCTTCAAATTCTGCTCGATCAGCATTGCCGCCGCCGGGGCCATCGCAGCCCCCATATTCATGGAATCCTTGATTCCATAATCCACGATTTTTCCGGTGGTGATCCCCGAAATCCGGGCCAGCGGGCTTACCTGTTCATTCTGAACATTGTTCATGCTGCTTAAAACAAACGCGCCGCTGCCGGTTACCGTCCACGTGGCGGACATCGGACGCTGGTTCGCATACTCCAGAGGAAACCGGAACTGCTTTTCCGCACTTGCAAAATGACTTGATGTAACCGCCGCTACCCGGTCGGCATATCCTGCCGCAAGGATCATCGCCGCCAGCGAAAGCGTCTCCCCGCATGTGGAGCATGCCCCGTACACGCCAAACAAGGGGATCTCAAATGTCTTCAGGCCAAAGGACGACGCGATGTTTTGTCCCAGCAGATCGCCTGCAAATAAATAGCGGATATCCTGATCCTGACACTTTGCCTTCCCGATTGCAAGGGTCAGCGCCTCCTTCTGCAAATTGCTCTCGGCGGCTTCCCAGTTATCCTGACCAAACTTATCATCGGCGCCAATCACATCAAAACAGCTTCCAAGGGGCCCCTCGCCTTCCTTTGCCCCCACAATGGAAGCGCTGCTTAAAATAAAAGGAGCCTCTGCAAAACAGAGACTCCCGCTTCCAACCTGTTGGTTCATACTATCTCTCCTTCCTGCATCGGTTCTTGTGAACCCTTTTGGAAAATAGTATGCTTCCCATAATACAAAAATATGCTCTGCGGCTGCAAAAATCCATTCACCGCCGCTCATATGCCGCTCTTTTATTTTCCGTCATAGCACACAACGGAACCGATTTCATAATCCTTTAGCAGCTTTCTTCCATTCAATCCTGCAAGTTCAATAAGAAACAGCATTTTGACGACCTCTCCACCCAGCTGCTCCACAAGGTGCGCTGCCGCCTTCATCGTTCCTCCGGTTGCAATCAGATCGTCCACCAAAACCACTTTCTGTCCCGGCAAAATGGAATCCTTATGTATCTCGATCGTTGCCGTACCGTATTCAAGGTCATAGGTCTCTGATACAGTTTCACAGGGCAGCTTCCCTTCCTTTCTGATCAGCACAAAGGGCTTATGCAAAATATATGCGATGGGCATTCCAAAGATAAATCCTCTGGATTCCGCGCCTGCGATAACATCGCATTCAACACCGTCAAGCATTTTTACCATCTCATCGATCGCAAGCTTTAGGCCATCCGCATCCTGAACCACGCTGGTAACATCGCGGAACATGATTCCCGGCTCCGGAAAATCCGGTATTGTTCTGATATAATCCTCTACTTTTTTCATTTGAAAATTCCCCTTTTCTTTTTATTTCCCTGCTGTGGCGCAGGCAGTCTTTACTTAAGCTTTTTCCACTCCTTTCCCGATACGGCAATTACATCCCTCACCGTCAGCACATCATCCGCAACCGTAAAGCGGAGATCATATCCCGCAAAAGCCAGCCCGTACATATAGTCCGGCTTCTTATTGTATGCCGCACGGGGATCCTGGGCAAGCACATCATACGCCGCCTGCCTTATTTCCCCGGGAAGACGCAGCATAAGCTCCTCGGGAAAGACCACCGTGATTCCGTCGTCCTTATGGGCCTCCCCATAACTTCCCTTGGCCTCGGGATGGGAATCCGTATACGGAAGGTAGGGCTTGATATCATAGATCGGCGTGCCGTCCAACAGATCCGCGCCGGAAACGATCAGCTCCGGCCCCGACCTTTCGTCCCGGATTACCTCCTCCAGCTTTACCGAGGAAAGTCCGATCGGATTCGGGCGAAAAGGAGAGCGGGTGGCAAACACTCCCTTGTGAATCTTACCGCCAAGTCTGGGCGGCGCCACCGTAAGCATTTTTCTTTTTCCCGCCCTTGAAAATTCCCAGATCAGCCAGATGTAGGAAAATTCTTCGATTCCCCTGACTGCCGCCGGATCACGGTAGGCAGGCTCAAAAACGATCCTCCCGCGTAAGGAAGGAACCAGTCCGCTCTGGCGCGGAATTCCAAATTTATCCGTAAATTCCGTATATATCCTTGCAATAATTTCCATAAGCCCATGATATCATGATACCCCCATGATTTCCAGATGAAAAAAACATTATTTCTTTTTCGGGACGCGCTTTTTTAAGTGCTCCAGAAGATCCTCCATGTACTGTTTATTCATCTGCGGATTCTTAAAGCCCTTGACACGGATCAGGGCTCTGCGGTTGAGACCGCCCATAGACGCAGCCGTCCGCTCCAGATTCTCTCTGGAGAACCGCGCCCGCTCCTCCGCAAGCGCAGCTTCTGCGGCATGTTTTTTCTCCTGCACATTGCTTACAAACTGATCCATGTGCCGGTTAAGGGTTTCCTCCCAGGTGATCACATTCCGCTCAAAATTGGTAAGAGCGGATACGGTAAGCGTCACATCCGCCGCCACAAATGCCATAAATAAAAGCGATAATGCCTCCATGATGATGGGAGCAACCGCCGCTGTCATTCTCTGTGTAAACGGCGCGATCACATAGACCACCAAAAGCCCCGCAAGACCAAACCCGACGGATGCGGGAAAGCATACACGTCCGTTAATGTTCAGCGGAACCTTGCTGTAATCCCACCAGTATGCATGGAACAGCTTTTCCAGCGCCCATGACGTCACGTACTCAAGCACGATACTTCCAAAAAACGCAACCAAAAACACCTGCCACCAGACAATTTCCGCTCCTCCCCCCGCTTTGACCGCATCTGAAATTGCCGTAATGGAGGCGGCGCCCACTCCATAGATCGGGCAGACCGGTCCATAAAGGAATCCCCGGTTCTGCCATTTTTTTCCTTTGATCGTGCAATAAGCAGATTCATAGACCCAGCCCATGAAACTGAAAATGACAAAATATACAAAATACCTGCTGATCCACATTTTAATTTCTCCTTTGTACTTTAAACTATCTCCTTTGTATAACAGGATCTAACTAAAACTTACCCCGATATATTTCCATATCTACAATGCCCTGCGCAAGCCTTTCGGATAATGGTTCTTAAACTGATTTCCCGTAAGCTTCCCCCAGCCTGCGGAAAATCCGTCGATACACAAAAGGGTCCAGCCCTTTTGCCCCAAGGTCTTTGGCGCAAGGTCGGACTCCCGGAGCTGCAAGGACTCTCCCATAAAAAATGCATTTACACGGGTATCCCTATGTTCCAGCTCAACAGCGCAGCGGACATCCTGCCTGCCCAGAGCAAGGGCCAGCGCATGGGACGGTTCGAACCGGTTCTTTTTGAACTCCCCGATGTGCAGTCCGGCCCGAAGCACTTTCAAGCCCTTTAGGGAAGGCGCGTTTTCCGGCATCCGATAGAGCTGATCCCCAAAGAGGATTAAATCCCCCGCAAGTATCCAGTCTGCCGTCTCCTTCGAAAGTGAAGCCTTGGTAAATTCCAAAAGCGCCCTCTGCTTATCCCCGTCCAGACCGCCGCTGCGGTCGCCGCTTCCTTTTCCTCCCCCGGTGTTTTTCCGGCTCTGCTTTTTCTCCTGCCCGCTTATAAGGGACATCCGCTCCTCGGGGAGGGTTCCCTTTTTTCGAAGAACCGCCACAAAATGTCCTTCGCCCCGGAGATGGTGGGGCCACAGGCGGAATGTCTTTTTTAAGTCCTCCGACTCCGATTCCGTCATCGCCGCCGTCCGGGCTAAATTTTGTTCCGGCCCCGGATTCCCTGCTTCTATGAACCGGGGCAGCGCCCACTCTGGCCTTCCCGGCATAAACCAGGGCGCTTTTTTCTCCATCACTTCAAATTCCTCATGTTCCGCCAAAAACCGGGCAATCGTCTGCTCATTTTCCTCCGGGGAAAAGGTGCAGGTCGAGTACACAAGAGTTCCTCCCGCCATCAGCATTTCCGCCGCATTGGACAATATCTCCTGCTGCCGCAGCGCACAGGACTGCACCTGCTTTTTGCTCCACTCCTCCATTGCCTCCGGATTCTTACGGAACATCCCCTCCCCGGAGCACGGCGCATCCACAAGTATTGCTTGAAAATACAGGGGAAAATGCTCTGCCAGCCTTTTGCTCTCCTCATTTGTTACGATCGCATTGCAGATTCCCATCCGCTCTACGTTCTGGGAGAGAATCCTGCATCTGGCGGGATGGATCTCGTTTGCGACCAACAGACCTTTCTGGCCCAAATAGGACGCAAGCTGCGTCGTTTTTCCTCCCGGAGCCGCACACAGATCAAGCACGCGCATCCCCGGCGCAGGGGCAAGCATTGCCGCCGCCGACATTGCACTCGGCTCCTGAATATAATAAAGCCCCGCCTCATGATAAGCGTGTTTTCCCGGTCTAACGGAATTATCATAGTAAAAGGCGTCCGCCGCCCAAGGAACCCGCTCAAATTTTCCCGGACGTTTTTCCCCGGAGCCGTCCTCCTCAAGCCGTTCGAGGATCATAGCATATTTTTCTTCCGACATTCCTTTTTTCAGAGGATTAAAACGCAATGCCTGATAGTTTTCATTTTGATAGCTTAATAGGAACTGATCCCATTCATCCTTGAGAAGCCCCTGCATTTTTTCCACAAAAGCCTCCGGAAGCTGCATTTGCTCCATTCTTTTCTCCCTTGATCCTACGGCCTTTCGCAAAGGCTATCTCCCCGGCCGCCGTTTTTTATCAGCTCCACTCCCGCCTTCAGCCTCGCCATTCCCTCTAATACAACCGCCCTCGGGCATGCGATATTGAGGCGGACAAAATGAATTCCGTCGCCGCCGTATGCCTTTCCCTCGGATAAAAACAAACCTGTTTCGTTTCTCAGTTTTCTCGCAAATTCCCCGGAATCCTCTGTTATCCTCCGGCAGTCGATCCACAAAAGATATGTGGCCTCCCCCGAAACAAGTGTGAGTTCCGGCAGTTCCTCTGCCAAAAAGTCTTTCACCAGCTTCCGGTTATCTGCAATGTATACATTCAGCTCGTTTAGCCACCTCTCCCCTTTGTCAAACGCCGCTACCGCCGCCACAATGGCAAAGGAGTTCGGAGCAGTCACCTCATTCCTGCGCAATGCCCGCCGTACTTTGCGCCGAAGCTCGGGATTTGGGATTGATACCGCCGCCGTCTGAAGTCCTGCGATATTAAAGCACTTGGTCGGTGCAATACAGGTTATGCTGTTGTTTCTGCACACCTCCGATACGGAGGCAAAGGGCACATATTCTGTCCCCGGCGCTGTCAGATCACAATGGATCTCATCGGAGATCACCACAACATGATGCTTTGCGCACAAGTCTCCCACTCTCTTTAGCGTCCTAATGTCCCATATCTTTCCTACCGGATTATGCGGATTGCAAAATAGCAAGAGAGAGGTCTTTTGATCCGAAAGTTTTTCCTCAAGCTCCTCAAAGTCTATGGAGTAGACTCCGCTTTCATATCGCAGCCTGCTCTCAATGACCGTCCGCCCGCTGTTTAAAATACAGCTGAAAAAACCGTTATATACCGGAGTAAGGATCAGTACATTTTCCTCCGGCGCCGTAAGGCTTCTCACGCAGGAAGAGATTGCCGGCATGACGCCTGCGGCAAAAAAGAGCCAGCTTTGCTCCATCGCAAAATGATGGCGCCGCTTCCACCAGTTAATATAAGCGTCTTTCCACTCTTGCGGAAGATTTCCCTGAACCGAATAGCCGAAAATACCATCCGCAGCCCGTCTTTGAAGCTCCTCAACAATCTCCGGGGCTGCCCTAAAATCCATGTCCGCCACCCACATCGGAAGCTCATTCTCTTTTACATCCCATTTTAGGGAACCCGTATTTCTGCGGTCAATCTGTTCATCAAAATCGTACATATGTCTCCCCTCAAATATGATCCGGCATTTCTATGCGCGCAATCCCCAAAATACTGCCGGCAAAAGCAGGAGCATAGAAAATGCAGCAGAATCCCGGCTAAGATACAGTAGGAAAAGAACATATTCCCGGAACATGCGATCAGAATGATAAAATATACCATGTATGCAATTTTTAAAGGAGCACCAGCGCCCTTTGCGTTAGTGCTCCTGTCCTTTTTCGGTTCATAGGATTCCTCCAGAAGCAGCCACTCCGGGATTGAACCAGATTCTTTCATAATATCTTCCTCCGGTCTAATTTTCCTCAGCGGAAAAATCCGTCCGTTCCTTCATCATTGCCGCAATGAGCCGGAATATAATAACGGCAAACACCGCCACGGTAAAAATCACCTCCGCCAGCCCGAAAACGGTCAGATGTCCGACCATCATGGCGGGAACGGAGATGCCAAGACCATACGGACAGTACAACGCCTGTCCTGCCCCATCATGGAACAAATACGGGGAATATGCATATGCCTCCCTCCCGAAGGTCAGACGTATTTTTGTATGCACTCTAATATCTTCTGCGGATCGAACGGTTTTACGATAAAATCATTCGCCCCAGCAGTAACCGCCTCAAACACCTTCGACTGCTGCCCGAGCGCGGAAACCATAATGATGATAACCTCTTTATCATTTTCCCGGATCAACCTTGTAGCCTGAATGCCGTCCATGTCAGGCATGGTAATATCCATAAGCACGATATCCGGCTTGCATTCCTTATACTTTATAACACATTCTTCTCCGTTCGCCGCCTCGCCCGCAACCTGATATCCTGCACCTTCAAGAAGCTTTTTCAGGGTCAGCCGCACAAAAGCCGCATCGTCACAAATTAACACTTTCGCCATATTGTCACTCCCCTTCCGTTTTCTTCTTAAGTCCTGCCTTACCGATGAGACATGAAAATACTTTGCCTTTTAAATTATAACAAAGTATTTCCGCAAATGGAATAAGGTAGATCACAATTTCTTATAATTTTCAAGAATATGACTGTACATTGTGCGAACCGCAGGCGCCATGAAATCAGGATTGATGGCTGCAACGCCGATGATCCGGCAGGCGTCCGGCTTTATCGGGTAAACATCCACGTCATAGGGAATATCCTTCATGACAAGCTCCGGCATCAGGCAGATGCCGAATCCTTTTTCTACAAGACGGATCGTCGAGAGATCGTCCACCACATGATAGCTGGACTGGATACGGAGATGATTCATCTTTAAAAAATTCTGGATATCCGCATCCGTAGATTCACGCTGGGTCACAAACTGATGCCTGCGCATCTCCTCCGTATCTACATATTCCGGGTGCTTTTTGCTCTTCATCCCCTTTGGCAGTACGCAAAGCAGCGGGTCGCGGTAAAGGGGTTCTATCGGAAGATCCTTTGCGCTGGACACGGATAAAAAGCCAAGATCCACCACTCCGTTTTTGATCCAGTAGGCCACGTCCTCATAGGTTCCCTGAAACACCTCAATCGTGATCCCGCCGTATTTTTCCTGAAATGAACGCAGAATATCCGGCAGCCAGCTTGTGCATACGCTGGAAAACACCCCGATCTTGACCTTTCCGGTCTTTAATCCGTTCATCTCATCCACGACCTGTTTTAAACTCTCATCGCTGTTTATAACTGCATTCACATAGGGAAGCAGATGTTCTCCGTAATTGGTCAGCGCGATCCCTGATTTGCTTCGGGTAAACACGGAAAAGCCCAATTCACTTTCCATCGCAGATATGGTATGGCTGATTGCAGAAGGCGTCAGCCCCAAAATGTCCGCCGCCTTGTGAAAGCTCCCCATATCCACTACCGTCTTAAAAACCTGATAAGTCAACAGGGTCATACTATCCTCTTCCTCTCCGCTAACGCGCACATCTGTACTGTAAATCCTCCCAGCGGCGATCCACCTCCGCCTGAAACTGTTCGAGCAAAGCTTCGTTTTCCGGCTTGAAAAGATGCTTAAAGCGTCCCTGCTCACGCAGAAAGTCTTCGATCGGAAGCTTTTTTCTCGGCTCGTAGGTCAGCGTCCATTTGCCGTGATCCACCTCAAACATCGGCCAGTAGCAGGTGTCCACCGCAAGCTTGCAGATTTTCATAATATCCGCGGTATCATACCGCCATCCCCTCGGGCAGGGCGTCATGATATTTAAAAAGCACGCGCCCTCCGTATAAATAGCCTTTTCCGCCTTTATATGCAGATCCTTAAAATCCGCTGTAAAGGTGGTCTGGGCAGTATAGGGGACGTCATGATCCGCGATAATGCTTGTAAGATCCTTGCGGTTCTGCATTTTTCCGGCAGACCGGCTGCCCACCGGGGTCGTGGTCGTATCCGCATACATCGGCGTTGCGGAAGAGCGCTGGATACCGGTATTCATATATGCGCCGTTATCATAGCAGACATACACCATGTCATGCCCGCGCTCCATTGCGCCGGAAAGAGACTGGAAACCAATATCGTATGTTCCGCCGTCCCCGCCAAAGGTAATAAACTTGAAATTGACGTCTTCCGGAAGACGTCCTCTCTTTTTCAGCGCCCTGTATGCCGTCTCCACACCGCTTAAGGTTGCTCCTGCATTCTCAAATGCATTGTGTATGTAACTATCCTCCCATGCCGTATACGGATACATAAAAGAGGAAACCTCCAGACATCCGGTGGCATTGCCGATCACCGCCTGATCTCCCTCATGCAATGCGCGAAGCACCGCACGGACTCCGATGGTAGCTCCGCAGCCGGCACACATGCGGTGTCCCGGCGCAAGGCGTTCCGGTTTATTCATGATTTCTTTCAGGTTATAGCTGCTCATCTATATTCTCCATTCTGTACATTGTTCTTTGTGCCTTCCGCACATGGAAACCGATATCTATGCGTTCTTTTATAAGTTCGGTTACTCACGCAGTCCGATATAACGGTACTGCTCGATCTTCGTTCCGTTTTCCACGGCATCCGCTAACTCTTCAAAGATCTCATAGACATCCTCCACGGTAAAGTCCCTTCCCGCAAGGCCATAAATGTAATTGACAGCCTCGATCATCACCTTACTGCGGAAAAGCCCCGCCATCACTTCGCTGCCCAGCGGGCCTCCGTTTCCATTGTAGCTCTCGCAGCGGTCCATAATGGCTGCCGCTTTGCAGTTTTTCAGGCTTTCCGCCAGCTCCTCCGCCGGAAACGGGCGGAATACGCGCAGCTTGATCACGCCGACCTTTTTCCCCTTGGTGCGAAGATCATCCACCGCCTGTTTTGCCGTCCCCGCTGCGGAACCGATCAGCAGCATGATATAATCGGCGTCCTGTGTACGGTATTCCTCAAAAAGACCATAGCTTCTTCCCGAGAGCTTTTCAAATTTCTTTGCCACCTCCAGAATGACCTCTTTGGAATTCTCCAGAGCAATCTCCTGATTTTTCTTTGCCTCCATTGCATAATTGGTTACGGAATAAGGTCCGACGGCAATCGGCTTTCCGGGATTTAACAGATATTCCTCCGGCCGGTATTCACCGACAAAATCCTTTACCTCCTGATCCTCCAACAGTTCAATGTTCATAACCGCATGGCTTGTAATAAATCCGTCCTGACAGATCATGATCGGCAAATGTACCCTCGCATCCTCCGCAATCGGATATGCCTGGATAAAATTGTCATAGGCCTCCTGATTGCTCTCCGCGTATATCTGGATCCATCCGGTGTCTCTTGCCCCCATTCCGTCCGAATGATCGCAGTTGATGTTGATCGGGCCGGACAGGGTACGGTTTACCAGAGTCAGCGCGCAGGGCATCCGGTTGCTTGACGCAAGGAGAAGCTCCTCCCACATAAGTGCAAGACCCGCGGAAGAGGTTGCAGTCAGGCTCCTTGCCCCGGCCGCCTCGGCTCCGATCGTTGCGCTCATAGAGGAATGCTCACTCTCTACCGGAATAAATTCCGTATCCATCTCTCCGTTTGCTATATAGGTAGATACCATCTGCGGAATCTCCGTGGACGGCGTGATAGGAAACGCCGGCATAACATCCGGGTTTACCTGTTTGATTGCATAAGCTACCGCTTCGTTTCCAGACATACGGTCTTTTTTTGCCATGACTATCTGCCCTCCTTCATTTCAATTGCGTCAAAAGGACATACCTTTGCGCAGATACCACAGCCCTTGCAGTGGTCATAATCAAACTCGCCTCTTTTGCCGTCCTTTACGGGAATGCTGGAATCCGGGCATACCGGCGCGCAGAGCATGCATTGTTTGCAGCGCTCCGCATAAAATATCGGTGTATTTGTTCTCCATTCCCCCGTATTAAACTCCTTGGAGGTTCCAGCCGCAAACATCATAAGTCCCTCGGTCAGTTCCTGATGCGGAGTTTGTTCATTAATTTTATGTACATCTGTTCTCATGTGTCTCTCTCATCCCTCTATATATTTTTACAGCAGTTTTACCGCGCCTGTTTCTATGCTCCGATCGCCTCTGCCAGCGCATCATAGGTAAGGCTTAACGCCTTCATATTCCCATCGATCACCTCCGGCTTCTTTGCAAACTTATGCTGATAGGACGCCCTCATCTCCGAGATAAACTGTTCCCATTCCATTACCCCGCTGACCACAACCGCCGCTGCAAGCATCGGAGAATTCGGAAAATATTTTCCGAGGGCGGTAACGGATATATGTCTTGCGTCTACTGTATACACCCGTCCTTTATAGCCCCCCAGCAAAGGTCTGATCTCATCCGCAGTCTTCGCCGTATTTACAATGATGGCGCCCTCATCTTTCAGCCCGGCAGTCACATCCACCGACGCAAGCAAAGTCTCGTCCACTACTACCACCAGATCCGGCGTGTAGATGTTGGAATGTACACGGATCTCCCTCTGGCTGATCCGGTTATACGCGGTGATCGGCGCTCCCATGCGCTCCGGCCCGTATTCCGGAAATCCCTGCACAAATGCCCCTGTCTTAAATGCTACGTCCGCCAGAAGAAGAGCCGCCGTTTTTGCTCCCTGACCGCCCCTTCCATGCCATCTGATCTCCAATCCGCTGCTATTCATCCTGTGAATCTCCTTTTTCCTTTATTCATCCATTCCGGTGAATATATAATTTCTTTCATGTTCATGCTGATAATTTCTCAACATTCTCTATTATAATCCTTTGAAATGGAATGTAAAGTGAAAGTGTGAGGATTTTTCAGGTTTATGATGATTTTTTTTCACGTTAATTCACTTATCCTGTTGTTTTGCCTGGTACATCTCCTGTTGTTGCTGCATGAACTGCTGCGCTCTTTTTTCCGCCTTGCTTTTACGGGATTTGCCTATTTTTTTGCAAATGAGGTAAATCAGCAGTATGACCACGCCCAATACAATGAGATACGGTATCCCGGAAACCAATATTACAAACAAATTCAAAAGACCGTTAATAACTGCATATGTGCTGCCGGAAAAACCCTTCTTGATCTGTGTCCAGATATTATCCTCTTCCACGACCTGAATCTGCTCCACTTCACTCAGATCTATATGGATCGTCACATAGTCAACCAGATTATCATACACCCGCAGCATTGTATTATAGCGGTTGATCTCATACTCCACATCTGCAAGTGAAGTTTCCAGCTCTACAATATCGTCCATCGTTGCAGCCTGCTCCATCAGCTCCAACAGACGCTCATGCTGTGCATTCAATGATTCCAGCCGGGCAGTTGCGTCGTAGTATTCCAGCGTAATATCTTCAGAACTGGAGGACTGGTAGGTAATCGTGCCGATTGACCCAACCTCGCTCAAAAAGCCGTCCGCCTCCGCTTCCGGTATGCGAAGCGAGAAGACTGCATATCGTCTTGAACTTCCGCTGCTCTCAGAACTTTCTATGTACCCGCCGTACTCTGCCACCATCCCGTTGATATAACTCACGGAGCTATCAAATTCCGTAGTCTCAAAGGAATAATAGTAGGTGCGCACCAGCTTCTGGGAATATTCCTGCCCTTCCCCTGTCACACTTGTCTCCTCCGCCGATTCGTAATCCTCCGCATAACCGGAGGAAAACCCCTGTCCCGTTTCATAGGTACTGACTGTGCTGATGTCCTCCGTATAGTCATTCATATCGCTGCCGCCGCAACCGGTAAGAACCAGCGCCGCCACCATAGCCAATGTTAAAATTCCCTTTTTCATAAAATTCCTCCTTTATTTTCCCGATCCTCATGTGCAAAGCACATGAAAGCCCTCGGCTGATATCTATTAAGTGTCATTTTTCTCCGAAAATGTTGCATCTTTTTTATATTATAAGAACCCTATGAGATAAGAAAAGCATCCGGAGTCAAACGGCTCCGGATGCTTCCTTCTTTTTCCAATCCTTATAATTCTCATAAGCCCGTTCCTTGTGAACGCCGCTGTTCCAGATTTTATCGGCATCATCCCTCCAGGCGTCTGCATAGGGCTTGCACTTCTCACAGAGATGCTCCACCGTCTCCGGCGACTCCAGATCGGTGCTGTGTGCGCCGGATCTATGAACCATCTCCCTCAAAAGCTCCGGATTCTCAAGCATCGGACACGGACGCAGATGGTTCTTATTAAACGGCTGGCCATCATGGTATGCCATGAACAGCGGACTCTGCAAAATCTCCAAAATGGAATTCTCATGTATATTCGTATTAGAATAATGAATGAACACGCACGGCTCTGCATCACCGGCAGAATTAATATGAAAATAATTTCTTCCTCCGGCAATACATCCCCCTACAAACTCGCCATCGTTCTGGAAATCCATCGGGTAGAAGTCGATGCTGCCGCCGGCCGCCCGGACCTCCCGGATCCGGTTGATCATATATTTCCGCTGCTCTACGGTCGGCATCAGCTCCGGAACCGCATTGTTTCCCACCGGCATATAATGGAAGAAAAACCCGTAGCGGGCTCCCTTTTCCGAAAGCATACGGAAAAACTCATCGCTTGTGACAGCCTCAATGTTGTCTCTGGTGTAGCAGATAGATGTTCCGAATACAATACCGTACTTTTTCAGAAGATCCATTGCGTTCATAACAGCCTTGTAATGGCCGTCCCCGCGCCTGGAATCATTTGTCTCCGGCGTTCCTTCAATAGAAAGGAAAAAAGTCAGATTGCCCAGCCGCACGGCCTCCTTGCATAAATCTTCATCGATCAGCGTGGAATTCGTATACATCGCAAGCTCAACGTCCCTGTGCTTCTCCGCAAGCTTAATGATATCAGCCTTCCTGACGAGCGGTTCCCCGCCCGTCATCATGTACAGATACACCCCCAGTTCCTTTCCCTGGGTGATGATCTTATCCATATCCTCAAAAGACATATTGTATTTTCGTCCATAAGTACCCGACCAGCATCCTTTGCAATGCATATTGCAGGCTGAGGTCGGATCGAACAGGATCAGCCACGGAATGTTGCAATGATAGATCTTCCGGTTTTTGCGGATCATCTTTGTCCCGCGGAAAAACGCCTCGAATCCGACATTCATAATCATGGTCTTTGCTACATTTTTGTCTGTCTCATCCAAAACCCGGTTAATATACCGCACCCAGCGGTTATCCGGGTCCTTTATCGCCTCCCGCGCGCTATCGTACTGCTCCTTCGTAAATCCGTCGCCATAAAACTGCTCTGCCATATCTACCAGCTTAAGATAAGTTTTCTCACGATCCCTGTCTCTGTCCGCTAACACCTTATCAACCAATATCTCCGCAGCCGCACGCTGTGCCTTGTGGGCAACCTCTAATGCCATTTAATATTTCCTCCTTCAACGTTTCCCTACATACATTTTACCTTAATTATCGTCAGTATATTCTTAACCAGCCTGTTTTTCAATGAACAAAAGGTTCAAAATGTATATCGGGAGACCGGAGGTCAATTTTTCTTTTTGCGATTGCAAAGGAAGATTACGACCGCACCTGCAACCACAATCACGCCTACTACGACAAAGCCGACCGTCTTTCCCGTCAATCCGCCGCCCGAAAGCGCTGCTCCGCTCTCGCGCACCAGTACCATCGCAGAGATCGGCGCTACGGTTACGCTGCCCTCCTTAATCGTCTCGATCACTTCCGTACCTGCCTTTTCGCCGTTGATATAGACATTCCATGTTCCGCTCGGAAGATCAACAGTAGTCTCATCCTCATTCGCATTAAAAATGACATAGATTTCATCAGCGGTCTCGCCGTTCACGCCGCCGGCAATATCAAACGCCACTACATTTTCGTCCAGTCCTTCCACCGCTTTTACGGTATCCGCAACCGTCTCCGCGTCAGAAAGGCGAAGCGCTCCGTGTGCCTTGCGGAAAGCGATCAGCCCCTTATAATACTCAAAAACCGCCATGTAGGATTCATCCTCGAGATCTCCCCACTTTAGACTGTTGACTTCATCGCCGGATGCATAGCTGTTCGAATCGTATGTGCCGTCCCCATTCGGCTTAGAACGGAGCATTTCTTCTCCTGCCTGCATGAAAGGAACGCCCTCCGACAGCATATAGATGGAAGCTGCCAGATTATTCATGCGGATCAAATCTTCCTCGCCTGCGTCGGTCCTGGAAACCCTGATCCGGTCAAACAGCGCCAGATTATCATGGCAGGATGCATAATTGACCGTCTGGGATGGACTGCTGCACCATGATACGTTCCCGAGGAAAGAATCGATGATCGTGCTTTCCAGACCGGAAGCGCCGGATACAAATCCAATCTCCTCATTGAAAACGCTTCCCTTCAATGTATCGCGGATCGTATCATTAAAATATGCAAATCCCGGGGTCATAGCAGAATTCGTCTGGGTTGCCAGAGTATATCCTTCCTTTGTCACATTGGTATCAAGCGTCCAACCCTCTCCGTAAAAGATGACATCGGGATGGCTCTCATGCACGGTCTCAATGATTTCATTTACGGTTTCCGTATCCAAAAGACCTATCAGGTCAAACCGGAATCCGTCGATGTGGTATTCCTCCACCCAGTAATTTACGGAATCAACGATATATTTTTTTACCATTGCGCGCTCGGAGGCCGTATCATTTCCGCAGCCGGAGCCGTTAGAGTAAGTTCCGTCCTCATTAATACGCGAAAAATATCCCGGAACCAGCTTGTTAAAGCAAAAATCCGATGCGCTGTATACATGGTTGTATACCACGTCCATTACAACGCTTAAGTCGTTCTCATGAAGTGTCTGTACCATCTGCTTAAGCTCCGCCACGCGCACTTCTCCGTTATATGGATCCGTGGAATAAGATCCCTCCGGCACATTGTAATTCACCGGATCATAGCCCCAGTTATATAGATTTTCATATTTGTATGTCTCATCTACCGAGCCGAAATCATAAATCGGGAGCAAATGTATATGGGTAACGCCAAGCTCCTTAATATGATCCAGTCCGGTTGCGATCCCTGAAGAGGTTGTCGTCCCTGTCTCGGTAAGACTTAAGAATTTGCCGACATACTCCATCCCCGACTCATCATCGGCAGAGAGATCACGCAGATGAAGCTCGTAGAGAACCGCATCGTTGATCGATTCTCCCGCATGAGGATTCGTATCTTTTTCCCATCCCTCCGGATCGGTAGAATCAAGATCGATCACCATTGCCCGCCTTCCGTTTACGCCTGTCGTTCTGGCATAAGGATCACAGGCCTCCTGTGTAACTCCATCAATCGTCACGCTGTAAGTGTAGTAGGTTCCGTTTAAGTCGCCTTCCTTCTCCGCAACCCAGGTGCCATTCACATCAGGGGTCATCTCGATACTCTCGATGAGATCGTCCTGATAGGGAGTTCCCGCCTCGTACAGATTGAGCACCATGCTCTCAGCCGTCGGGGCCCATACACGGAAGGAGGTCTTTTCTGCAGTCCATACTGCGCCAAGATCATCCCCGTCATATGTATATGCCGCCTCAAACTCCTCTGTGGAATAGATGATCGGCATGTTAATGCTGTAATCCGTATCGTCATAGGTGATTGTATAACTCTTTGCGTTGTTGAGCTCCTCCGCCAGAACAAGGGTATACACAAAATCCCCCTCGTAGGACAGCCCGGTAACTTCAACTGCGGATTCCTTTCCCCTTACGGAAAAGATTTCCGTCGCAGGAACAGCCGAAAGCGCAAGCTCCCCGAGTTCTCCTGTCATGGTTACCGTGATCGTCCCGTCGCCATTATAAACCGCTGTCTTTAACTTTGTTCCCGTAACCGCATCATCTCCATACTCCTTGGTATAGCCCTCCACGCCGGATTCCACATATACATGGACCGTACCGGATACCATCTCCGAAATATCAATGAACTGATCCGCATCGATATCCTTTCCCCAGTCCGGTGTGCGGACAATGAATCCTACGGAAGTAACGCCGGGCGTAACCTCCATCGTTGCGACCATCTCGCCTTCCTCTTCCTCGAACGCATAGTCGGCGCCTTCCTGTCCGTCCGCCCAGAGCCATACACTCCAATCCGTATAGTTCCCGTCCTCTCTGTGGTAATGCACCTTAAGTATCAGCTCCGCCGCACTTGCCGGTGTCAGGTCCGTGAAACAGGCAGTTACTGAAAGCACAAGCATCAGAACTGCCATCACAAACGAATTTACCCGCCTTCTCATTTTTTCTTTCCCTCCATTTTTAACGAAATTAATCGAAAAATTTCGACCAGTCTCATCATACCATAAGGAAAGATTTTTGGGAAGAAAAATATTTAATTTCCTTTGCTGCTCAAGGGATTGCTCCTCTCCTCAAAAAACTGATTGTTGTCAATCCCTGCCCTGTCCTCATCGTTATAAAGACTCTTCTGTCTTGTTTCCTCCAGATGTTCCTCCATCCTCTCCGTCAAACGGTAATGTGCCTTCGGAAACGGATCGGCGTCCGTCCCCTTTAAAATATTATATTTTTTCATCCTTGATCCCCCATCAGACAATGCCAAACATTTTTAAGATCCAATAGCCCAGTCCCAACAGCCAGCTGGAAAAAATCCCATACAAAATGACCGGTCCCGCAATCTTAAATATCTGACAGCCGATACCGAAGACCTGTCCCTCCTTCTGAAATTCGACCGCCGACGAGCAGACTCCGTTGGCAAACCCGGTGATCGGGACCAATGCCCCCGCGCCACCCCAGTTTGCGAGGGACGGATACAGGTTCAGGCTGGTGAGAATCACGCTGAGCAGAACCAGTATCATACTGCACCACAGAGCCGCGTCCTTTTGCTCCAGACCAAACTGATTCATGGCTATGTTGAGAATAAGCTGGCCGATGATACAGATGATTCCACCCAGAACAAATGCTTTTGCCATGTTTACCCACAGATTATGCGTGGGCGTGACCTGTTTTACATATTCATTATAGGCATCGTTGCGCTCTTTCTGTCCTTTCGGAAGCTGTTCCTTCTTCATAGATCATACCTCGATTCTTTTTCTATTGCCCTTTAGAATAAGTATGTCCATGCAGAAAAAAACTATGTATATGGGGAAAAGTTATTTCGGCGCATAGGAGGTATCGATCTTCCAAAGCTCCGGTTCCTGTTCTCCCCATCGGAATAGCAGCTTCATCTGATCATCGTACTCCTCTGCGGGACGGTAAAACCTTACCATGCTGATAAGATATTCCTCCCTTTCGTCCTTCGGTGAAAACGTATCGATCCGCTCCATGATGTGGTCAAACAGTTTTTGGGGCGGCATATCCTCGTCCGCCCCCATATCATACAGTTGATTGAACAGCCCCGCCAGATAATAGAACTCATAATTCCCCAGAAGAACGGACTTCCGGCGGATACATTTTATAATAACGCTCTGTCTTGTAATTGAAGGTATCATAGCTATATCCTCCTATCTCATATCCATCTCTTATTCCCACAACCGGTCAAAGTCTACAATCCTATAATCCGAATCCTTACCTTCCCATTCGGATCTTATCAATACATTTCCGTCCTCATTTTTGATGTAGAACTCTTCCACGATCCAATTCTCCTGCTCAATGCTCCAGACATATTTATCATCGGACAACACATGCGGAATATATTGCAGGGCTTTTTCATAGGTGATGGGAGCGCCGTCCCATGTCCCGTCCATATATTCGCTGATCGATAATGTGTGATAGCCGCCGTCAATATACCCGAAAACGCAGTAGGATCTTTCGCCGATTCCGCCGCGATCCGAAAGATACAGGCTATTATTACATAATGCGATTCCCGCATTCAGGTGACTCTCACCCGGCGTATACAGACTGGCAAGCCTGTTGCACTTTCCATCCCGGAACGTATAAACATCAACCGCATACCTATCTCCTACCACAAGCTCCGGTATCCCGTCCCCGTCAAAATCATGCAGAAATAATGTTAACAAATCTATCGGATACCAATACTCCCCTCTTGCCCCGTCCGGATTAGAAAGAACCTCATCGCGGTTATATAAAAGTTCAATATATGCTTTTTCCCAATCCTCCGTGTACAACTCCTCCCAGAATTGGTCAAAGTCCACAGGGGAATAACTGCCATCGTCATCAGCCGATATTTCGCGTAACAGCATCTCCCCATCCTTATGTACGATCGAATATTTACTTAGCCAGCCACCGACGGGAAAATCGATATAGCGGAGTCCTTCATACATATCATACGGAAAAAGTTCAAAAATCTCCCCTCTGGAGACAGAATCTCCATCAAGCGTTTCCTCTTGAGCATCTGCTATGTGCCAGCCGCCATCAAAATATCCAAACATAAGATATTCACCGCCACCCTCACCTATGCCGCCATTCGACATGTACAGATTATCATTGTAAAAACACATTCCGCTGACCGGCTCTATAAAATTTCCCAAGTCATTACTCCACACCGGAAAAAATATGGTCGCCACTCTCTCACACAGCCCTGACCGAAAGGTATATACATCTACGTCAGCCCAATCCCCGACAACCAGCTCCGGCGTACCGTCAGCGTTAAAATCATACAATAGCAAAAATATAATATCCAGCGGATAACCGCCCCCGCTCTCCCTTAATCCGCACGGATCATAAAGAATGTCGTTCAGATTATCCAGAATATAATGGTATGCCGTCTGCCAATCCTCTGCATACAATTCATAGGCTTCCGCCACAAGGGAAAATTCTAAGGGCGTCTCGTAATCTTTCCCCGCCGCTATCTCCGTTTCCTCCCCGGTAGTTGAAGGTTCCGACACATACTCCGATGTATAAGCTTCTTCTTCCTTTGCACCGCTTCCTTTTGCACAGCCCGCCAGAAGAAGAACCGCCAGCGCCAAAACTGCCGTATACACGATTTTGCCTCTGTTGTTCATCTGCATTTTCCCACTTTCCTTTGATTACAATATTGCTTCTCTCTTATGCTTCCCGATACGGGAAAGGAATTTCTTACGACTTATTCTACTATTTATGATTACATTTTAAAATGGGAAATTTTATCTTTTGTTATCAATCTATACCGTTCAAGGAGATTGCATGTTTTTCAGCCCCCATAGCCGCAATAGAAATAAAACAGACCGCCGCACATTTTTCCCAGCGCCATGGAAATCATGACCCAGGAAAGCCCCCGCTTAATGCTCTCCCTACGAAAAAGAATCGGCAGCGTGTGCAGAATTTCCGCAAGAGCCGCAGCGATACACCCCACAAAAATGCCCGCGGAAAGCCCGTATAAAGCCACAACGCACCATTCTGCTCCCGCAAGCAGCACATTCCCACTTCCCGCCCAGGGCGCTTCCCATGAAACCACGGAGAAAGCTGCGCCGACGATCACCCCTGCAATCACCAGATTTTCGATCAGCATTACCCGTTTTACAAGGCTTGTCTTTCCCAATACTCTGGGCAGCACGCCGATCACCAGCAAAAAGGCAAACGTTCCGGCAGAAACGGCCATTCCGGCGCAAAGAGCCAAAAAACCTATTAAAATATGCTCAGTCCACATCCTGATTATGTCCTTTCCTGCTTGCATTCTGTATAAATGCAGAATCAACGTCCTCTTCATATTTCCGCATCTCCACCTGAATGGGCGTAGGATCCGGCGTGATCTTCTTTTTGCCTATATGATTGAAAAAGACAATGATTCCAATCGCAATTCCGATACAGTAACCGATCTCCAGTTCCGTCACGGGGGGCTTTGCGGAGCCTATGGCCTGACTGTAAAACTTTTCAAATATATCTTGGATCGATACATCGTTGTTAAATGCCATTATGGTAAATGCCGCTCCGAAAAAAGTGATAATACAAATTAAAGCAAGCTTTAATATTTCTACACTTTTCTTCTTTTTCGGCTCTTTTGCGTACTCAACAATGAAATCCTGCTCGCCAAAATTTTGTATAATCACGTTTGGATTTTCTTTATGAATATTCTCTATCACCTTTAATATAGAAAAAACCACCATCGGATTTTTCCCTTTGTCCGCGTCATTTTCCTTTGTAAACTCATAAAGACGCATCTGACCTGCCTGATATACAAGATCCGGATTGCTCCCCTCTATCTTCATCACATCCTTCATCTTGACCTCACGGTCATACACCAGCGAATGAAGGTCAGCCTTCAGATACAGAATTTCCTCTACGCCCATATGCTGCCGCACTTCTTTATGCATTTTTCCACCAGGGTTCCTTCCGCCGGGGTTTTACTGTCTTTGCTGGCATAAAAACAGTACCATGCGCCGCCTCCGATTACTGCGATCAGTATGATAATCAGAACAATTCGATATATTTTCATGCTGTTTGCCCCTCCTTTTGCATTTTAAGGTCAGTATGTGCCAAAAATTCTTTTTTATGCCGTATTTTCCAATTGACAGAGACACAAAATAAGCATAAATTAGGTAGAGGCATATAATGAGCGCAAAGGCAAAGGGAGATTTTTATGGCTTGCACCAAAGAAATACTGACGCTTGCAGTCGAGGTGGGCGATGTGATGCTCCGGAACGGAGCGGAGATCTATCGTGTAGAGGATACGGTTATCCATATTTTAAAAGCGTATGAAGAAATTGAAGAATTTGATGTGTATGTGCTGTCAAACGGAATCTTTGCCAGCGCCAATGAAGACCGGGACGATGCGTGCAGTATGGTTCGCCATGTCCCTCTGGGTTCCGTGAACCTGAGCAAGCTTTCGGCTCTGAACCAGCTTGCCCGGGACCTAAGCGCGCATGACTGCGCCCTTAACGATGCATGGCGACGTCTCAACGAATGCAAAAACCAGCGAACCTACTCCCGCCGGACACTTGTCCTTTGCTGCGGACTGGGCAGCGCTGCATTCTGCTACCTGTTCGGAGGCCGGCTCCTCGACAGTATCTTTGCATTCTTTATCGGTTTTTTAGAGCAGCTTTTGCTTATGGCCTTTGCCAGGCAAAAACTCTCCCGGGTATTATCCAATGTCTTTGCCAGCATATTTGTGACGGTTCTCAGTATTGTGATCTTTTATACCGGGCTGCCCGTCATGCAGGATAAGATCGTTATCGGTTCCATCATGCCTCTGGTTCCGGGTATCGCCTTTACCACGTCGATCCGGGACTTCTACAACGGAGACTACCTTTCCGGAACGATCCACCTGATCGACGCTCTGCTTACCGCTCTTTGTATTGCCGTAGGCGTATGCATCTCCATCTATGCATGCCGCCAAATGGGAGGAGGCGCTTTACCGCTATGATATTTTTAATCGAATTTCTTGCTGCCATGTTTGCAACGATTTCATTTTCCATACTTTTTTCCGCCCCGAAGAAGGAACTTCTATTCTGCGGCTTTACCGGCGCATTGGGCTGGATGGTATACTATGTCTTTACCCAGGCCGGTATCAGCAATGTGGCGGCTTCCATGATAGCAACCCTGCTCCTCACCATTTTCAGCCGCGCCTTTGCCGTTATACGAAAAAATCCCGGAACAGTCTATCTTCTGCCGGGAATCTTTCCTCTCGTTCCCGGAGCCGGCATTTACTATACCGCCTATTACCTTTTTACGGGCAACCGGGAAATGTCTGCCGCAACAGGACTCAGCACCTTTGAAACCGCTGCTGCAATCGTTTTCGGAATCATATTCGGCTATGCAATTCCGCAGAGCTTGTTCAGCAGGCTTGGCTCCCTGAGAAAATGACCTCCTGATGACGTTTCCGTTGCTTATATTTTCCTGTCTGCACTTTTTCTTTCAAAAGTATGACAACTTCGTTTTGCTGTCAGATAAATCTGGCAATTTCTACTGGTGCGCCTTTGCCTCCAGAATCGCCTCATTCAGCTGCAGCATCTTTGCGTCAAGATCCGACACGATGCCGGCGCATGCGCGCAGATCGCGGCTGATATATTCCGGTGCGTTTCCCTCGAATTTATAATATATTTTATGCTCCAGACTCGCCCAAAAGTCCATCGCGATCGTTCTGATCTGTATCTCAACCTTTGTGTTCACCACCCGGTTCGTCAAAAAAATAGGTACTGTCACAAGCATATGAAAGCTTTTATAACCGCTCTCCTTCGGATGTTTGATATAGTCCTTAACCGAAACCACCGTCAGATCATTCTGTTTCCCGATCATCTCGGACAAGCGATAGATATCCGAAGTAAACGAGCAGACAACGCGAATTCCCGCTATGTCGTTCACATACTCGATCATATTTTCTATCGTACTTTCATATCCGGCCCGGCGCAATTTCTTGACAATACTTTCGGGTTTCTTAATTCTGGATTTAATATATTCAATGGGATTATAGTTGTGTACATGCACAAACTCGTCATTTAGGATCTCAAGCTTTGTTGCGACCTCCTTCAATGCCGAATTATAGAGAAACATGACTGTTTCCCAGCTCTCCACTCCGTCCTGTAAAATATTTTCCTCCATAAAAACCGCCTCCCAAATTTCCACTCATAATATACTGTTTCTTCCTCTTCGCGCTCTACTCAATCCTCTTCAAGCACCTGTATTTCCAGATAGTCAAAATCAATCTCCTCCACAAAATTGTCCCTCCAAAACCGCGTCACCGCCCGCCTTTTAAATTCCTCCACATTGGAATCAAACCAGATCGGTTTTGCCAGATCAAACCGCAGACATGCCTCCTCAAGAGCCGCAAAAACCTTGTGCGTCCTTGTATCCTCCCCCATGTCCTCGATTGTCTCCGTTGCGATCAGACGAGTGTCAGAAAAAATCTTAAACCATATCCTCATCCCTTCCTCCTCCTCTGGCGGCTGCACTCATACATAAGCAGGGACGCGGAAACCGCAGCATTTAAGGACTCCACCTTCCCCTCCATCGGAATCCGGATATAGCTGTCCGCCATCTCTGCGAGCCCATCGCTCAAACCGTTCCCCTCGTTTCCGATCAAAAAGCCGCAGCCTTCCGTGTAATCAGGTTCGTCATATGCCATCCTGCCTTTTAAGTGGGCGGCATAGAGCTTCACCCCGGATTCCTTCAGCTCCCTTATGGTCTCCTCAAGCTCTTGCGCCACAAAAAAGGGAACCCGGTAAATGCTTCCCATCGTTGCCCGGATCACCTTCGGATTAAACAGATCCACCGTCGTGCGGTTTACGATCATCCCCGAAATGCCCGCGCCTTCCCCGGTCCGCAGCATGGTTCCCAGATTGCCCGGATCCTGAATTCCCTCAAGCACAAGCAGATGCGTCCTTTTCCCGCAGAGCAGATCCGGCAGACGGTACTCCGGCATCCGGATAACGGAGAGTATTCCCTGGGGCGTCTGCGTATCCGACATTGCCTTGAAAACCGCGTCCGATGTCACCTCGCAGATACTGCGCAGCCCTTCATCCGAAGCAAGATACCGCTCGAGTTGTTCCCTCTGCTCCTTCTGCTCCAGAAACCCCTCCGATACATAGACAGCCTCCACCCAGCCTGCTGGCGCCTCAAAACACATCTTGGGCCCCTCCACCACAAATTTGCGCTGCGCACGGCGTTCCTTTGATTTTTTTATTAGTGCAGTCACATTTTTGATCTGCCGGTTATTTCCGCTGGTAATCATTTTCTAATCCTTAAAAAAGAGCAATCTGGCTGGTTAGATCGTCAGGTTGCTCTCTTTCCATTTACTATCTTATGTTCTATCCATATTCCTATGACTTATACAAGATTTCTTGAAATCTGATACATATATTCCGGAATATTTTTCTGCATAGCAAGCGCCTCATCAATATCGTAATCAATAAATCCGCCGTCTCTGTATCCGATCACACGGTTGCTCTTTCCCTCGCACAGAAGATCGACTGCAAGAGCTCCCATCGTGGTTGCATACACACGGTCCTTACAGGTCGGGCTTCCGCCGCGCTGCATATGTCCGAGGATCGTGGCACGGGTCTCAAGCCCGGTAGCTTCCTCGATGCGTTTCGCCATACTCTGGGAATGTCCCACGCCCTCCGCATTGATGATAATATAATGCTGTTTTCCCTTATTATGCGCGTCCTTGATCTGGTCGATCAGTCTCTGCTCATCGTAATCGTATTTCTCCGGAAGAAGGATCTCCTCCGCACCGTTTGCAAGCCCGCACCACAGAGCGATATATCCGGCGCCGCGTCCCATAACCTCGATAATAGAGCATCTCTCATGGGAAGTGGAGGTATCGCGCACCTTGTCGATCGCCTCCATTGCGGTATTGCAGGCGGTATCAAATCCGATGGTATAATCCGTGCATGCGATATCCAGATCGATGGTTCCCGGAAGTCCGATCGTATTGATTCCAAGAGCTGCCAGCTTCTGGGCTCCCTGGAAGGAACCGTCCCCTCCGATCACAACGATCGCATCAATGCCGTTCTTTTTGCAGATCTCCGCTCCCTTCTGCTGTCCCTCCGGTGTAACAAATTCCATGCAGCGCGCGGTCTGCAGGATCGTACCGCCGCGGGAAATGGTATCGGAAACGCTCTTCGCGTCCATATCGATGATTTCCTCATTTAAGAGACCGGCATAACCGCGCTTGATGCCCTTTACCTTCTTTCCTTTAAAAAGGGCCTCGCGGACTACCGCACGGATTGCCGCATTCATTCCCGGAGCATCTCCACCGCTGGTAAGCACGCCGATTGTATTGATTTCTTTTGCCATTTTTTATGCCTCCTGTATATTTAAAAAATTCAAATTCATTTAATCCCATAATATTGTAAACTGTTTATGTTCTGTTTTCAATATTCTTTTCCACACATTTTACATTTTTTTCGCCCAAAAACAGATTCAACTGCTCCACAAGACCGGAATCCGCCATCACCGTAAAGTTTGCCCCAAGCCTCTTCAGCGCCTTGGGGGACGCAATATAGATAACGACCTCATCCCCCCCGTCGGAGCTGCGTAAAATATCATAAAGCTTTTGTTCCTTACCGGAAAAATCCTCCTTCGTCGCAAACTGAAGCCACAGCTCCCTTTTGGTCTCCTCAAAGGGAACGATCCTCTCGCAGATGATCTTTCCGTTCTGCTCATCCTCCACCGATGCATGTCCCACGACAAATATTTTTCCGTCCACATTCAAAAAGTGCTGATATTTCTCATAATCCTTTGGAAAGACAATGACCTCCACGGTTCCCGTCAGATCCTCCACCTCGATAAACGCCATCGCCTTGTTTTTCTTGGTAAACTTCACCGTCTTTCCTGCGATCAGCCCCCCCACGACCACATGGGCATTGTCCGAAACCTTAATGGTCCCCGTCTCCTCGTCCCGTATAAAATCCGTCGCGTAAACGGTAGTATTCTTTTTCATCTTCGCCGTATATTCTTCCAGAGGATGTCCGCTTAGATAAATGCCCAGAACTTCCTTTTCAAATCCCAGAAGCACCTCTTTGTCGAACTCTCCCACCGGCGGATATTTTATGCTGTATTCCCGCTTTTCCTCCTCGGAGACAAGATCAAACAGACTCATCTGACCGGACATACCACTTTTCTTCTGCTGCGCGGACTGATCGATGATCGTTCCATAGACGGCCACCATCTGCTTCCGCGTCCCGTCCAGACTGTCGCATGCGCCCGCCTTGATCAGATTCTCCACCGCCCGCTTATTTACGTCGCGGTCTGTTGTTCGCTCGATAAAATCCTGAAGCGTCCGGTATGCACCGCCGCTCTCACGTTCTTCAATGATACGGTCAATGACCGGACGTCCCAACGCCTTGATCGCATAAAGTCCATAGCGGATATTTTCACCTTCCGCAGTAAACTCGCCCTGCCCGGAATTGATATCCGGCGGAAGCACCCGGATCCCCATTTCCCTGCAATTATATAAATATTCGGATGCCTTAGCGGAATTGTCGATCACGGAGGTCATGAGCGCCGCCATAAATTCCACAGGATAATAATACTTCAGCCATGCCGTCTGCATACTGATCACCGCATATGCCGCCGCATGGGACTTGTTAAAGGCATACTTTGCAAAGTCCACCATCGAATCATAAATGCTGTTTGCAGCCTCCTCCTTGATTCCGTTTGCCACACAGCCCTTTATGCCGCGCTCGGCGTCTCCGTATACAAAGCTCTTCCGCTCCGCGTCAATGACATACTGCTTTTTTTTGCTCATTGCCCGGCGGATATTGTCCGCCTGTCCCATAGTGTAGCCCGCAAGCTTCTGAACGATCTGCATGACCTGCTCCTGATAGACGATACAGCCGTAGGTAGGCTCTAAAATGCTCTGAAGCTCCGGCGTCACATAGCTGATCGCCTTCTGATCGTTCTTTCCCTTGATATAATTGGGAATAAAATCCATCGGGCCCGGGCGGTACAGCGAAATCCCCGCCACAATATCCTCAAAGTTCTGGGGCTTTAGCTCTTTCATGAAATTCTGCATCCCCACGGATTCAAGCTGGAATACGCCCTCCGTCCTTCCTGTGCCGATAAACTCCAATACCTCCCTGTCGTTGAGATCGATATCGCGATCCACGTCAATGTCGATTCCTCTGGACGCCTTGACATTCTTTACCGCGTCCTTAAGTACTGTCAGCGTCCGCAGACCGAGAAAATCCATCTTAAGAAGTCCAAGCTCCTCAAGCTGCACCATGTTGTATTCCGCAGTCGGACTGCCGTCATTCGCCCTGCCTAAGGGAACATAGTCGCTCGCCACTCCCGGATAGATCACAACACCCGCAGCATGCACCGATGTATGGTTCGGCAGCCCCTCCAGCTTCTTTGCCATGTCGATCATGTCATGGATCGACTTGTCGCTCTCATAAATGCCCCGCAGCTCCGGATTCATCTGAAGGGCTTTTTCGATCGTTATATTAAGCTCCGCCGGAACCATCTTTGCCAGACGGTCCGTCTCCGAATACGGAAAATCCAAGGCCTTTCCGACCGCTTTGATGACTCCCCGGGCTGCCATCGTTCCAAAGGTAACGATCTGCGTCACGGAGTCCGCGCCGTATTTTTCCGAAACATACTCGATTGCGCGATAGCGCTCCGCATACTCAAAGTCCACGTCGATATCAGGCATGGAGACGCGCTCCGGGTTTAGGAAACGCTCGAACAGCAGATTATATTTTACCGGGTCAATATTCGTTATTCCGGTACAGTAGCACACGCGGCTTCCCGCAGCGGAGCCCCGCCCCGGCCCGACCCAGCAGTCATGGTTCCGGCACCAGTTGATATAATCCCATACGATCAGGATATACTCGACAAATCCCATCTTCCTTATAATGTCAAGCTCGTACTGCATTGCGCCATAGATCTCTTTTTTCTGCTCTTCATTATATTCCGGGTTCTTTGCATATTTCTCCGCAAATCCCTCCTCGCAGATATGATTCAAAAATTCCCATGCGGAGCCAAATCCCTTTGGCACCTGATACTTCGGAATCTTATAATTTCCAAACTCGATCTCCACATGGCACCGATCCGCTATCTTTTGCGTATTTGAGACCGCCTGCTTTGCATACGGGAACAGTTCAAGCATCTGCTCTTCACTTTTCACAAAAAACTGCCCGCCCTCATAGCGCATGCGGTCCTCATCGGTAACCTTTTTCCCCGTCTGGATGCAAAGCAGCACATCATGGGCCTCCACATCCGTCTCATAGGTATAATGCACATCATTTGTGCACACCAGCTCTATACCCAATTCGCCGCTCATCCGCACAAGCTGCTGGTTCACAAGCTTCTGATCCGCGATTCCGTGATTCTGGAGCTCCAGAAAAAAGTTCCCCTTTCCGAAACATTCCTGATAGCGCAATGCGACGCCCTTCGCCTCCTCATAGAAGCCCCTGACGATATAACGCGGAATCTCCCCCGCAAGACATGCCGAAAGACAGATCAGCCCTTCGTGATACTTTTGCAGGGTTTCAAAATCCACCCTCGGCCGATAGTAGTAGCCCTCCATAAATCCGATGGATACGATCTTCATCAGATTCGCATAACCGGTATTGTTTTCCGCCAGCAGGATCAAATGATAATATCTGTCATCCCCGTGGCTTGTCTCCCTGTCGAAACGGGAATTCGGCGCGACGTACACCTCGCACCCGATGATCGGATTGATGCCCTGTGCCTTCGCTTCCTTATAGAATTCGATGACTCCGTACATGTTGCCGTGATCTGTGATAGCAGCGCTGTCCATGCCAAGCTCCTTCACCCTCGCCACATAGTCCTTGATCTTGTTTGAACCGTCCAGCAGGCTGTATTCGGTATGGGTGTGCAAATGACAAAATGCCATGGGTATTCCTCTTTTCCTAAAATCTTGATCTTTTGCCTTCTTTGCATTATACCATGTGCGTTCCGCACACGGTAGATGGTACTGATGCGCATTCGCGCGGTATAATGTCTGACGACATTATACCATAAAACTTCATTATAAAAAAGCCTTCCGCCGATTTGTCCTTTGACATTCCGGCATAAAATGGTAGAATATCTATCAGAAAACAGGAGATTTTATATAAGAGGTGTTTTTATGAGTAAGATCGGACTTGTCGTTGAGGGCGGAGGCATGAAATGCGCATACAGCGCGGGAATCCTGGACCGCTTTCTGGACGACCATATCACATTTGATTATTGTATCGGCGTCTCCGCCGGTTCCGCCAATACCGCATCCTTTCTCGCAGGACAGAAGGAGCGCAATCTGCGCTTTTATACCATCTATGTAAAGGATCCGAAATATTTAAGTCTCCGCAACTATCTCTTTCACGGACAGCTGTTCGGGCTTGAATATATCTATGGCAGTATCACCAATTCGGACGGGATCGATCCCATCGATTTCCCGGCTATCCTTGCCAATCCCTGTGAGTACGAAATGGTGGCAACAAACCGCGCTACCGGAAAAGCGGCGTACTTTAACAAAAGCAGCCTTAAGCAGGATGATTACCGCGCCATCATGGCCTCCTCGGCGCTGCCGGTATTCTGCCGGCCGGTGGAGCTTGACGGAGAATATTACTACGACGGAGGCATTTCCGACGCAATCCCGGTAAACCGCGCCTTTGAGAGCGGCTGCGATAAAATCGTTGTCATCACCAGCAAGCCCAGAGGCTACGTAAAACAGCCGGAAAGCGGGCGCGCCCTGTACAGCCACATCCTCCGGAAATACCCGGAAATGATAAATGCCATTGACAACCGCCATGTGATGTACCGCCAGAATATAGCAGATATGAAAAGATATGAAGAGGAGGGCAGGGCCTTTATCATCGCCCCGAGCAATCCTCCAAGGATGAGTACATTTTCCAAGGACCCGGTACTCGAACAGCAATTATATGATCTGGGGCTGTCCGATTATGAGGTTCTCCGGGACCAGCTGGAAAAATTTCTCATATAGCAGTACAGATCCGCTCTACGCAAGTCCCATCAGCGCGCAGATTCCCACCAGAATCAGAAGATGCGCCGGATAGAACACGTAGAAAAAGTATTTGACCTTGCGCCCTCTCGTGCCATTGTAAAACGCGAACGGGACAACCATCAAAAGAGCCGCCGCTTCAATTACGCCGCACATCGCTGCAAGCAGCAGAACCGCCAGAACAAAGGACGTTTTCGGATAACCTCTCAAAAGATACAGCAGTACGATCGCCGCCACTCCCGCAGCGCCGTAATCGGTGCAGAGAACATCCTCCGCGACGATCATACATACAAAGATGACAGCCATATCGATCACGCAGCGCAGCAGCAGAAATAAGCCTCTCTTTAGCCGGGAACCGCCCTTCCATACCATATGGTCGTTTACCAGCTTGATGAGGGCAATCGCCGCCAGACCCAAAAACAGCGTAAAGAAGACATTATTATAACTCATGTCCCATATGCTCCGGTTAAATGCCAGATCAAAAGGCACCTCCGAGATCAATGCAAACAAAAACAGTCTTCCTGCATATTTCGCGACACTTCTCGTATGAAGAAAGCCTTCCACGATCAGATAGCAGTACAGCGGAAACGCAAAGCGGCCGATAATCCGCAGAAAAATATAAACATTATACCAGCCCATCCAATGGGAATCTATAAATGGATACTGTCCCTCCGGCGCATAGATCAGCATGCGCTCCAAAATCGTTGCCGCGCTGTGGTCAATCAGCATACTGACCACAGCGATCATCTTTAGCGTAAACCCGGATATCCCGGTTCTCGTCTTTTCGTTTCCCATAAGCGTCCCTTTATTTTCCTAAAATCTGCGCAAAAATCGCAATCCTATATTAGAATCCTGACATATTAACCGTAACCTTGTCCAAATGCCAGATATCGTCCACATACTCCTGAATCGTGCGGTCGGAAGAGAACTTGCCGGCATGTGCGGTA
>CAYROM010000008.1:0-62682 GCA_964425905.1 uncultured Lachnobacterium sp. | reverse complement strand
CCTTGCTCGCTGTGGATATCTGTTCGCTGACATCCGCCGCCGCAAAAATCCACTCCGCATTGGAAACCTTATAGTCCTCAATAAAGATAACCTTGATCTTACCGCCGATCGACGCATCATTGTTAATCACATCCGCAACCGTATTGATCAGCTTGATCGTGTTCTTTGCATTGCGGTATCCGGCTGCCGCCTTCGCCCCAAAGATAAAGGTTCTCGGATAAAACTCCATTGCCGGATTATCCTTGATCTGGTTGTACAGATACATCACATGAAGAATGTTTAAGAGCTGCCGCTTGTACTCATGCAGACGTTTTACCTGCACATCAAAGATGGAATTCGGGTCGACCTCAATTCCATTGTGTTCCTTGATATACTTCGCAAGGCGCACCTTATTCTGATATTTGATGTCCATAAATTCCTTCTGTGCCTTCGGATCAGCCGCAATCCCGGCAAGCTTCTTGGTCTGGGAAAGATCGGTGATCCAGCCTTTTCCCACCTGCTTTGTCACCCAGTCAGCTAAAAGCGGGTTTGCATGGGCAAGGAATCTTCTCTGCGTTATTCCGTTGGTCTTATTGTTAAATTTTTCCGGGAACATCTCATAGAAATCCCGAAGCTCCTGATTCTTTAAAATTTCCGTGTGCAGGCGCGCCACACCGTTTACGGAATAGCCGGCGCAGATTGCAAGGTGCGCCATCTTTACCTGTCCGTCCCAAAGAATTGCCATCTTATGGATCTTTTCCTCGTTTCCGGGGAATTTTGCCTGAATGTCCAGAACAAATCTGCGGTTGATCTCCTCAAGAATCTGATATACACGGGGAAGCAGCCTCTGAAAGATCTCGATCGGCCACTTTTCCAATGCCTCTGCCATGATGGTGTGGTTTGTGTATGCAACGCTGTGCGTGGTAATATCCCAAGCGTCCTCCCAGCTTAAGCCCTCCTCATCCAGAAGAATTCTCATAAGCTCTGCAACCGTAACGGTTGGGTGGGTATCGTTCATCTGGAACACTACCTTCTTCGGCAGATCATGCAGATCGCTATGGGACTTCTTAAATTTTGCAAGGGCACGCTGAATGCTTGCGGATACAAAAAAATACTGCTGCTTTAAGCGAAGCTCCTTTCCTTTTACATGGTTGTCATTGGGATATAACACCTCCACAAGATTGCGGGCCAGGTTTTCCTCCTCTACCGCCTTCTCATAATCCCCTACATCAAAGGAGGACAGCTTAAATTCTTCCTTCGGCTGCGCATCCCAAATAATCAGAGAATCGACAACATGATTGTCATAGCCCACGATCGGCATATCGTATGCAACCGCATAAACAGATTGATAATTTTCCTGAACAAACTTCAATCCGCCGTTTTCATCGCTCTCCTGACGGATATTCCCGCCAAATTTTACTTCATAGCAGTACTCCGGTCTGCGAAGTTCAAAAGGATACCCGTTCTTCAGCCAGTTATCCGGAACCTCGATCTGAAAACCATCCGTTATCTGCTGTTTGAACATGCCATAGCGATAACGGATACCGCATCCATATGCCGCATAGCCAAGGGATGCCAGAGAATCCATAAAGCAGGCGGCCAGACGTCCGAGGCCTCCGTTTCCAAGGGCCGGATCCGGCTCCTGATCCTCGATCACGCTAAGATCAAGACCGATCTCCTCAAGGGTCTCCTTAACTTCCTTATATACACATAGATTGATCAGGTTGTTTCCAAGTGCGCGGCCCATCAAAAACTCCATGGACATGTAATACACGGTTTTTGGATCCTGTTTGTCAAATGCCTGCTGGGTTGCCATCCATTCATCCATGACAACATCCTTCACCGCATAAGAGACCGCCTGAAACAGTTCCTGCTGGGTTGCTTCCTCAAGTGTCTTTCTGTACATGGACTTTACATTTTCCGTAATTGCCTTGACAAATACTTTTTTACTAAATACCTTGTCTCTCATATCTTCCTCCTCTTTTTGTTCGCAAACGGTTGCGCATTTAAGCGCGGCAATACCTCTTACATCTTAACACAGAAAAATCCTACGGATTTCCTATGATATAAGCAAAAAGGTGGGAGACGGCACTACGACCCTCTCCCTCTCCATTATTTACTGTTTATCCACGGCAAGCTGAACCTTTTCGCCATTGATATTCCAATCCTTCCGGTATCCGGTCAGTTCCCCCGCGGTAATGCGCAGTGCCAGCACTTCCTTCTTAATATCCTCGCCGTATTTCTCAAAGATTCCGGTGACCTTTCCGTCTGCAATATATGAAACTGCAATGTGATCCATCACCTCAAAGCCGGCTTCCTTACGCATCGTCTGGATCTTGCTGATCAATTCACGCACAAATCCCTCTTCAATGAGTTCCGGCGTAAGCTTTGTATCCAAAACTACGGTAACGTAGTTGTCCCCCTCTGTTACAAAGCCCTCTGCCTGCGTCATATTAATGAGCAAATCCTCTTCTAATAATACAACTTCACTACTAATACTGTCAAGCTTTAACACACCTGTTAATTTCAATTCTTCCATCGCTCTGTTTCCGTCAAACTCCGCAAGCGCACTCTGGATCTGCTTTAAATATTTGCCGTATTTCGGACCGACCGTACGAAGCTGTGGCTTAAACTGATAGCTTGTATAAGAGGACACATCGTCCGTAAAGGAAATCTCCTTTACGTTCAACTCGTCCGCAATGATATCCGTGAAAAATCCATCCAGAGTCTTAGGAGCCTTGACATACATCTGTCCGATCGGCTGACGGTTCTTGATGTTTGCGGTATTACGGCATGCGCGGCCCATAACAACAATCTTTAAGACCTCATCCATTGCCTTTTCCAGTTCTTCATCAATCATCTCTCCGTCCACAGCCGGGAAATCGCAAAGATGGATGCTCTCCGGAGCAGAACCGTCAATACTGCAGACCAGATTGCGGTAGATATCCTCCGTCATGAAGGGGATCATCGGCGCGGCCGCCTTACAGATGGTCACAAGGGCCGTATAAAGGGTCATGTAGGCGTTGATCTTATCCTGCTCCATTCCCTTTGCCCAGAAACGTGCGCGGCAGCGTCGGACATACCAGTTGCTCATCTCATCCACAAATTCCTCCAAAGCTCTTGCCGCCTCCGGAATCCGGTAATTATCAAGGTTATCCTCAACTGCTGCAACCGCGGAATTCAGCTTTGACAAAAGCCATCTATCCATCACCGTAAGTTTCTCATAATCCAGACTGTACTTTGTCGCGTCAAACCCGTCAATGTTGGCATAAAGAACGAAAAACGCATAGGTGTTCCACAATGTTCCCATGAATTTTCTCTGCCCCTCCTGCACCAGCTTTCCTGAGAAACGCTTTGGAATCCACGGAGCGCTTGCGGTATAGAAATACCAGCGGATCGCATCGGCGCCGTAGGTCTTTAATGCCTCAAAGGGATCTACGGCATTGCCCTTGGACTTACTCATCTTCTGCCCGTTTTCATCCTGTACATGTCCGAGGACAATGACATTCTCATAGGGCGCTTTGTTGAAAAGCAGCGTAGACTCTGCCATAAGCGAATGGAACCATCCGCGGGTCTGGTCTACCGCCTCGGAAATAAACTTCGCCGGGAACTGCTGCTCAAAAAGCTCCTTGTTCTCAAAAGGATAATGGTGCTGTGCAAAGGGCATTGCCCCTGAATCAAACCAGCAGTCCAGCACCTCCGGAACACGGTGCATTTCGCCGCCGCAGTCCGGACATTTCATGGTAACCGCATCAATGTACGGCCTGTGCAGCTCCACCCCGGCAGCCTCCTCATCCCCCGCGCGCTCTGCAAGCTCCGCACGGCTTCCGATACACTCCTGATGTCCGCAGGAACACTCCCAGATATTAAGCGGAGTGCCCCAATAGCGGTTGCGGGAGATCGCCCAGTCCTGAATATTTTCCAGCCAGTTTCCGAAGCGCCCTGTCCCGATGGATTCCGGAATCCAGTTTACCGTATTGTTATTGCGGATCAGATCCTCCTTAACCGCCGTCTCCTTGATATACCATGACTCCCTTGCATAATAGATCAGAGGGGTATCGCATCTCCAGCAATGGGGATATTCGTGTTCAAACTTCGGCGCATCATACAGTTTTCCCTGGGCGTCCAGATCCTTCAGTACCTTTGGATCCGCTTTTTTTACAAAGATCCCCCCATAGGGCGTCTCCTCGGTTAATTCACCCTTTCCGTTTACAAACTGTACAAAGGGAAGGTCATAATTTCGTCCCACATTCGCATCATCCTCGCCAAAAGCCGGGGCAATGTGTACGATACCGGTACCGTCTGACATGGTAACATAGGTATCGCAGGTGACAAAAAAGCCCTTCTTATTCTGCCTGTCGGCAGCCGTTTTTGCGCAGGCAAACAACGGCTCGTATTCCTTGTATTCAAGATCCTTTCCCGTATAGGTCTCTAATACCTCATAAGCCTTATTTCCGTTGTCCTCTCCCGCCAGTTTTCCAAGAACGGTATCCAGCAATGCCTCTGCCATATAGTAGGTATAGCCGTCCGCCGCCTTTACCTTTACATAGGTATCCTTCGGGTTCACGCACAGCGCCACGTTGCTGGGAAGCGTCCAGGGGGTCGTAGTCCATGCGAGGAAATATGCGTCCTCTCCGCTGACCTTAAAGCGGACGATCGCGGAACGCTCCTTTACCGTCTTATATCCCTGGGAAACCTCGGCGGTGGAAAGCGGCGTTCCGCAGCGCGGACAGTACGGAACGATCTTAAAGCCCTTGTACAAAAGACCTTTATTCCAGATTTCCTTAAGCGCCCACCATTCGGACTCGATAAAATCGTCATCATAGGTGACATAGGGATTGTCCATATCCGCCCAAAAACCAACGGTACAGGAAAAATCCTCCCACATTCCTTTATATTTCCATACGGATTCCTTACATTTCTTAATGAAAGGCTCCATACCATACTCTTCGATCTGCTCTTTTCCGTTTAATCCAAGAAGCTTCTCGACCTCCAGCTCTACCGGAAGCCCGTGGGTGTCCCAGCCCGCCTTGCGCGGCACATATTTGCCCTTCATGGTCTGGTATCTCGGGATCATATCCTTGATCGTGCGCGTCTCCACATGACCGATATGGGGTTTTCCGTTTGCAGTCGGCGGCCCGTCATAAAACGTATAGGTCTCCCCCTCTTTTTTGTTTTTTTCCAGAGTTTTGTTAAAGATATCGTTTTCCCGCCAGAATTTTTCTACTTCCTTCTCGCGCTCAACAAAATTCATGTTGGTGTCAACTTTGTTGTACATAATTTCCTCCTTCTCAATTTTTTATAGAAAGTAATTTCCTATGAACAAAAGTGCGCTTCGAACACCCTCGCGTTTCCATTTCTCTGCCAGCGCCGCTTTTGTTCCGCGCGCGAGCAGACTGCGAAGCAGTATTCTCCTTTCTGCGAGCTGCGCATCATGGCACGTAGTGCTTTTTATTTCATAGGAAAGGCAGCATGCTTTATCACTTTAAAGCGACACGGTCTTTCCTATGAAATAAAAAGCGCGTCCCCGTAATTAGGGACGCGCTGCGTCTATACCACCTGATTACAATGTACTTAAAGGCCTTTGTCCTTTGCATACCTGTTCCCGGTAACGTGGGAAATACGTCAGAACCTACTCTGCTTTGATTTCGGTCTGCAACTCGGAAGTGATATTCGCCCTGCACCCGCAGGCTGATACAAATCAGAACCACGCTACTCGTACCGGCTCCCACCTTATCCGGCTCTCTTTGACTTTCCCATGGCAGCTACTGTCTTCGTCATCGTCTTTGCTTTTTTACTATTATGTAGTATATAGCCCGAAACACGCAATTGTCAAGATGGATTTTACACTCTCTTAAACTTGCTGACCTCATTATTCAGATCGTCGGAGATCTCCTGATTATTTTCCGTCTCCCTCTGAATTTTTGAGATTGCCTCCACAAGGCTCACCGCGCTCTCCGCAACAACCGTTACGCCCTTTGCGCTTTCATCCACCGCGGTCGCGATATCGTTGATACCGATATTCATACTCTCCATCGTACTGTTGATCTCATTTGCATTATTGGAAAATTCGGTAATGATCGTGTTGACGCTCTCTGCATCGCTCTCATACTGCTCCACCACGGCGACAAATCCATCGTAATCCTTCATAACCTTTTCATCCACGAACTGCACCATGCCCTCGGCGTTATCTGCCAGACGCTGCACCGCTCCGGTCACCATATTGCTGATACTCTGGATATTGTTTGCGGTATCACGGCTGCTATCCGCCAGATTCCTTATTTCATCCGCAACAACCGCAAAGCCTTTTCCCGCTTCTCCTGCCCTTGCCGCTTCAATGGAAGCATTCAGCGCCAGCAGGTTCGTCTGGCTTGCAATATTAAGGATTTCTCCTGTAAGATCGTTGATCTGCTCCACGTTGCGGCTCTCGCTTACGGCCTCCAACAGGGCTTCCCGCATGTCCGCCATCGACCGGCTTGTGCTCTCCTTGCCGGATATCGTTGTCCTGTGCATATCCTGCGCGCGCTCTTTGATCTGGGAAACGAGTTCCACTCCGTCGTTTACATGATCCATCATCACCTGAATATCATTGACTACGCTGTCGCTGCCGGATGCAATCTGTCCCAGAGTGGCGGAGATTTCCTCCATACTCGCGGACATTTCCTCCATCGTAGCGGACACGCTGCTTGCACTCTCGTTGGATTCATTGATTTCTTTCCGGACCGCATCCGCAGAAACCTTCAGATTCTCCGCGTCATCCTTTAAGGTATGCATGATCTTCTGCATGGTCTCCAAAAATCCATTGACGCCAACCGTCATCTGACCGATTTCATCTTTTGTCCTGACCGGAATACGCTCCGTCAGGTCACCCTGATTGTTCTGCAGCTTATCAACGATCTGAGCAAGCTGTCTTCCCGAATTCTTCGCCGGTCTGGCGATAGTCTTCATTACGATAAGGAACGCCGCCACAACGATCAATAGATACAAAAACGTCAGAGCAATGTTGAAAATATAGGCATTTTCCACACTACTGCCCGCATTCTCAGTTATCTCTTCCTTTTTCAGATCCAGCAGATTGCCATAGGCGCTGTCCGCTTCCTGAGCCGTCCCCATCGCCGCGTAGATATTATTCACCAGCTCCAGCGTCTCATCGGTATCTCCCGCCTCCGAAGCCTCCAGTATACGGGTGGCATAATCCGCAAAATCGCCGATTGCTGTCTCCAGCTCACCCACCGAATCAATAATCTCCGAATCCCCGCACTCCTGCGCGATCATCTGCATTCCCCCGACCGTCACCACTACATCATCGATGGCGGAAGAAAGCTTTGTCTGGATGGTCTCGATATCCTCCGATCCGGCTTTGTAATATGAAAGGTTCGCATATAGCTGTACCTGCTGAAAGGTGGCGGACAAGTTTCCCCTCGTCTGCTCCATCGCCAGAAAATTACCAAGCTGTTCCGTATTTTTCTTAATAGCTGATAATGCCACAATATTAATGACTGCAACAACAAGAAACAGCGCCGCCATGATCACAAGCATTGCAGAAACCTTTGCCCCAATACTTTTTTTCATTTTTATCCCCCTTACACATTTTCATGATCGGGTGTTCAAGAGCCCCGTCTTCCGCAATCCTCAAACACGCCCACTCTCATTATGCACCAAAAAAGCACAATATTCAATGTATTTTTGGCCATAATGCACAATTTTCTCAATTTTTTTCTATGCCAAATATGTCAGATAATCCGGCAGAAAATACCCTCTTGAAATCATAACGATCCAAAATATAATGCCAAGCGCAAAAGAGACGGCGGAGAAGAGAAGCCCCGCAACCGCCATTCCCTTTTTCCGGTATACGGCAAGCTGGATGATTCCAAAGACCGCCGAGAGAACGATCAGAAGAAAATTTACGCAGGTTGGAAACAGAAGTACAGAGGCTGCCCCAAGGATCAGGGACGCCAGTCCGAAACCAATCTTATCTTTTGATTTATTTGTATTCATACTTTTCTCCGTAATAAAAAAGGAATATTTTATTTTATAATATCACATAAACGGATATTTGCAAAACGGAATAAATACCGTTACAATGGCATTATGACGTTTAGCGATGGGAAAGGAGATTTGCTATCGCATAATAAGCTTCGGAAAGAGAGGACTTAAAATTGAGTACATTAAATCTGACATTATTGACCGACCTCTATGAACTGACCATGATGCAGGGCTATTTTATGACCGGAAAAAAGGATATTGCGGTCTTTGACGCTTTTTTCCGCAGCAACCCATGCAATGGCGGCTATTCCGTCTGCGCCGGACTTGAGCAGGTCATTGAATATATCGAAAATCTCCATTTTGATGAGGAGGACATCCAATTTCTCCGGGGGCTGAACATCTTCAACGAAGATTTCCTGCGCTATCTGGCGGACTTCCGCTTTTCCGGCGACATATATGCAATCCCCGAAGGATGCGTTATGTTCCCAAGGGAGCCTATGCTCAAGGTCATTGCGCCGATCATGGAAGCCCAGTTGATCGAAACCGCCATTTTGAATATCGTAAACCACCAGAGCCTGATCGCCACCAAGGCCGCCCGGGTCTGCTACGCTGCAAAGGGGGATGGGGTAATGGAATTCGGCCTGCGCCGGGCGCAGGGCCCGGACTCCGGCACATATGGCGCAAGGGCTGCCATCATCGGCGGCTGCAAGGGCACCTCAAATGTCCTGACCGGACAGATGTTTGACGTGCCGGTTCTCGGAACCCACGCCCACAGCTGGATCATGAGTTTTCCCGACGAATACACCGCCTTCAAAGAATATGCGCGGCTTTATCCGGATGCCTGCACGCTTTTGGTGGATACCTACGACACCTTAGAATCCGGGGTGCCGAATGCCATCCGTGTATTTACCGAAATGCGGCAGGAGGGGATCAAGCCAAAGAGCTACGGAATCCGCATGGACAGCGGCGATCTTGCCTATCTGTCCAAGGAAGTCCGAAAAATGCTGGATGCTGCCGGATTCCCGGACGCTGTGATCTCCGCCTCCAACGATCTGGACGAATATCTGATCGAAACCCTAAAGAGCCAGGGAGCTGCCATCACCTCCTGGGGCGTCGGCACCAATCTTATCACCGCAAAGGACAATCCCTCCTTTGGAGGCGTGTACAAGCTTGCCGCCATCATGGATAAAAACGGGGAATTTATCCCGAAGATCAAACTCTCCGAAAACGTTGAAAAGGTTACAAATCCCGGCAACAAGACCTTCTACCGCATCTATGACAATGCAACCGGCAAGATCAGGGCTGACCTCATCTGCCTTGTGGAAGAGACGTTTGACGAAAAAGAGGACTTAAAGCTTTTTGACCCAAATGCCCCTTGGAAAAAGACAAAGCTTGCAGGAGGAACCTATCATATGCGAAAGATGCTGATTCCGGTCATCAAGGACGGAAAGGCAATCTATCACTCCCCCTCCGTCATGGAGATCCGCGACATCTGCAACAGGGAAAAGGATACCCTCTGGGACGAGACCAAGCGTTTTGTCAACCCCCAGGAAATCCATGTGGATCTGTCACAAAAGCTATATGATATGAAAACCGGCCTGTTAAACCAGATGAGCAGGATCGACTAGAGCCGGCAGCGGTAGACGGAATGCCTTCCGATCAGATACACAGCCTTCTCATTCCCGATTATGCTGTGGACGTCCACAGGTATTTCCATCTGCCCGACACAGATACCGTCCCGATACGCGTACAGATAATCGTCCGCCGCCCAGACCGTTCCCTCCCCGTCCTCATAGACGCCATACTGTCCCCGGTCCGCCACAAGTGTTCCTGTGCCGTAATTGCCGCCCAAAAGCACCTCATAGGCGTATGTACACCTTGCGGAATCATCTGTCAGAAACGCCTTTTCCCCTTCCGTTACCCCGCACAGGCGGATGCTTCTTGCCAGATCGATGGTATCCTCGACGGCTGTCTCTCCGTCCGGCATTAGAAAACAGGAGGTTATCCGCCGCGCCGCCGCCTCTGCGAATTTTCCCGGATAATCCAGTTCCGCCGGACGTACCACCGTACCTGCCGCCACTTTCTCTGCCGCAACGGGCAAAAGCTCCTCTATCGTATTGAACGGATCCTCTACCGAAAATACATACGCCCTTGCACTTCTCCCGTAAAACCACATAAACAGCGGATGTCCGCTTGAATGATCCACGCAGGCGAAGGGATTGCATTCCTCCTTCGGCATAAGCTCCGAATAATCCACGGCAACAAACATATGCCCCTTCTTGTCTAAAAAAAGCGCCGACGGCACAAAGTGGATATCAATAAGCGGCATTACCTCGTCCTTGCTTTTGTCGTACCTGAAGATCCTGCGGTTCTCCTTGTCGCACCAATACAGATTGCCGTCCCCGTCGACACATGCCCCCTGGGCAAACCCGTTTCCGGCTGCGAGCTCCCGGATCTGAACGTCATTGTCCTCTCTGCGTTTTTCTCCCTCTCCCGCCTTAAGATAAGCATACTCGGGGAATTTTGCGCAAAATCCCGTTGTCTCATTTTTCAGGGAAAGCATAAACGTATATTGCATCTGCGCTTTGTTATACAAATTCTTAAACTCTATTCCGCTGCTGTTCCAAAGCCGTATGCCCGTCTCAAAGGATCTGTCTACCGCCACCACCCGAAAAAGATAAAAATTGTAGAAGCATAGATCCCGGCAGGATACAATCTCAAGGGGCAGACAGCTCATGCCCTCCGCCTTCTCCTCCTCCGTCTGGATGGCGTAAAACTCCCAGTTTTCCACATGATAAAGCTTCATTTCACTTCTCACATGGTGCTCAAGGGATATCTGATACATTCTTCCGGGCGTCCGCGTATTCGTGATGGCGATCCCCGCTTCTGCATAGGGGCTGGCGCTCCAGATATCCTTAAAAGTTCCCCCTCCGTTTTCGGTAATCCAAAGGCTCGGATACTGGTTATCCCACCTCTTTGTCGCATCATAGTCCGCGGTACGTGACGCATTATAGATCGTATCAAAAGCATTTCTTCCATCCCGGTACATCGTTCCATGTCCGCCGATGAATTTGATATCGTTCATATAGGAGCCGCCTCCCGCTCTCCACCGGATTCCCACGGCCCTTGGATTTTTCCCCGCCGTATCGATTCCTATCCCGCTTATGATACAGCTGCAGCCCGCCTCCACCTCAAGCAACGCCTTCGGCGTTCCAAAGCCGGAAAATGCCTGTGTATCGTCCTTGATCACGATCTGCGTCGTTATCGGCGACATTCCGATCAGCGTCCGCTTTTTTTCCACGATGAGCGATTCCGTGATCCGGTAGATCCCCTGGGGAAAATAAACGACCTCTGCCCCGTTCAGCGCTCTTTGGACAGCTTCCGTATCATCCTCTATCCCGTTTCCTTTTGCCCCGTAATCCATTACGGAGACCCATTCTTTCATATCGGGAACCGGTGGGACATCACAGCATTTTTCCGCGTATCCCGCCGGTATGTCCACATTCCTTCTGATTTCGGCCTGTTCCTGATAAGCCGCAAAGGAATCCCGTTCTTCAAGCCCGTACCCCGATACATAGCGTTCCACCAGATAATGTTCTTCTTCTATGTTTGTTAACTCCTGCGTCTCCTCATCCAAGAGCAGCGCCGGCACATTGGAACAATAAAGCGTCTCTATATTGATCTGCTGTGAGCTTTTCCGCTTGCCGCAGCAGGTGACGGCCGCCTTACGGATGTTCTCGAAAACGCAGTCCTTCAGACACAGCTTTTCCCACGCCCCGGGAATATAGAGATCAAACCCGCAGGGCGTATTCTTAATTTTAAGCCGGACGCCGGTAAAGCCGGTCATCCCGCTTAGCACCGCCGCCTTTTTCTGATCCTCAAAGCTGCTGTCGAGCAGCACAAAGGGCCACCCCTGGGAGCACATGCGGCACACGATCCCGTAGTCTCCTCCCGAAAAAGTCAGATCCTCCATCTCATTTCCCACATCGAATATTCCCGCAAGCCCGTTGCCAAGCTCAAAATGCGCATGGCTGACAAAACAATTCTGCGCAAAATGCGCCCGTATGCAGATCGCATTCGGCTGTTTTCCCTCTATCCGAAAGTCAATGTTGCTGATCGCGCTGTAAAAGGTTCCGGCATTGGCATCCCTCGGACGATCCTTTGTCACATCCGCCTCCCCGATAAACCAGAGCATATAATCTGCCCCCGGATAGCCGTTCTCAAAATCCATCCGATCCTGCGTGCTGTCTTTTACCGTTTCCTCCCTGCCTCTATCCTTCTGCTGCATAATAAATACCGGACGTTTTTTCCCATATCCGATCAGCCGCACCGCAGGGGGGATCTTTACGGTATGGCCGATCCGGTATTCTCCCTCCGGGATATACAAAATCCCATATCTCTGTTCTGCCACCAGCTGTTCGATCGCCTTCTGCAGCACATCGCTTACATCCCCGTTCCCCTTGAGCGCCGGAAACTCTTCCTCCGTAAAAAAGATTCCCGCATTGTCCGCAAATTTTTCCGTATACACGGATTTGTTTTCACTCCACATACCTGTTCCTCCAAAAGCTTATTGTTATACCCTCCCACTTTTTATATTGGTTTTGTTTTTTGTTTAGTTAAATCCGACGATCTTCTGTGACAGTCTGTATGCTGCAACCGAGATTTTCCTTCCTCCCTTTCCCGGAAGATTCATGGCATTACCCATAATTCCTCTGCGAAGCTTGTGGAACAGCCGGATGTCCTTATTCTTGATATAAGTCCAAAGCTCACGCTTTTTTTCCAAATTCTCTGCCGTTCCCGACCGCAGCAGCATGACCGTGGAGATGACGGTAATGATCTCCAGATAATTAAACATGTACTGGCGGCACTTCACATTCGGCACCTTAAAAAGATCCACGTCTTCGATCATGATCTTATTGACCTTGATCTGCTGGTCTATCCGCCCGATCATAACCTTTTCATTGACCGACTGGTCGTCTCTCCCGATAAAGTAGCGGTAAAAATCCACATCTATGTAATATATGCTGCGCACATAGGGCAGCGGCTTATACACATAGATATTGTCCACATAGAAGGTATGCTTCGGCAGCTTCAGACCGCACTCACGGAGAAGCTTTGTGCGATAGATGACGGAATGCATCAGTATATAATGACCTTTATAAAAATGTCTAACATCGCTCCATGTAAAAATGCGGTCCCTCGGCAATCCGGTCTGCCGCATCACCTTCTTATGCTGTGCGCCGACCTTCTCATAGACGTAATTGGCAAGCAGCATATCCAGGTTGGTATTGCCGCCGACAAGCTCCCTGAGCTTATCCAGTATCCTGCGGTACGCCTCCGGATCCACCCAGTCGTCGCTGTCTACAACTTTAAAGTAAAGTCCGGACGCATTGCGGATCCCGGCGTTCACCGCCTCCCCGTGACCTCCGTTTTCCTGATGTATCGCCTTTACGATCGTCGGATATTTTTTTTCATACGCGTCCGCAATCTCCGCCGTGCGGTCCTTCGATCCGTCGTCCACGATCAGAATTTCAATTTCTTCCCCTCCCGGCAGGATGGATTCGATACATTTTTCCATATAGCTTTCCGAATTGTAACACGGTATCGCAAATGTAAGTAATTTCATAAGTTTGCTCCTCACCCCTCAAATTTCGTTTCGGTCATTCCCGCTTATTTTATCAGTTCATCCGCAAGTTCCATCGCTTTTAAAGTCATTGCATCGATATTGTAATACTTGTATTCCGCCAGACGCCCCAGCAGATAGAATCCCTTGAAGCCTTCGGTCAACCCCTTATATTTCTCATATAACGCCTGATTTTCCTCATTTAAAATAGCATAGTAGGGAATCTCCCCCTTTGCCCCGGTATACGCAAAGGGATACTCTCTTACGATTGTCGTTCCGTCGGTATCCTTCTGCCCGGTCAAGAACTTAAATTCCGTGATTCTGGTAAAGTCCTCGCTCACCGTATAGTTTACCACACTATGCCCCTGATAGGAATCTATGTCCAGATGTTCAAATTTGAAATCAAGGGAACGGTACGGCAGCCTTCCGAAACGGCAGTCAAACAATTCGTCGATGGCTCCGGTATAGATCAGTTCTCCGGTAAATTCCTCATCCTGAAAATATATTTTTCCGTCCGCAAAGCTTAAGACATCCGTACAGTCCGTATTGATCCATACCTCAATGTTCTCATGATCCAGCATTTTTTCAAACATTGGCGTAAAACCATGCAGCGGTACGCTCTGATATTTATCTTTAAAATACCGGTCGTCATAGGAGATCACTACCGGCACCCTGCCCGTCACCTCCGGGCTGATCTCCTCCGGCGTCTGCCCCCATTGCTTCATCGTATAGCGCAGAAAAACATTCTGATATACATACTCCGCTATCTCGCGCACCTCCGGATCCTCATTCTCCCGAAGCTTCATGATCGGAACACGGCTTCCCTCCCCATATTCTGCAATCAGCTTCTCCTCAAGATGATCCGCCTTCTCCTTATCATATACCAAGTGAAGGGTGTTCAGGTTAAAGGGAACCGGGATCAGCTTGTCTCCCACCTTCGCCACTACCTCATGTCCGAAATCGTACCACTCCGTAAAGCGCGACAGATATTCCCTTACGCGCTCCTCCTCGGTATGAAAAATATGCGGACCGTATTCATGGATCAATATCCCGTGTTCATCCGCCACATCATAGCAGTTGCCGCCGATATGGTTTCTCCTCTCTATCACAAGAACCTTTCTGTTTCCTTCCTCCGCCAGCTTTCTGGCTGCTACTGCGCCCGCAATGCCGGCGCCGACAATGATCGTATCGTACATTTCATTTCTCCTTTTTCTATATAGCAGGCGCATTTGCCATGCCCCCGCGGAGGATGGCAGCACTCAAGCCTGTATTTACATTATACACCTTTTCCGGGCTGCGTCGATTGATTTTTCTTTCAGATTGTCTTGATTTCACCTAGTACTTTCGTCATGCATATTTTGTTCACAATTTATTTACAATTTTCTCATATTCAAAACATATCCATTTCATAATTCAAATTTATACTAATCACATAAACAAGAAAATAACTTTTTCTTTTTCATAATTCCTCGCTTCTTCGGAGGTGAGGTCCTCCCAACATAAACAGATTTTTTCACACAATCTTTTTCATAACAAAAGCCGATGCATGCCACATGCGTCGGCTTCCTCTTTTTATTCGATTCCAATTGATATATTCATGTAGGCGGCGTATCTCGCAAAGGCGGCGGGTATGGCATAACGCTCTCTGGCATCCGCGGCTTCTACGAATAACCACGGCGGCTCTAAAGCGCCAAACACCTCTCTTTGACCGCCCTCCGGCGCGCTCCCCGGCTCCTCCACCAGCACCGCATATCCTTTCATATGCCATTCCACATGGGAAAATATATGCTTTGCCTCCTCCAGCGGCTGGATGCGAAGGGGAGAAAAACCCATTTTCCTGACATACTTCACGATTGCGTCGTAATCCATATAGCCATCGCAGTTTGGCAGTTCATACAGGCCTGCCAGCAGTCCTTTCTCCGGCCTCTTGCGGATCGCAACCTTATCCCCGTCCCGGATGATAAGCACCGTCCGCTCCTCGATCCGGCGTTCTTTTGCCTTTTTCTTAACCGGAATCTCGCCGATCCTGTTTTCCAGTCTTGCGCGGCAAATTTCCCGCCACGGGCATTCCCCGCAATGGGGTTCTCCGTTCGGCACACAGACAAGTGCGCCAAGCTCCATCAGCGCCTGATTAAAGATCTGCGGCTTTAACCCCGTCCCTGCGCCCTTACTTAAACCGAATGTTCCCATAAGCTCCGCAAGTTTTTCTTCCATATGGGTTCGCACCTGCTGCTTCATGATATCGGAATTATCCGCCGTAACCCGGGATATCACCCGCAGCACATTTCCGTCCACCGCCGGAACCGGTTTTCCGTAGGCGATCGACGCTATCGCGCCTGCCGTGTAATGCCCAATCCCCTTCAATTTTAACAGTTCATGATAATCGGAAGGAATCTCACCGCCATAGCTCTCCATGATCTGCTTTGCCGCAGCGTTAAGATTCCGCACCCGATTGTAATAGCCCAGTCCTTCCCAAAGTTTTAGCAGACGTTCCTCCGGGCATTCCGCAAGCGCTTTTACATCCGGCAGCTCCGAAACAAACCGCTCAAAATACGGCTTGACCGCTTCCACCCGGGTCTGCTGCAGCATAATTTCGGACACCCACACATAGTAGGCCTTCGGTTCCTCTCTCCACGGAAGTATTCTGGCATGTCCCTCAAACCACCTTTGCAGGGGATATACAATTTGTTCTAAAGAAAAATCATCTATCATTTTATGATACCTTCCAAAAAAATGCGCTGTACGGAGGCAGTTCATACCCACCCTCAAACTCCGCTTTTTCTCCGGTGATCAGTTCCTCCGCCTGACCGCATCCTGCATCAAAGGCTGCAAAAAAGGCATTATCCGCAGCATTGACCGCCACAAATACCCGCTCCCCTTCCCATTCCCGGGAAAATACGCATTGCCGATTGGTAAGCACGACGGAGCGAAAATCTCCATAGCAGAGGGCCTTGGAGCCCTTCTTTGCCGCAGCCAATTTAGAGATCCATTCGGTCAGTTCATTGCTGACAGGCTCCTCATAGGAAAGACGCAAAGACGGATCTCCCTCCTCCTTCCGCCCGGTGGCGCCCCATTCGCTGCCATAGTAGACACAGGGAATTCCCGGCATTCCGAATGCAATTGCATAGATCAGCGGAAGATGGGCCGGATTATTCAATATGCTTGCAACACGGGTCACATCGTGATTGTCCACAAAGGACAGAAGATGCTTTCCCTTGTACAACGTCCATTGTTCCGGTCCGAACTGGCGCAGCAGAGAATGGTTGATCTCAAACATATTCATGGAATTAAAGCTGGAGTACAGCCCCTTATAGCATTCGTAATTGGTTACCGAATGAAGCATGGCATCGTTCATGATCTGATTGTAATCCCCGTGCAGGGTCTCCCCCAGCAGGAAGAAATCCGGCTTTAGATTATTGCAGAAATCCCGGAGCCTGCGCATAAAATCGTGATCCAGGCAATAAGCCACATCCAGACGGAGTCCGTCGATATCAAATTCCTCGACCCAGCCGCGGATTGCGGAAAATATATGCTGTACCACGTCCTCATTGCGCAGATTCAGCTTGACCAGATCATAGTTTCCCTCCCAGCCCTCATACCAGAGCCCGTCATTATAATTGGAGTTTCCGTCAAAGGCGATCCTGCCAAACCAATTGACATACGGGGAGGTCTCCCGGTTCTTTCGCACATCCTCAAAGGCCCAGAATCCCCGTCCGACATGATTAAACACGCCGTCCAGAACAACCCTGATCCCCTCATTATGCAGATTTTTGCACACATTGGCAAAATCCTCGTTGGTGCCAAGACGGGTATCGATCTTTGTATAATCCCTTGTATTGTAACCGTGCGTATCAGATTCAAATACCGGAGAAAAATAGATTGCATTTGCTCCTGTCTCTTTGATATGCAAAATCCAGTCATTCACTTTCAAAATCCGGTGTTCCAGTCTGCCATCGTTCTCAAACGGCGCTCCGCAAAATCCCAGCGGATAGATCTGATAAAATACACTCTCGTAAGCCCACATAATACTCTTGTCTCCTTGTCTATAAAATTACTTAGCCTTCTTATTATACTAAATCAAGTACCAAAGTACCAGCCTATGCTCCTCTTTTTTTCATTTTTTGTATTTCCTATGATAGAACAAAAGTGGGCTGCGCATCATGGCACGTAGTGCTTTTTATTTCACAGGAAAGGCCAGAGTGCTTTATCACTTTAAAGCGACAAGGTCTTTCCTATGAAATAAAAAACCCCACCGGCGTCCGCCGATGGGGAATCTTTTCTTCTATGTAATTACTTCCGGCTTAAAAATCCGTCAATTCCGCAGCTCTCTTCTCCAGAAAAGCGCCCATTCCTTCCTTCTTGTCATGGGTATCGTTGACAACGCCAAAGAGGTTTGCCTCCATCTCAACCGCGTTTCGGATATCCATATCGTATCCGTTGTTGATTGCTGCCTTTGCGACAGCTACCGCATAGCTTCCCTTGGAGATGATCTTAGCCGCCATAGCCTTGGCGGTCGGCATCAACTCTTCCTTTGCAACGACTTTATTTACAAGACCGATACGGTAAGCTTCGTTTGCATCGATGTTGTCGCAGGTAAAGATCAGTTCCTTTGCACGTCCCAGACCGATCAGGCGGGCCAGCCTCTGGGTTCCGCCAAATCCCGGAATAATGCCAAGACCTGTCTCCGGCTGTCCGAAGATTGCATTGTCGGATGCAATGCGGATATCACACGCCATAGCGATCTCACATCCGCCGCCAAGGGCAAAGCCGTTGACTGCCGCAATCGTTACCTGACGCATATTTGTCAGCTTAAAGAACGGAACTGACGCCTTGATACCGAATGCCCTTGCCTCCGGAGCGGTAAAGTTCACCATCTCGGAAATATCAGCGCCTGCGACAAAGGATTTAAACTCGTTGCCCTTCTTGTCCGGCCCTCCGGTTAAGATAACAACCTTAACGTCATCTCTGCCCTCAATCTCCGTAAGGGCGGTATTCAGCTCGTCCAAGGTCTCGCTGTTCAATGCATTCAGCGCCGCCGGTCTTGCAATTGCAAGCACAGCAATTTCATCCGCAATATCAAGTGTTAAATTCTTGAATTCACTCATCGTAAAATGTCCTCCTGTTTTCCGAATAAAATTCATATACTCATCCTAGCATTTTGACAAAAAATTGTCAATCTGCGAACAAAGCGGAATCTTTATCCGTTCCCATAATGTCGATTTCCTCCTGGGACTTGGTTTTGGGATTTGCTCCCCACCAACGGCCAATATCGGTAAAGTTTATGGCGCAATACGGTTATACGCTAAGTCGACAGCCCCCCTTGAAATAACGGAGATGTTTTCCGGCACAAAACGATGCCAATGCCTTATCTTCATCCGAGAAATTCTTGAAATAACAGCAAACCTCTTTGTGCTGTTCTCCTGCCGTAAAGAGGTATTTACTGCAATCCCTGTATTGTACTCCATAATACATCTTGAAAAGTTATCAAGATTCTGCTTTGCGTTGGTTTCAACACATACTTCACTTTGCACGGATAGTAAATAGTTTTGTGAATTTAACTTAACCGCTTTCGGAAAAGCGAAAAAAAAGAATTCCCATCTATCTTTTTGCACAGATAGGAATCCTTTTTTCCTTTCCAGCCCGTCTTAGGACATTCCGTTTACCGTTTTATACTTCCAAAGCATTTCCGCATGGTTCTGCTCCTCGATCTGGATATCCGCCAGAAGCTTTCTCACATCGGAATCTCCGAATACAAATACGTCCGTATTGTAGGTTCCGGATACCATTTTCTCTGTCCCGATGCAGTCCGTCGCCAAAAAGCAGTCGTTTTTCTTATCTTCGGAATTTGTCATTGCATCGTAGGTTGCTGTGGGATTGTAATTCTTTCCGTCACGGTCATTGCAGTCACAGGTCGGAACCGTTCCGGTCAAAACCTGCTGCAAGGAATCATAATGTCTCTGCTCCTCCTGCTGAAGTTCGGAAAATAATGCCTGTAAAACCGGGTCCTTCGCCTCTTTACTGTACCTTTTGTACTTCTCCACACAGGACTGCTCCTGTGTCTGTAAATCCTGAATTGTTGTGGTTTCTTTTTCCGTTAATACCATTGATCTACCTCTTTTCTATTTTTTTAACAGTATTATTATGGAAAAAGAACGCCCTGTTTATACATAAAAAAGCGTTATGCCCGGCTTTTCCCGTATGCAGCGTATCTTACTGCTGGCAGTAGAGTTCAAAGTCGTCCATAGTTCCCCAGCCGCCTGCGCCGGATTTTACCGACATGCCGATTGTAACATCGGAGGTTCCGTCAACCGGAATATCCGTAAGTTCAGCGTTCTTCCAATTTACCCAGCCGTCCAGCGTGACCGGATCCGACTCATATCTTTCCTCACCCACAACCACATAGAAGATGATTTCCGCGCTATCGCCGACGTCTCCTCCCTGGATGATTGCGGAAGCGTTATAGCTTCCGGCTGTCAGTCCGCTCAGTGTCTGCTCCACGGTAAACGTAAAATCCGATTCGCTCCAGAAATGGAATGAATAGTCTCCGCTGTGGGCATTGGACGGATCGTTTAAGACGTCCGTCGGATTTGAACTTCCATCATAGCTGACATTCCACATAGAGGTGTCCTCATCCTCAAATCCCGGATTCTGCACACAATTTACATTCGTGACCTTAATGGTGGCGGTAACCGCCGACCCATCCTCTGCCACACCCTCCAAAGTGTAGGTTCCTGCTACCGCCGGATCAATCGCCGCAAGCTGATCTGCGTCCCAGGTTACGGAAAGCGGGTCTGTGCAGCTTGGATCATTGTAAAACGCCTCTACTGTATCGGGAAGAACAAGCTCCTCCCCGAGACCGATGACAATGCTTACATCGTTTACTCCGATCACCTCAAGCTCCGTTCCGACAGCGCCATAATTTACATACTTAAATACGTTCAGGGAAGGAAGCATATTGCCTTCAAAATCAAAGAACGCCTGATTTTCCCATGAACATCCGCCATAATATCTGCCGGCGTCATTCGGATCATAATCGGAAGCATAGCTGCTCGCCCATCCGGAGCCATACTCTTCCCATATGGAAGAATTGTCCGCCGTTGCTTCCCCTACCGGAATCCATGCGCCTTCCCAGTAGAATATACCAAGAGCGCCCGCCTCAGACGCCGCCGCCATAACGTCGCGGGTACAGGTTGCCTGTCCCTGAACGGACACCGGATATTCATCCGACTCCGAAACGCTGTTTCCCGATCCGTCTCCGTCCTCGGTGGTATACATGTATGCGGTCTCCATAACACAGGTATCCACGCCGTAGGTCTCCCTTATATTTGTAAGCAGTTCGGTCATATTTTCCATTGTTCCGTGCCAGTAGCAGTAGTAGGAAACACCGAAAATATCGTAATCAAGCTCCGCATCCGCAAGCTTTGCCGCAATATTTAAGATATTTTCCGCATTGGAAATATCCGTATAGTGTACCGCGATCTGGATGTCTGTTCCCGTCTCCTCCGAAACTTCGCGTATCGCCTTGCTTCCTGACTGCAAAAGCGTTATGACATTGCTCAACCCCGTTGCGCCTGCCATTCCGTTGTTGATCTCGTTTCCGATCTGCACCATTCCCACATCGGCGCCTGCCTCAATGATCATCTCAAGGCTTTCCTTTGTATAATCATACAAAAGCTCTGCCTTTTCATCCAAAGAACAGCCTTCCCACGCCTTCGGTACAAACTGCTTGCTGGGATCGGCCCAGAAATCCGAATAATGGAAATCCACACACAGTTTTATCCCATATTGTGCGGCACGCTTACCGATCTCCGCTGCGGTCTCGGCATTACAGTTGCCGCCGCCGTATCCGTTGCCCTCCTCATCGAAGGGATCGTTCCATACCCTGACGCGCACATAATTGATTCCGGCATCCGCAAGAATCTTCAAAAGATCCTCCTCCTCGCCGTCCTCGTTGTAGTAAACTACTCCGCTGGCCTCCTCCACCAGCAGACTTGAAATATCCATTCCCTTGATAAAATCTTCTGAAATTCCGTCGATCTTCTCAACGTAAATCTCCGCTTCCTCCACCCCGGTCGGAAGCACCGGCGTATAGTTGCTTACGCTGGATTCTGTGTCTTCAGCGCTCCCGGCGCTGTTACATCCTGCAAGCATTGCAACGCTCATGGCAGCCACAAGTGCAAGACTTAAAAAACGCTTTTTCATAGAATTCTCCTTCTCCTTTCTGGTACTATGTACCTAATTCTCATTGTACATGCGCAACCGGTTGTTTGCAAGCGTTTTTTTATTTTTTTGATATTTTTTCCCTTATTTGATAATATAATACTGACCGCTGCTCAGCCGGCAGGGGCAAAAGGAATGAAAATAACAGAAATAAAAAGAGGATATTTTATGAACGGCGATCTGCTTTTGGTAATCGATATGCAAAATATTTACACGACAGACCAGCAATGGGCCTGCCGTGATACGGAGGGCGCGGCAAAGCGCACCCTTTCCGTCATAGACGCCATGAAAAATGCAGGCAATGAAAATATCATTTTCACCCGCTTCCTTGCCAGCGACCATCCCGACGGGGTTTGGAGAGATTATAACCGCGAATACGCGGATATCAATAAAAACGACTGGGCAAACGAGATGCTTCCGCAATTTGCGGAGGTATTAAAAAAATACCCGCTTTACACCAAGAGCGTCTACTCCTCCCTTGCCATTCCGGAGGTTTTGACGGCGGCGCAAAACGCCGGGCGGGTGGTCGTTGCGGGCGTTGTCGCGGAATGCTGTGTTCTCTCAACGGTGCTTGCGCTCATCGACGCCGGCGTCTACACCGTCTATCTGACCGACGGCGTGTCCGGGCTTGACAGAGAAAAGGAGGCCGCGACGGAGCTTATCCTGTCCGGTCTGTCTCCCCTCCATGTCCGCATGATGACCGTAGAGGAATATCTGGCTGAAATTTAGGCGCTGCCTACTTTCTCTTATACACCCTTGGATAAATGATCGATATTGCTATGACCGACGCAGCCGTAACCGCAATGACATAGAGATTTATCCCGGCTATGTTCAGGCTTTTATTAAAAATATTCGGCTCAAAGACAAATATTTCCTTGACGCTTGCTACAAACAGGCCATCATCAACCCCGCCGATTGCGGCATCCATGTGAAAAAGCAGTCTGTTCAGCAGCCCGTTTCTGTATAGAATCGTGATTCCGCTTCCCGGAAACAGATTACAGATGGTCTGAACCGCCCCCGAAAACCGGGAAATCGGGATATACGCCCCGATCACAAAGCCTGCGGCCGCCGATAAAATGCCGAGGAACGCCCCGCTCGCCGATGACGACTGAAAGAACAGGACGACGATCATAAAAAGCGCGGTGGCAGATACGGAGCCGAGCAGGGTAACCCCATACATAAACAAAATATCCGCTGCGGTAAGATACAGGCTTCCCTGAAACGACAGTATGACCACGCCCGCCGTCATTATAACAGCGGTCATTATAAATGCCGACAGAGCGGATGCGGTAAAATAGGACAGTATGATCTGCACCCTGTTGATGGGTGTTGCGGATATATCGTAATCGATCTTATTTTCTCTGTCTTTTACAATCGTTATCAGCGTATTGTAGGGTACGGTGATCATGGAAGAGCCCATGATACCGGTCAGCAAAAGACCGTTGGCAAGCATAGCGATATCGCCCTTTGCGAGATATCCCTCAAGCCCTGCCGAAGCGCCTTCTATCGCCTCTACAAAGGTGCCCTTTAGAAACAGGATATAAAGGACAAATACGATGACCGGGGTCAGCATGGAAAAAATGATGGACTGCATATCCTTAAAATAGATCAGCAGATTCCTCTTTGTTAAACCAATAAATTTTCTCAAACTTACAGCTCCTTTCCCGTCAGATTCAAGAACACGTCATCCATCGTTCCCTTAACGATCTCATAGTCCGATATCACGTCCCTGTGCGCATAGAGAAATTCCGTTATATTTTCCTCAAAGAAAATATTATAGTGATCCGCATCATAGCGGAAGGCGTATCCCGACAGTATTTCTTCCCTTTCCGAAGACCTGTCCGCATACCAGACCAGTCTCGATTTTGCATACCGGCTTTTTAGCGAGACCGGCGTGCCCTGGGCAATGATTTTTCCCTTGTCAAGTATCACCACATGATCGGCTTCCCTCGTCTCCTCCATATAGTGTGTGGTCAGAAATATGGTTAATTTCTCCTGTTTCCTCAAATACTCTATATAATCCCAGACCATTTTTCTCGACTTCGGATCAAGGCCCGTGGTGGGCTCATCCAGAAAAAGGATCTTTGGCCTGTTGATCAGCGCTCGGATAATATCTACCCGTCTTCTCTGTCCGCCGGACAGCCTTTCATATTTCCGGTTCCATATGTCGCCCAATTCAAAAGAGTCCATAAAGGGCTGAAGGCGTTTTATAGTTTCCTTTTTTGTCAGACCGTAGTAGGAAGCTCTGGTACAAAGATTTTCCTTTACCGTCAGTTTATTGTCGAGAACGGAATTCTGGAAAACGATCCCTATACTGTCCCGAATCTTCTCGTCGTCCTTTCCCATTATATAGTCAAAAATCTTTATTTCCCCTTGTGATCTTTCAAGGATCGTACATAAAATGTTGATCGTCGTGGACTTTCCTGCGCCGTTTTCCCCAAGAAATGCAAAAAATTCCCCCTCCTGCACCTCAAATGAGATCGCATCCACGGCAAGATGTTTCTTATAGCTTTTGGACAAATTGTCTACCGTAATTGCCTTCATTTTTCCCTCCTCATGTCATTTTAGCAGCACATCCGCGTTTTTGGCACAGATCAGAGTACTGATGTGGTCTGCTCTCCTAAACATTTTATCAGTCGGAAAAAATAAAAAAAGTGCAGCCCGCCCAAGTTACAAAAAACTTTAGGCAAGTTGCACCAAACCGTTTCTTTATTCGTCATCCCGTATGCTTTCCAGCCGTCTGTTAATGCAATTTTCATCGTGCCGCATCAAAAGAATCGATCCGATCCAGACCAGCAGATAGATTACAACGTATGCAGTCATCACAAAAAGATATTCGCCAATGTTCCGATACCATCCGAAAAAATATCCCGCCAGAGAAACCATCCCGAAAAGAATGAGAAAGTGTATACCAATCCTGATCGCAGAATCGGCTTTCCCCCAAGTCTTAGGTATCCAAAAAATGAAGGTCGGCAGCGCACAAAGAAACCCCGTAAGAAGAACCTCAAAGGGGGTATACCATAACCAAACGGCTTCCTCCCGGCCTCTGATCATTTTGACCGCCCCGTCAACTCCGATCGCAAACAGTATTCCGACCGATATCATCAGCGCCTGTTGAAACAGCAATTTCATTCTCTTCATATCATATACCCAGCCTTTTCTTTAAATCCTTCACATAGCTTCTGGAAATTATGATTATCTCCCCGTTGAGAAGCGTGGCGTTCATTCTCGCATTGTACTCCGCCTTGACCGATCTGATCTTTTTTATGTTGCAGATCATGGATTTCGAGCAGCGGAAAAAATTAGGCTCCAGCATCTGCTCCAGTTCATACAGCCGGCATTTCGCCTCAAAGCAGTCGGTGCGCGTATATACAAAGCATTTGTTATCCACCGATTCTATATAATAGATCCTGTCAAATTCGCACACAAACGCCTGCCGGTCTTTATAGACCACAAGGCTTTGGACACGTTTTTCCAGCAGGCTCACCGCCCGATCTATACTGTCGGATATTTCTACCGTTCTAATATGTGCGCCTTCCTCCTCCGGCGACTGTACGATTTCGATTTCTACCTTCAAAAGCCTTTTCTCCTACCCAAAGAGCAATTTTATACATGCTCTATACTTTTTAACATCTTCTCTTTCAGATCGAGAACATATTCAACCGCTCCCGCAATTGCAACGGAATCATGAATCGATTTATCTCTCGTGGATATCTCGATCTGATCATTTTTTATATTGCGCGGACTGACGACAACCCGGATCGGAACCCCGAGCAGATCCGCATCTGCAAACATCTCGCCGGCCCGGATTCCTTCCCGGTCGTCATAGATCACCTCGACCCTGCTGCTCTTCAGTTTTTCATATATATCATCCGCGACGCGCTTTGTCTCCTCGTCGTCCGGACGGATGCAGCACAGATGAACCTCCCACGGTGCAATGGAAATCGGCCAGATCGGTCCGTAGTCATCATGCTTCGCCTCGCAGATGGAGGCAGCCAGACGCCCTACGCCGATTCCGTAACATCCCATAATCGGATAATGAGCGGTGCCATCCTTGTCCACATACTGCATATTCATGCTCTTGGTGTACTTAGTGCCGAGCTGGAATATATTCCCCACCTCGATCCCTCTTTTTATGGTCAATGCCGGCTTTCCGCAGCACGGACAGATATTGCCTTCTTTTACCTTCGCAATATCGACATATATCACAGTTTTCATGTCTCTTTCCAGATTAAGCCCCGTATAGTGGAAACCTTCTTTATTCGCGCCTGCCACAAGGCTGTCGATCCCCTTTAATGACAGATCGCAGTAATAGCTTACCTGCTCCGGGAGGTTATAAGGGCCGATATATCCGGCTGTCAGCGGTGAATCCTCCGTAATCTCCGCCGGATGGATCTCTTCTCCGACCAGATTGCGCAGCTTTGTTTCGTTCACTTCATAATCCCCACGGACAAAGGCTACAACATAGGCGTCATCCGCATTCTTTTGATAAACAACCGCTTTGCAGGAGGATAAGATATCGCTCTTTAAATATGCGCATACATCCTCGATGGTCTTACAATCCGGCGTTTCAATACAGGCAAGCGTCTGAAGTCCTCCGGTTGAATCATTTTTGACAATATTTTCGGCAGCCTCCATGTTTGCCCGGAAATCACATTCCGTACATAATACAATGGAGTCCTCGCCCACTTCATTCAGAAGCATATACTCATGGGAGATATTCCCTCCCATCATTCCGGAATCGGAGGCAACCGTCACAACCTCCGGGATTCCTGCCCTCTGAAAGATCCGGTTGTACGCATCGTAGCATTTCTGATAGTACCGCTCCAAATCCTCCTGCGACGTATGGAAAGAATAGGCGTCCTTCATTGTAAATTCGCGCACGCGGATCATTCCCGCCCTCGGTCTTGCCTCATCTCTGAATTTTCTCTGAATCTGATAAATCATAAACGGATACTGTTGGTAAGACTGGCCATATTCCCGCACCAGATGGACGGCTGCCTCCTCGTGGGTCATGCCCAGCACCAGCTTTGTGTTGTTCCTGTCCCTAAAACGCACCAGTTCGTTTCCTATGCTTTCATAGCGTCCGGATTCCTCCCAGAGTTCCGCCGGCATGACAACCGGGAATAGCACTTCCTGACCATCGATTGCATTCATTTCTTCGCGGATGATGTTTTCGATCTTTGTTGTGATCCTGCGCAATATCGGGTTTTCCGAGAAAATACCGTTTGCAACGTACTTCATATATCCCCCGCGCAGCATCAGCGCATGGCTGTCAATCACGCAGTCCGCCGGTCTTTCCTTAAATCTCTGTCCCACTAAATTTTTGATCTTCATTTTTTCCATTCCTTTCTGGTATAAATTTTATTTTCGATGTAAAAACTATGCGGCGCAGCAAGGGCTTTCCTATGATATAAAAAAATCCTAAGTATATACATTATACATACTTAGGACGAATCAAATCCGCGTTACCACCTAATTTCAGATTACAATCTGCACTCGCTGCGAGCTGCCACTCACATGTCTCTGATAACGGTGACCTCCGTCAGAAGTTTCTGATGAATCATCAGCTTTCTCTTCCGATGCTCCCAGACCGGTTCGATATCCGATTTGCCAAAGTCTCGCACCGTCCGACTTCTCTCTGAAGGTTTTGAATATCTACTGTTCCTGTTCCACGCATTTACATAAAATTACCACAGTTTTTTTCTGTTGTCCAGCAGTTTTTCTGTTTTAGATATATGTTCTAATAATGACATATGAAAACCTCCTGTATTTTTCTTGATATTACGGTCGACCATGTCTAGAATTATATTGATCTCTATCGAAATATCAAGAATGCACTTTTTAGGTATATACTTCCCAAAAAGTAAGTTAGAAGACGATCTTATGGATAAAACAAATAGATTTACCTGCCCCGTTGAAGCAACGATTTCCATCATTGGGGGAAAATATAAAGCGGTGATACTTTGGCATTTAATGGGAAATACCCTAAGATACAGCGAACTCCACAAAAGGATGCCAGGCGCAACTGACAAAATGCTGGCCCAGCAGTTGCAGGAACCGGAAAGAGACGGGCTGATCACACGCACCGTCTATCCTGTTGTACCTCCTAAAACAGAATACAACCTTACGGATTTCGGAAAAACTCTTACCCCTATTCTTGATGAACTATGCAATTAGGGGCAAAAGTATCTTGAGACGCCCTCCTGCGAAAACGCCCGGCAGAGCTGCTTTTCCAATTTCTGACGATCGGCGGCTTATCGCCGCCTTTTTTGAATCCATACCGAAAGCTTAATCCAATTGAAAATAGCCATATATTTCATACGTATCATAATCTCCCGGAGCCCGAAAATCCGAAATTTCTTTTTTTATCCGATACTCTCCGGATTCAAGTTCCCCATACAGCCACGACCAATCAACGATCTGCTCCGTAACGCCTTCCCGATCGATCAGGTACGCAGGCTGCTCCCATACAATATTGCCGTCCCCAACATAGGAAACCTTCTCCCATTCCGAATCTGCATACTGTTCAATCGAATATTCTGTCCCGGTAAACAATTCTCCCGTGGGATTTCCCCCCTGCTGATCATAAACCAGAGTAAGCCCCGTTGCGGTTACATTCTCCACACGCAAACGCACGCCCAATTCTTCCGCTGCGGAGTCCGAATAAGATGAGCCAAAGGAGAGCGTTGCAAATATTTTTTCGATCTCCGTTTCATAATCTGACCACCAGCTTTCGCCCGCGTTGTTCTCAATGAAATAGCCCTCGTTATCCCCCAGAAAAACCAGAAAATCCCAGTAAGTATGATCATCATAGATTCCTATTTCCGCCGGCATTCCATTCAAAGAATAATCTTCTTGCCGCAAGCCGGTTCCGCATACCCCAAAGCGCTCCGTATACTCGATGACAATGCTTCCTTCAGTCTCTGCCGCCGGATGGATCACCACGGAAAAGGCCTCCATCTCCTCATCATATTCATGGATCTGATAATCCCAGTCTTCCGGTAGCTCTAAACGGATACTGCCCTTTTCGCAGCTGTACGCTACCGCAGTCATTTGTTCCGTCTCTTCTGCCTCTTCCGTTTCTTCTGTTTCTAAATTTATATGTTCCGAAGATGTCTCGCTTTGTGAAGAAATATTTGAAAAATCCCCCTCCTGATCCTCCCTCTTTTGGCTGCCGCAGGCAGTCATCACCAGAGATGCAGACACCATAACCATAACCGCTCTCTTTCTCATAAGCCATACCTCCATTCTTATCGTCATATAAAGCCTGTTATGATATAAGTGTTGTTTTTATACTGTTTTGTTGCAATATCCGCTAACGTTTCTGCCCCTGCTTTTATTCTTCCTCTGCCTTTTTCCAGTAAAACGTATAACCAGAATGCTGTTCAAACCCCATCTTTTTATAGAAATCGAGATCCGAAAGGACAACAGCCTTTGCCGCCCCCGATTGTCTGCAACGGTTCAAAGCCTCCGATATCACGGCCTTTCCCAGTCCCTGACCGCGATATTTGGGAATCGTACAGACCGGTTCCACATAAGCATAATTTGTCTGTTCCTCATACCAGCAGGTGCAATGTGCCGCAAATTCTCCCTCTCTGTCCACTACTGCAAGACACAGGAGGGGTTTTCTATGTATCGGAAGATTTTGGGAATTTTTAAGCATTTTTTCAAGTTCCTCCTGATCCCCCTCATGGTCAAACCCTTTCCATATAACCGTCTGATACGCCATATTATCCTCCGGAAAATGGATTTCTCGTATCGTTAATCCTTCCGGCAGCTTGTATTCCAATTTTGATTTCAGGGAAAGGCTTAATACCGTTTCTGTCTGCTCTGCCTTTTCAAATCCAATGCTGCACAGAAATCCTTTCATTTCCTCATCCCCGTCATTTACCGCGACTCCAAGTCCGTTCTCATCCTGAAATGTCCTGCCCGCATATGCAAAAATTTCCGGCAGCAATCCGCGGTATTCCTCCAGAGCCGCGCAAAACGCTTTCCCCTGCCATCCACAGCCCAATGTTTCCTATATGGCTCCGGTCAAAATAAGGGTGAAAATACATCCATTCCCATCTCGCCCAGTTCCAATTGATATGCTTTTCCTCTACCTGATTTAATCCTATCAAAAAATCACAGACCTTCTGATAATCCTGTTCCTCGTATGTTTTAAAAATCACTTTCATATTTTCTCCTTATCCTTTCTGATTCCATTTTATCGTCATTTTCACCCGTTGCCTGCGCATGACCGCATAGGAACCCAAAATCACCTGTTCGTGTGATATTCCGGTCTTCCCAGACTCTTCATTCCTTCGATCAGCACATTTAATGATAGTTCAAAGCTTTCCTCAATAGAGATCGGATTTCCGAATGCCCCGTTGTTTACCAGCAGCGCATATCCCTCTAAAAAGCCGCGAAAAGTACGGATAACGTGGTTGCAATCCTTCCGGGATATGTGCATAGGCTCCATGATCCGAAAAAGAATGTCAAACAGCCTTTCGGTTGCCGCCATTGACTTTTCATCCTGAAATTTGTTGTACCACAGCATTGCATTAAATATGCCCGGATTTTCTGTTGCATACCTGTAAAACGCCCAGCATGCAGCTCTTACCGCATCGTATCCGGCAACTCCTATCACCGCTCCCACGATCCTATGCTCCATCTGTTTCCAGCCGTACAGCATAATCTTTTCCTTAAGATCGTCCAGCCCGGAAATGTAATTGTAAAGGGAAGGTGACTTAACCTGTAAATCCTCCGCCAGAAGTTTTAATGTAACCCTTTCAAGCCCCTCTTCATTTGCCAGCTTAGCCGCTCTTTCTATAACGGTTCCCTCATCAAGTCCAGCTTTACCCATGTTTTCTCCTTTCACTAACACAATTCGTATTATAACTAATCAAATTAGCTTCTGTCAAGATAATAAAAAAGGACTTTGACATCCGGATTCCTTCTGTGGAATTCCATCTGCCAAAACCCCATTTTATCTTAACCCGCCAAAATTACTCGCAGGTCGCATATGACAAATTGCTCTTAGACAACAGCAGCCTGCCGATCCGCTTTCCGGCATATCCTATAAACACAATACTGTATACAGCAACGTTCACCCAATAGAACCATCTTCCGCTGACCGCAATCGGAACATAGATCAGCAGCACATGTATGTAGATCATCCCGTAAAAAACATATGCCAGTTTATGTAATTTCTTCCAGCTTCCCGCCGACATCCGGCTTCTTACCTGCGGAAAAGAGGTAACGGTAAGCGCCAGCATGATTGCGATCATGATAAGACTAAGGACGACCGCCGCCAGCTGGTTCGCCGGCAAACTGCCCGGTCTTGTAAACAACGCTGCAAAATAAACCTTTCCGTAGGTTAGATTATGTGCAAGGACAAGAATTGCTGCCAGTATGGAAAGTTCTCCCCTGACCTTTCTCAATTCCTCCACCCGCTTTGTTCCGTTTTTCATTGCACCTGTATACATCACGATCGTAAATAGGGATGTCCCCAAAGCACAAACAGTATGGAAATAACAAGCGCAGTAATCAATAACATAATGAGCTCTCCTTTGTTAGTCTCTTCTAATTCATGTTAGGATTATGCGCTCCCATTCTGTTAAAAGCAACCGGATTTTCCGCTAAAGCACCTGTTCCATGCCTACCTTATATGGTTTTAGACCGCATGCCTCATAAAATTTCATTGCGCCTTCGTTGCAATTCCATACGTTCAGCGTCACATTGTAGCATTGGGCTTCCCTTGCGAAATCCAAAACTGCCGCATACAGAGTTTTCCCGATATGCCTGCCCCGCAGGGCCTCGTCCACACACAGATCATCGATATATAAGGTTTTAATATCGGTAAGAATGTTATCCTTTGTGTGCTGTTGGAAAATACAAAATGCATATCCCATGACCCTGTCCTGTTCATCAACGGCTACCAAGATTGGGCGCTCCCCATCCCTTATGATTTCGAGCAATTGTTCATCGGTGTACTTTTTTGCCCCGTATTGAAACAAATCCGGGCGGCCGTTGTGATGAACCAGACAAACCTGAAACAACAATTTGCTGATCTGCTCAATGTCCTTTTCCTGCGCTCTTCGTATATCCATTTTTACTCCTGCCTCCACTTAATTTTCTTTTGCTTAAAATATAACCTGCTGTCTTACGCCCGGTAGTCTTTTCGCACAAACAGATATCTGATTTCCTTCTCTATCCGCATTTTATATTTATCGGATGCCCCTTTTTTACCAATGTGAAAACAAAATTCCTGCAAGGGGCGACAATACGATCATAATCACGGAAAAGGTAAAGGACTCCATGGAAATCAGGGTTGCCCGCTGTTCTGACGGAAACATATCCTGAAGTATCCTGTTTGTTCTTACCTGAAGCGCATCGTCGCTGAGCGCAGCAATAAAACCTCCGATCACCATGATAAGGTACATACCGGAATGTTCCGCCAGCACGCCGCAAAGCACAAGAAATATCCCCGCCTCCGGCAGCTTTGCCTGAAGAAAAAATAGCAATAAGATATCCACCGCTCCCACCAAAGAATTGGCAAACATGAAAAATATTGCTTTTCTGGCATTTTTTAAAAACGAATAACTTTTAAAGAAACAGGATACAATCTCCTTCCTAACGGAACCGGGTATGCTTTTCTTAAATTCCCCCTCCGGCCGGCCTGCGCGCACCTCGCACAAAGACGCAAGTACCCATATCTGTATAGCGCCAACCAGAATGTCCGTACTATACGCCGCCTGATAACCGATCAAAAGCGCAAGTCCGGCGCACATAGTTGATATCCCGCTGCAAAGGCGGTACAGGATCATCTGGTTCGACGCATACCTTTCATAGTATCCCTCATTGTCCGCTATTTTCAGCGAATCATAGGCAAGCGCATCCCCTGATCCCGATAAAAAATTGCAGCCTGCCGCATAGAAGGCAAGTGATGTACAAATCATAAATAAATTGCAGGAAAATATCATAATGACATTTCCGATCATCCGCATTACGGAGCTGACAATCAGCATATTTTTCCGCCCGAATACATCGGCAAGAATCCCCGACGGGATTTCCAATATCAGGCTTGTGATATGAAAAACGGTCTCCGCAAAACCGATTTCCACCAAACCATATCCCCTTGCGGCAAGTATTGCCACCCATGCCCCTGTCAGGGATAGATTTTCAAGCAGGGTTGATACATATAATCTCGATATTTGTTTTTTAATTTTTAACATAAAAAATCTCCTTAACTTGTAAAAATAAAATCGTTAAGAAGATAATGAACCGATTATATAAGATTTGCCGGCTATCCCGCCTAGATTTCTGTCCTCCTGCAAATCTTTCTAAAAAAAGGCGCACTATCCCCGTAAAGGGAAAAAATATAGCCTTTCTTCAGTTGTAGATTTGTCATTTTCCAGAACATAAATCTAACCTCTTAATAAATATCTAATATAATACAATATTTGTCATATCATTTCAACAATTTTCCGCGCAGGAAACCTTATCTATTCATCTCATCCACTATATGCCCCGGCTTTGCCGTCATCTCCACCCATGCAGGGATAAATCCGCTTTTCACCGCATTGCGGGCAGACCGGATATTCGACCATGCCGAACAGTAAAACGGCACCTTTCCCCGCTTCAGTATCTCTCCTGCCAAAGCGCTTGTAAGCGACGCCGCGATCCCCTGTCTCCGGTACTCCGGCAGCACGTCCACGCCAATCTGCCACATGGTATCGCAGTCTGCGGAGCAGCCGGCAAGTCCGATCAGTTTTTCTCCATCGTATGCGCCTATGCCGAGAACATCCAGCTCCTTTCTGTCCTCACATAAGGCATTGCTCCACTCCGGCAGATATAAACCGGAAAGCTCCGCTGCTTCCAAAACCCTCTGCTCATAGCCGCAGGGCAGCTCATGTAATTTCGCCACATCCGGCAAATAGTATTCCGCCATAAAGCATACCCTCTGCCCCAGCTCCGACAACCGGTCGTTCAGCCAATGCATATTCGGAGTTTCAAAGCAATGATAGAACGCAAACTTTCCGATATATTCCGTGACGATCGCCCGGTATTCCTCCCGGACGGATGCCACAATATTGTTCCCGTAGGAAACCAGATTACAGGCAATCGGCTCCTTATAATATTTTCTGGCATGGCACCCCACTCCGGACTGTACGATCACATTCTCCCCGCGCAAAAAATCCGACGCTTTACAATTGATATCCAATGCGGACTGCTCCATGGCAATCTGCAATATTTCTCTATTTGTCATACTCCCGTCCCTCACCTGAATTTCTCCTCAAGCCACCCCGCGACTCCATCGTCGTCATTTGCCCCGATGACCCCCGTTGCAACAGCCTTAAGTTTCTCTGACGCATTGGCAACCGCATAACTCTCATCCGCCAATCCAAACATTTCCAGATCATTAATCCCATCCCCAAATACTACGACGCGATCGCAGTTTAACAGGGATTTTAACTTCCTTATCGCATTTGCCTTGGTAGTTGTCTGCGGCATGATCTCCAGCCATTGCTCTTTAGAGTAAATATCCTTCTGATACACACAATGATATTGCTCTCTGTATTTTTCATAAAATGGAAACAATTTTTCCGGCGTGTCAATGCATGTGATATAAAAGCAGTCTCCGTCTATCAAATCGGCTTCATTCAATACCGGATTTTTTCTGCTATCGTTTCTTGTTGCGGCAAAATCCAAGATTTCCTTGGAACTTTTCCCCTCTATATAGGAAAACCTCTCCACCCCGTCGATGAATGCGCCGTTATATACAATAAGCGGGATTTTTGCATCTAACCCCTGCGTCACTTTCTTTGCCGTATGTATGGAGCGCGCTGTCGCGTATGAAAACAATAAGCCCTGCCCGGTCAATTTATTGATCGTCCCGCTGGTGCGCTCCGATATTGTCTCATCGCTTCGCAATAAGGTTCCATCCAGATCCGATACATATAATGTCTTTCCCCTCATAAATCACGCTTTCCCATTCTTTGCATGTTCTATGCGCATTCGCGCGTGATATCATTCGCTTCGCTCATTTTATCATGGATAAACGCTGCAATCAATCAGCCTTCTTTACGATTGTATAGTCAAACAAATTTTAGACTTAAAAAAATCGTTATAAAATGTGCATATTTTCCAATTTTTTATTTGAAAACACATCATTTATTGTTATAATATGTTATACTTGGCCGGTATGGAAAATTCCAAAAAGCTCCATGCTTTGAAACAGCAGAAAGGGTGTAGTCATGGACTCTATTTTTATACAAATAAGAAACTGCATTGAAAATCAACTGGAACATGGCAATTCAAGGTTTATTATTTATCCATTTGGCGATGTGGGAACGAGGGTAAAGGAGATATTGAATATCTCTTACGGAATAACAGAGGCATATCTAATTGATGAAAAACTTTGCAAATATAATGCGAATGTAAAGCCGCTTGCGTTCTTGGAGGAGATTGACTGCTCGGAATATGTTTTGATTTTAGCATCGACCAATCGCGAACTTTACATAACATTAAAAGGCAATGCGCTGCGTTACTTTAAAGAGAGCCATATAGAAGAACTGGCGTGTATGAAAACTTTTATATTTCCGCTGCCGAAAACAAAGATCGGGCGGTATAACTATGGTCCTATATGCCACAATGATGTTTTGATAGAATCTATCGGTTCATTTTGCAGCTTTGTACTGGGAAGTGTTGTAGTTCCAAATCATGAAATGCAATTTCTTACCACGCATCCTATGATATATGCAGATCAAACCTATGAAGGGATTTCGGCTTATACTAATTTTAGCGATGCTAAATGGTATATAGAAGGCGTTCAGCCTAAGGATATTGTCAAAAAACGAAAAAGAACCAAAATCGGCAATGATGTATGGCTTGGGAGAAATGTAATTATCATCGACGGGGTAAATATCGGAAACGGTGTAATCGCGGGCGCAGGCGCAGTCATTACCAGGGATGTGCCGGATTATGCGGTTGTGGCAGGCGTTCCGGCAAAAATTATCCGTTACAGATACTCGCCGGAACAGATTGACGCACTAAACAAAATAAAATGGTGGGACTGGACAGATGATGAAATTCGGGAGCGGTATGATGATTTTTATCTGCCCGTTGACGAATTTATCTCAAAATATTTATAAGGGAAATGCAGACGGATGTCCCTGCTCTCCCCTATTTCTTTCTTACCTGAATCCTGACCGCGGCATCATTTACCGCTGCCCGGCAGGACATCGAATATTCCAGCTGTATGACGACTTGGCTCTCATCCGCGATGATACCGTTTTTTGTCACCACATTTCCCGTATAAACGATCCAATGTTTTCCGTCCTTAAACCGGTATTCCCCCTCTGCCGTAGACATTACAGTCTCCCCATCAATATTGCTTTCTATCTGAATAAAGACTTTTTCCATATGTCCCGCCTTTCCCGGATATTTTGCAGCTGTATCTGCGGATATGCGACTGCCTTCGCTTTTTTTGTAAATTTTTTCTTACCCGTTGCATAATCCCTAAAAAGTGAATATTCTATAAGTGAGAAAGTAAGAAATTCCCACTTTAATCTGGATTGCCTGAAAAATCTGCGATCACCCCGTGGGCATCCTCAAGGTAGAACACTTCAAACGTCGGATTATCTGCCGTCTGATCATTGTTCTTTACGATCGGGTTTAAAAGCGCTTCCTCCTTGATCGCCTTGTCATCCACAAATACGGCCTTTCCATCAAGGCTTACCGTGGCAAGATACTGTTGTAACTTTTTTGATTACAATTTGGTTATATCACAGCCTTGTTGTAATATCAATCGTTACATTATGATTAATTTCAAAATCCAAATCACAGACCGACTGAAGCTTGCAAGCTCAACCATCCGGCCTGCATCGAGGTTGGAAATACCGGCATTTTCACTCTTTCTATATATCATGTCATATATTCCATAATTTTAAACCTCTTCCTCCAGTTTGCCGTATTCCTTCCCGAAAACAGATTCGCTCCACTAAACAAGGGCTTTCAGCGGTTTCGCTCCGCCGGAAGCCCCTGTTTTATGCCCATTTTCAGTTGTCCGTCAGCCTCTGGAAATATAGCTCTTCCACCGTCTGAGTACATTCTTTAACGGCTACTTACTTATTTAAAAGCCATCAAATCATAGCAATGCGGTCTGCGGTCGCGGAAGATTCCCCAGCTCATACGCTTCTCCTCCACCTCGTCCAGATCAAACGACACCAAAAGAATCTCCTCCTTGTCTCTGGAGGCAGAGGCCTTCAGTTCCCCGGTCTCATCCGCAATAAACGAAGATCCGTAAAACAGCAGCGACGATTGCTGTCCTCCGTTTGCCTCCTCCGGCGTTACGGTCTCAAGACCGATCCGGTTGGCGGCCGCCACGGGAACCAGATTACTGCCCGCATGTCCCTGCATACATCTGCGCCAATGGGGCATGCTGTCGCAGTCTAAAATCGGCTCGCTGCCGATCGCCGTCGGATACAGGATCATCTCCGCGCCGCTAAGGGCAAGGCACCTTGCGGTTTCGGGAAACCATTGATCCCAGCAGATCCCCACGCCGATCTTTCCAAACCGGGTGTCCCAGACGCGAAATCCCGTATTGCCCGGAGTAAAATAGAATTTTTCCTGATAATAATGGTCATCCGGGATGTGAGTCTTCCGGTATACCCCCATCAGCTCTCCATCCGCATCGATCATGGCTGCGCTGTTATATAGTGAGCAGCCGTCCTTCTCATAAAAGCTGATCGGAAGCACCACCCCCAGCTCTTTTGCAGTCTGCCGGAAATGGCATACGGCTTCATTTTCCGGAACCGGCTTCGCAAAGGCATAGTATTCATATCTGCGCTCCTGACAGAAATACTGCCGCTCAAACAACTCCGGGAGAAGAATGACGTTTGCCCCCTGTTCTGCCGCTTTTCGAACCATCCGGTCCGCTTTCTCTATATTTTCCTCTACCACAGTACCACATTGCATTTGTACTGCCGCAATCGTCACTTCTCTCATTCTGCCACCCCTGAATCACCAAATTTTTCCGTTTCCTTCGCGGATCTTGTCCCCGCCGGAATCTGCTGGGTAATACAATGAATATTGCCTCCGCCCACAATTACCGGCCGGGCGTAAACCGGAACGATCCTGCGCTCCGGAAAAAGTCCCCTTAAGATTTCAACCGCCCGTTCGTCATTTTGATCCCCGAACTGCGGAACAAGGACGCCTCCGTTTGCGATATAAAAATTGACATAGCTTGCCGCAAGCCTCTCCCCTGCGCAGCGCACGTCTTCTCCCTCTTCAAACCGAAAGCCCTCAAGCTCCTCCTTAGTGATGCACACCGGCTTTTCCGGTATCGGCAGCTTATGGATCAATAGCTTTCTTCCCCTCGCATCCCTTTCTTCTTCCAGAACCTTTAGAGAAGCGCTGCTAAGCTCATACTGCGGGTCGTTTTCATCCTCCGCCCATGCAAGAACCACTTCCCCCGGCCGGACAAAGGCGCAGACGTTATCCACATGCTCATTCGTCTCATCCTGATAGATTCCCCTTGGCAGCCAGATTACTTTCTCTGCTCCAAGGTATCGTTTCAGCGTTTCCTCGATCTCCTGCCTGCTCATCTTCGGATTTCTGCCCCTGCTCAACAGACACGCTTCCGTAACCAGCAGGGTTCCTTCTCCATCGGAATGGATCGAGCCACCCTCCAGAACGAAGTGCTGTGCATCGATGCACCCGATCCCCAGCGCTTTACATATCCGGGACGCCGCAAGATTATCCCTCTCCCAATGAGCATAAAGCCCGTCATAATTTCCGCCCCATGCGTTGAACTGCCAGTCAATCCCCATGACCGTTCCCATATCGCTTACAACGCAGGTAGGCGCCACATCTCTCGCCCATGCGTCGTCTGTCTCAATTTCCAGCACCCGGATGTTTGGAATGTCATTAAAAATTTCCCGCACCTTGTCTGCATCCCGGGGCGCCGCCAACATCCAGACCGCTTCGCTCTCCGCAATGGCTCTGGCGATCTCTACAAACGTCTGCTGCGCTTCCCTCGCACCGTAGGGCCATGAGCCGGGGCGAACCGGCCAGATCATCACACAGCCCTCATGGGGTTCGTATTCCCCGGGCATCCGATATCCCCGGAAAACGGCGTTTCCCTCCGGCATGGATACTGTTTTTTGTCGTTCCATCTGTTATGATAACCTCTCTTTAAAATCCGCGTAGGAAAACTGCCGGATTATCCGGCACTCTCCCCGTTCATCCATAACTGCGATAGCCGGGAGGCCGATTCCGTTAAACGTATTGTTTTTCACCATGGAGTAGATCGCCATATCCTGAAAATACAGCCTGTCGCCGGGCAGAAGCTTCCGGTCGAAGGAGTAGTCCCCGATAACGTCCCCCGCAAGACAGGTACAGGAGGACAGGCGGTAGGTATATGCCTTTTCCCCCGGCCTGCCGCTGTCCTTCAGCGGCGGACGGTAGGGCATTTCCAGCACATCCGGCATGTGGCACGCCGCGGAAGCATCCAGAATCAGCGTTTTTATCCCATTCTCAACAATATCCATAACCTCTGTCACCAGATAGCCTGCATTCAGCGCTGCCGCCTCCCCCGGCTCCAGATAGATTTGAAGATCATAGGTTTCCTTCATATGGCAGATACACTTTACCAGCAGCTCCACGTCGTAATCCTCTCTGGTGATGTGGTGTCCTCCGCCCATGTTCAGCCATTTCAACTGCTTTAAATACTTTCCGAATTTCTCTTCTACTGCCCCAAGCGTCGTCTCTAAATCATCCGCATTCTGTTCACAGAGGGTATGGAAGTGAAGTCCCTTTACCCCCTCAAGAACCTGTGGAGCATTCCGTACTTCCTCCTCAAGCCGTGCCGCCGTTATGCCAAGCCTTGAACCGGGCGCACACGGATCGTAGATCGCATGATCCTTCTGTGTAGAACATTCCGGATTGATCCTCAGCCCGATTTCCGCCTTTCCCCGGCAGCGCTCCCTATATCTGGCAAGCTGGGAGAAGGAATTGAACACCACATGATCGCAGATGTCCGCAATCTCATCTATTTCCGATTCCCGGTATGCAGGTGAAAAAATGTGATTTTCCTTTCCCATTTCCTCTCTGCCCAGCCTCGCCTCATAAAGCCCGCTGGCGGTTGTCCCTTCCAGATAATTTCCAATCAGCGGATATTCGCAGAACATGGAGAAGGCCTTTTGCGCCAGCAAAATCTTACATCCGGTTCGATCCTGAACACTTTTTAATATTTCCAGATTGTGAATCAGCTTCCCTTCATCCAGTACATAGGCCGGGGTGGGAATCTCATCTATTCTCATATTCTTCCATTCCTATCTCATTTTCCGCCCGCAAAACCGGACGGCTTATCAAAAGCGCAAAGCCATTTCCTATGGGACAAGAACCGGATTTTCTTCGATCACCCACGGAAGCCCGAAACGGTTCAGCGCCTCCATGTACGGATCCGGATCAAATTCGTCCGTTGTAAATACGCCCGGTTTCTTCCAGATACCGGAAACCACAAGCATTGCCCCGATCATCGCCGGAACCCCGGTAGTGTAGGAAATCGCCTGGGATTCCACCTCCCGGTAGCACTCCTGATGGTCGCACACATTGTAGATGTACAGGCTCTTTTCCTTTCCGTCCTTTACGCCCGTAAAAATACACCCGATATTCGTCTTTCCGACAGTTCTTGACCCTAAAGATGCCGGATCCGGAAGCAGCGCCTTTAGGAACTGGATCGGCACGATGGACTGCCCGTTGAATTCTACGGGGGTTGTCGATAGCATACCCACGTTTTCAAGACACTTCATATGCGTTAAATAGCTCTGCCCGAAGGTCATAAAAAACCGGATTCGTTTTACGCCCGGAATATTCTTCGCCAACGCCTCGATCTCCTCATGATGGAGCAGGTACATATCCTTTTTCCCCACGCCCTCAAAGTCGTACTCTCTCTTAATGCTCATCGGCGGGATCTCCACCCATCTGCCCGCATCCCAATAGGAGCCCGGCGCGGACACCTCTCTTAGGTTGATCTCCGGGTTAAAGTTCGTCGCAAAAGGATACCCGTGATCCCCACCATTGCAGTCGAGGATATCAATGGTATGGATCTCATCGAAATAATGCTTTTGGGCATAGGCCGTAAATACGCTGGTAACACCCGGATCGAATCCTGTTCCAAGAAGCGCGGTCAGCCCCGCCTTCTCAAAGCGCTCCTGATACGCCCATTGCCAGGAATAATCAAAATATGCCGAAAAACCCAGTCTCTCGCAGCGTTCCTCATAGACGGCACGCCACTTGGGGTCATCGGTATCCTCCGCCTCATAGTTTGCCGTATCAATATAGTGAACCCCGGCCGCAAGACAGGCATCCATGATCGTAAGATCCTGATAGGGAAGAGCCACATTCAGCACGGCATCCGGCCGGTAGGAACGGATCAGCTCCGTCAGTTCGTCTACGTGATCCGCATCCACCTGCGCCGTGGTGATCTTTGTCTTTGTCGTCGGCTCAAGTTTTTCCTTCAGCGCGTCGCATTTGGACCGGGTGCGGCTCGCGATCATGATCTCCTCAAAAACTTCGCTGTTCTGACAGCATTTGCGAATGGCAACGGATGCAACTCCGCCGCATCCGATAATCATCAATCTGCTCATTATCTGTTTTCCTCCTCTTTTAATAAATCTTCCACGTATTTCGGAAGCATAAACGCCCCCCGGTGAAGGTGCGTCGTGTAATACCAGGTCTTGATCCCTCTTTGGCTCCACCTATCCGGATCAAAGTCATCGAGAGGATGATACTTTTTCGAGGCAAATCCAAACATCCAGTATCCCGCCGGACAGGTCGGAATACTTGCCTGATAGACACGGCTGATGGGAAAGCTCCGGTATACCTTTCTATGCATGGCACGAAAAGCCGCTTCATCTTCATCGTAAAACGGGCTCCCATGCTGATAGACCATAATTCCGTCCTCCTTGAGCGCCCGGAAGCATTTTCCATAGAACTCTTTGGTAAAAAGCCCCTCCGTGTGCCCGAAGGGATCGGTGGAATCGTTGATGATCAGATCATAATAATTCTCGCAGCCCCTTAGGAATCTCAGACCGTCCACATTGGTGATCTTAACCCTTGCATCGTCAAATCCCTTTGCGGTCTCAGGGAAAAATTCCCGGCTGACCCTTACAAACATTTCATCCGGCTCTACCACGTCGATCGTCTCGATCTCCGGATACTCAATACAAGCTCTGGCTACTCCGCCGTCTCCCCCTCCGATGATCAGCACCTTTTTAACGTCAGGATGGACTGCCATCGGCACATGTACAACCATTTCGTTGTATATAAATTCGTCTGCTTCCGAGAAAATGATCTCCCCGTCGAGAACGATCATTTTTCCGAATTCCTTCGATTCAAAAACATCAATCCTCTGATATTCGCTGGTTGCGCTGAACAGCTGCTTATCCACCCTGATACTTGTCTTGACGTTTTCCGTGTCCATCTGTGAAAACCAGATATCCATGTTCTACCTCCTACACGATCACATTCAGATATTCCACCGCCGGATCCATCGTCCCCTGCACGGAACATCCTTTTTCTTTTGCGTACAAAATATATTCAATGATCTCCTCCGTAATCCGCTCTCCCGGTGTAAGGATGGGAATTCCCGGGGGATAACACATGACAAGCTCCGCGCAGACAGCTCCCGCTGTCTCCCGGATGGGGAGTTGCTTCTTTTCCGCATAAAAAGCATTCTGAGGCGTCAGAACTTCCTCCGGCATGATAAAATCTCCGCAGTAAAGATCCGAGGAATCTCTTTCATATACATGCTTGATATCCTCCAAAGCTCCCACCAAGCGCTCAATGTCCTGAATTCTGTCTCCGATGGAAATGTAAGCCAGTATATTGCCGATATCCCCGAATTCGATCTGGATATCATACTCATCCCGCAAAAGATCATAGACCTCTATTCCGGTCAGCCCGATCCACTGCGTATAGATTGAAAGCTTTGTGACGTCATAATCAAATACGCTGTCCCCGTCGATCAGATCCTTCCCATAGGCATAGTAGCCGCCGATGCCGTTGATCTCACTTCTGGCATATTCCGCCATCCGGGTTACTTTTTTGAAGGACTCTCTTCCTCTCAACGCCAGGTTTCTTCTGGAAATGTCAAGACTGGACAACAGCAGATAGGACGCGCTGGTTGTCTGCGTCAGATTAATGATCTGCCGGATATACTCCGCATCCATATCCGGTCCGCACAAAAGGATAGAGCTCTGGGTCAGGCTTCCGCCCGATTTATGCATGGAAACTGCCGCCAGATCCGCGCCTGCGGCAATTCCCGATACCGGAAGATCCTCCCCGAAATACAGGTGCGTTCCATGGGCTTCATCCGCCAGCACCTTCATATTCCGCTCATGGGCCAGCTTTACGATCTCACGTATATTGGAACAGATTCCATAGTAGGTGGGATTATTGATAAACACCGCCTTCGCGTCCGGATTTTCATCCATTACCCTTCTCATCTCTTCCACTTCAACGCCCATAGCGATCCCGATCTTCGGATTTACCTTGGCATTTACATACACCGGGATACCTCCGCAGAGTACCAGGGCGTTGATAACGCTTTTGTGTACATTTCTCGGCAGAATGATCTTGTCCCCTGCCTTGCATACGGACAGGATCATGCTCTGTACGGAGCTTGTGGTACCGTTCACCATCAGAAACGCGTGCGCTGCGCCAAATGCATCCGCGGTAAGTTCCTCCGCCCTGCGGATGACCGATACCGGATGCCCCAGATTATCCAGCGGCTTCATGGAATTCACATCAAGCCCCACACACTTTTCTCCAAGCAGTTCTTTCAGTTCCGGGTTTCCCCGCCCGCGCTTATGCCCCGGTACGTCAAAAGGCACCACGCGCATTTTCCGGAAGCGTTCCAATGCCTCATAGATCGGCGCTATTTTCTGTTCTTCCAAATTCACCCTTTATTCCTCCATGTGCATCCTGCCCGAAGCGTTTATCTCATTAGAAACCAATTCCTATAAGACAAAAAAACAAGCGGAAAGACCACTTGTTTTGTTAACGATACTGAAAAATAGTTTTCAAAATAGCTCAGAGTATTATCTACAAAATATCTGCTACTCTTATTGACCGTTTCACAAGATGACTTGCCTTAGTAATGATTATAAAGTAATCAACTTATAAAATTTGAGTTCTCAACTCAATCAATAATTCGCTCTGCAAAACATACCCTGTTTCACTCACTATTTTAATATAAGCGTTCAGGTATCTTTTGTCAATTCCTATGTTTCGAAATTATCTCCCCGCAGATCGGATATATCATCAAATGAAATACTTGTATTCACGATCTTTAACTTTCTGCCGCCTGCATCGATTCCTGATACAACGCCGGAAAGCTGTACATATTCGCCATCCTGAAAATACTCTACCGTAATCATATCCATTCTGCGGATCTGCCGCAATTTAAGATCCAGTTCTTCCTTATGCTCCTCCGAGAGAATTCTTTTGGATACGGTGATCCGCTCCCTCTCCCTAAGTTCCTCCCGAAAGCCCTTCAATGCATCAAAGGGCATAAACTGCTTTGCCCTGTTTTCCCGGTCCATTTTCGGACGTGTACTATTCACCGCTCTTATGTCCTCCTATCTGCCGGTTTCGCTCAATGGCAGTCCCAGCCTCCTGTAAATCCATCCCCCTGATCAGGGCATTTTCCCCATACTTTCTCTTGATCTCAAGAGCCGCCCTCTGCATTTTCCTATCGCGCTCAATCTTTGCATGATCGGTAAAAAGGTCATACTGTTCATACACTTCATCTGCAACGCCATTACAGGTCACGCTGATCCTGCGGATCGGTTTGTCTTTCCATACGATACGTTCGTATAATTCCATCACACGGGGCAGGATCACCCGGTAGGAGCAGGTCGTTACATTCAAGGAGACCGTTCCAACCGCGGGCTTTAACCCAAGCCCATAGGAATATCCGATCATCAGGGAAAGGGACTGCGTCACCAGTCCCTTGTCCTCCATATCCAGACACAGGGCGTCTGTCATCTCCTTTACGATCAGCCTGCACTCCTCGAAGGAATAATCCCTCGCCAGTACCTGACCGCTGGATATGGAACTGTTTTTCGGCTTATATGCCTTTATATCCTCCATCCTGGCGCTCTCCCGTCCCCACGCATGGTCGATCAACAGCTCCGCATCTACCCCAAACATGCGGTAAAGCATATCTTCCTCTGCACGGGCAATATCTCCCATTGTCGTGATTCCCAGGCTTTCCAGACGTTTTACGGTTCCTGCCCCCACCCGCCAAAAATCCTTGAGCGGTTTGTGATCCCATAAAGTTTTTTGGTACAACTCCTCATCCAGATATCCGATATTGTCCTCAACATGCTTTGCCGTGATATCCAGCGCAATCTTGGCAAGATACAGATTGGTGCCTATCCCGGCAGCTGCCGTAAGTCCTGTATTTCTCTTGATATCTTCCATGATCCTGACCGCGAGCTCCTTTGCCGTAAGATGGTACAGGAAAAGATAATTCGTAACATCCAGAAATGCTTCGTCAATGGAATACACATGGATGTCCTCTTTTGCAATGTATTTTAAGTAAATGGAATAGATATCCGCGGAATACTGAATATAAAGCTTCATCCGCGGCGTCGCCATAACATACTCCACATTTTTCGGTATCTGATATACCCTGCAGCGGTTTTTGATCCCCAGCGCCTTCATAGACGGAGAAATTGCAAGGCATATGGTTTTATCGCCTCTTTCCGGATCTGCAACCACCAGATTTGTGGTCATCGGATCAAGCCGGCGCTCCACACACTCCACAGAGGCATAAAAGCATTTTAAGTCTATACATAGGTACACTCTTTGCTCCATAAAAAATCACCTGTCCCGTTATTTATATTATCCCGCCTTGCAGAACAATTATAACATTAGAACAGGTGTTTTTGTATATATAATTCTGTCCGCGTTCCTCACATCTGCTCCTGCAGATAGATGGTTATCCGCTCCTGTATGTTCTCCACCGTGTCATTCAGGCTGCTCTGCCCGCTGAAATACGATTCCGCCTCCTCATCGATGATCTCCTGGAGCGCGGTGTTGTACTGGTGTCTTGTGTCCGCGCTCTCTACCAGCGCTTCCACCGCCTCCACGTCCGACTGGCTTGCCGCGTACACAAACAGATAGCCCGAATCCCCGTCATACAGGCTTCCCTTCGGAACCTCCTCCGTCTCGCCGTCCGCGTCCACGGCCGTCGTGTACTCCGGCGTCATCGCTTCCTGCATTGCCTCCTCAAACTGCGTCTTCAGTATCGGGAAGCCCTCTCCGCTGTATCCGTTCTCCACGCAGTATTTCACGAATTCCCATGCTGCCTCCTGATTGCTGCTCTCCGCGCTAACCGCAAGTTCCGTCCCACGGTAGCTCACCGCCGTCCCGGAGCCGCTCTCCGTCGGGTATCCGATAAACGATACGCCCCCGTAAAGCTCGTTCTGGAGCTGGTAATCCGCCACGCTGTCGATGATCCCTGCCGTAAGCAGGATATCCCCGGACGCAATGCCCTCACTGACTCCCGTTCCCGTATATCCGGTGCCGTAACCCTTGGCAAAATCAAGCATCGTCCCCATGTAGTCCCCCGACAGGCTGCACTTTGCATTCTCCCAGTCGATGAACGAGTCCATCGCAAATGCGCACAGCATGGTCAGCAGCGGTTCATCCGCCGCCACCCCGTAGAGGGCGTTCGCATTCTTCCCGTTCTCCTCAAACACCTTTGCCAGCTCATCCGCGCTGATTCCGCTCCTTCCCTGCACCACGCTCTCCGCTCCCCAGATGGAATAGAGCTGGAACGCATATCCGAGGCTGTACAGATGGCCGTTCTCCTCAAAGGCTTCCGCCGCGGAGCTTACCAGCATGTCCTTATCAAAGCTCTCATCCGCTTCCATCAGCTCATAGAGGTCCGCAAACGCTCCCTTCCCTGAAAACATGCTAAGGTCGATCTCGGAAACATCCATGATATCCGGCGCTTCCCCGCTGACAATATCCATCTTGAGCTGTTCGAGGTTCGCAGCATAATCCTCCCCTGCGCCGTCGTATACGGCAAGCTCGATGCGCACCTCATCGCTGGAGCGGTTGAAGCCCGCCACAAACGCCTCGATCTCTTCCGTCGGCAGGATCAAGCCAAACGTGAGCGTCTCCTTTTCGCTCACGCCGTAGACAAAGGTGCTGTATTCCGTCTCCCCTCCGTAATTGTCCACGACCTGTATCACGCCGTCCTCTATCCCGAGGTACAGCACGTTGTCCGCCAGCACGCCGTAGGAGGACAGATTGAACAATAGCTCCTGCTCCTCCGTTTCATAGTAGTAGCGGTAAAGCTCGTTCCCCTTGCAGAAGAGGAATCCGTCCTCCGTGAATGCCATCGGCCCGTCCAGCCCGGTCGAGCTGATCCCATCCACCCGCTGCTCAAAAACCACTCCTCCCTGCTCCACGCTAAGCTCCTTAGTATAGACACCTTCGGTATCCTTTGCCAGAATGACCGGATTTCCGCCTTCATTGAAGAAGAAAGAAAGCATCTGCGAACCGCAGGCATCTATGACATCTTCATAAAACACGGTATCTAACTGACTATTCTTCACATAAATTCGATCTACTGCCGTCGCAGTAAACTCATTTACATCTAACCCTGCATTATCAAAAAACTCCAGATAATAGCTGTCAAAATCTTCGACCGGAATCGTCATTTTAAACCATAGATAGAAATATCCTCCTTCATCCACATAGATATTTTTTGGAGCACACGAAAATTTTGTATTATAACCCTCTAGCACAATATCGTCAATGGTCATAATCTGCCCCTGAATATCTATTTTCCAAAATATTCCATCAAATCCATCCTCCGACAGTTCCAGCAGATAAATATTCCCCTCCTCGTCCGCCGCTATGTTCTGTACATTTGACGCATCTTCTAGCTCAACGGTCTGCAGAACCTCCCCGGACTGCAAATCCTGTGAAATCACTTTTATTCCATTCTCATTCTCACAATACCCATAGATCACGCCGTCCCTGACCGTAACCCCGTCATAGAGGTCTCCAAGCGAGACGTGCGTATCCTGCCAGGAAATCTCCTCTTCCTTCTGCTTCCCCGATGTTCCCCCGCCTCCGCCGCTGCACGACGTCAGAAACAAAACGGAGGCCAGCAGTATCGAAGCTGCCGCTGATAATCTCTTTTTCATAATCCCTCACCGTCCTTTTCATATGCTTTTATAAAACTCAGCCTATACGGATGATACATTTCCGTATCATTCCATACAGGCTGAACTACCTGGTCATCTTTTTCACTTATATATAATTCTGTCCGCGTTCCTTACATCTGCTCCTGCAGATAGATCGTTATCCGCTCCTGTATGCGCTCCACCGTGTCATTCAGGCTGCTCTGCCCGCTAAAGTATGTTTCCGCCTCCTCGTCGATGATCTCCTGAAGCGCGGTGTTGTACTGGTGTCTGGTATCCGCGCTCTCCACCAGCGCTTCCACCGCCTCCACGTCCGACCGGCTTGCCGCGTACACTAACAGATAGCCCGAATCCCCGTCATACAGACTTTCTTTCGGAACCTCCTCCGTCTCGCCGTCCCCGTCCACGGCCGTCGTATACTCCGGCGTCATCGCTTTCTGCATTGCCTCCTCAAACTGTGTCTTCAGCATCGGGAAGCCCTCTCCGCTGTATCCGTTCTCCACGCAGTATTTCACGAATTCCCACGCTGCCTCCTGATTGCTGCTCTCCGCGCTGACCGCAAGCTCCGTTCCACGGTAGCCCACCGCCGTTCCGGAGCCGCTCTCCGTCGGGTAGCCGATAAACGATACTCCCCCGTATAGCTGGTCCTGGAGCTGGTAATCCGCCACGCTGTCGATGACCCCCGCCGTAAGCAGGATATCCCCGGACGCGATGCCCTCGCTGATTCCCGTCCCCGTATATCCGACACCGTAACCCTTGGCAAAATCAAGAATGGTACCCATGTAGTCCCCCGACAGGCTGCACTCCGCATTCTCCCAGTCGATGAGCGAGTCCATCGCAAATGCGCACAGCATGGTCAGCAGCGGTTCATCCGCCGCCACCCCGTAGAGGGCGTTCGCATTCTTCCCGTTCTCCTCAAACACCTTTGCCAGCTCATCCGCGCTGATTCCGCTCCTTCCCTGCACCACGCTCTCCGCTCCCCAGATGGAATAGAGCTGGAACGCATATCCGAGGCTGTACAGATGGCCGTTCTCCTCAAAGGCTTCCGCCGCGGAGCTTACCAGCATGTCCTTATCAAAGCTCTCATCCGCTTCCATCAGCTCATAGAGGTCCGCAAACGCTCCCTTCCCTGAAAACATGCTAAGGTCGATCTCGGAAACATCCATGATATCCGGCGCTTCCCCGCTGACAATATCCATCTTGAGCTGTTCGAGGTTCGCAGCATAATCCTCCCCTGCGCCGTCGTATACGGCAAGCTCGATGCGCACCTCATCGCTGGAGCGGTTGAAGCCCGCCACAAACGCCTCGATCTCTTCCGTCGGCAGGATCAAGCCAAACGTGAGCGTCTCCTTTTCGCTCACGCCGTAGACAAAGGTGCTGTATTCCGTCTCCCCTCCGTAATTGTCCACGACCTGTATCACGCCGTCCTCTATCCCGAGGTACAGCACGTTGTCCGCCAGCACGCCGTAGGAGGACAGATTGAACAATAGCTCCTGCTCCTCCGTTTCATAGTAGTAGCGGTAAAGCTCATTCCCCTTGCAGAAGAGGAATCCGTCCTCCGTGAATGCCATCGGCCCGTCCAGATTATCCGCATCAAATCCGTCCAGCCGCTGCTCAAAAACCACGCCGCCCTGCTCCACGCTAAGCTCCTCAATATACACGCCATCGGGATCCTTTGCCAGAATGACCGGACTGCCTCCTTCATCAAAGAAGAAGGACAAAAGCCTGTATCCCTCTGATTCAGGAATCTGTTCATAAAAGAGCGCATTCAGATCCGCATCCTTTACATAGATACGGTCTGTCAATGTGTATAAAACAGACCCGTACTCCCGCTCTATTTCATCCATGCCAAAAAAGATTCTGGCAGGGATGCCCACCTCGTACCATAGATAATAATTCCCTCCATCATCTATAAAAATCCCCTTTGGTACAGTATCCGATTCAATTGCCTCTTCCATATCCTCCAGCTCCAGATCCCCGATGGAACTGACCTGTCCCTGCGTATCGATTTTCCATATAAACCCTTCAAATACCCATTGTCTCGGCTGCTGAACCTCCACCAGATAAATATTCCCCTTCGCATCCGCCGCTATGTTCTGTACATTTGACACATCCTCTATCTCAACGGTCTGCAGAACCTCCCCGGACTGCAGATCCTGCGAAACTACCTTTGTTCCATTCTCATTCTCACAATACCCATAGATCACGCCGTCCCTGACCGTAACCCCGTCGTAGAGATTTCCAAGCGAGACATGCGTATCCTGCCATGAAATCTCCTCTTCCTTCTGCTTTTCCGATGTCTCACCGCCTCCGCTGCTGCATGATGTCAGAAACAAAACGGAAGCCAGCAGTAATGAAACTGCCGTTGATAATCTCTTTTTCATAATCCCACACCGTCCTTTTCGTTTTTCATATGCTTTTATAAAACTCAGCCTGCACAGATGATACATTTCCGTATCATTCCATACAGGCTGAAGCCGCATTTTTTAACTACGTCCAATTATATCTCGTGACATAACTTGAAGATACATAGCCGTTCACATTTCCATACACGCCCCGGTACCAGGTTGTGGACGGTGCTGACACATACGCCAGATAAGTGTTTCCCGGTAACGATGCAACAACAGCTGCGCTTGTACTTGCAGATGCGCGCATATTCAAATTGCCGGAAATATCGTTGACCTGAAGATAAAAGCTTGTGGATATAAATGTCACATAGGAAGACGCTACGTATCCAACGCTTCCGCTTGTGTCATACACTACCCTGTAATAACTTCCGTATTCCCCTGTGATCATGACGTAGCTGCTGTTTGCCAGGGAGCCTACGATTTCTGCACCCGGCACCGGACTCTGCCGGACATTCAAGTTGCTGCCGGAAGTCGATACGATCCCGTAGCTTGGCTTTGTCCCAGACGATGTACCCGCGCTTGACGCCGCAAATACCGTACTTTGACCCGCCGACAAGAACACGATCGATAATGCCATTGCGATTGCGCCGAATATGCGCAATGTTTTTTTGGCTGTTTTTTTCGCAGTTTTTTTCGCATATTTTTTCATTTCCTGCGGAACCGGGATGTCATACATTCCCAAGGTAAGCGACTTACCCACTCCAAACCTGCCTATTGCACACAACATAGTGATACCCTTACTCTTTAAGTTGCTCATCGTAAATCCCTCCTAAAGTATATTTGATAATATAACTTTACCGCATTATTTCATTTTGGGTTCATTTTTTCCTAAAAGGGGGATTTTCTTACTTAAACGTATCCTAAATACTATTTTTTACCTGCCGGAGCATTCTGTGTGAAATTGGGCAGCATATCCCGTTCTTCATCAAAATAGACTTATCTGCATAGTTTACTTCCTTTATATTCTTCTTATTTACCAGATACGCCCTGTGACAGCGGATAAAATCCTCTCCTACCTCCTCCTCTATGCATTTCACCTTGCCGAAAAACTCTATACTTTTATTTTCCGTATGTGCGATAAGCTTATGTTCGTTCACAGATGTTTCAAAATATAAGATATCATCATACGCTAATGTAAGCTTACGCCCGCCTTTTGCGATGGTGATCGTTTTTCCGCTGCCCCGCGTTATCCTGCTGTATTTTTGCGTTATATTCTCCAAACATTCGCAAATCCGGTTCTTCCATTGCTGTACGTCCTCTTTTAATATAAAATCCAATGCTTCAACCTTATACTGAAAGGTTAAGGGGGACATTTCCGAATGGGAGGTTATAAACACGATAAAGCCTCTGGAATCATATTCCCGAATTTCATTCGCAAGCATAAAACCATCTTTATCCGCGTTTAAATCAATATCCAAAAAATAAATGCCCGTGTTTTTCGTATGCTTCAACTGCTCTATAAGTTTTTCCGGAGATCCGGTTGCTAACTGCAGTTTCATATCATATTCCCGCATCAGAATGATATTTTTAATATATCCCGCAATTGCCTCCCTTTGCTCTTTTACATCCTCGCAAACATACACATCTATCATTCGTTATCCCCTTACGTTTAAGTCTCTTTTTTATGCGTTTAAGAATTTGTTGTCAAAAAATATTTTTTTTGTAATATACTTATAGCATAAATTATAGGTGGTCATAAGACATGAGAGCTTTTTTTGAAAAAATTTGTCAGAAAATCATTCGCTTGCTAGATCCGGAAAGCAAATGCAGCGATCTTGAGCGGCTTCAAATGTATTTTGCCATTCAAACCATCGCATACAATGTTTCTGTTATTTTTCTTATATTGCTTTTGTCCTATTGTATCGGTTCTTTTCGTGAAACCCTGCTTTTATTTTGCATTTTTGGCGGTTTACGCATCCTTGCCGGCGGTTTCCACTTTGACAGCGCTGCCAAATGTATTGCCGCCACGACGATCATCATGCTCGGAGAAGGAAAATTGGCGCAATATATACAGATAAACCTTCCGGTATGTCTGCTTTTATGTCTATTTTCCGGTATTGTGCTATTTTTCCATATTCCCAGAGGAACGAAAAACAATCCTTATTCGGAAGAATATAGTCATTTGCAGAAAAAACGCCTGCGGATTGTGACGGTATTGTTTAGCCTGTGCGCGGTATGTTTTCTAACCTTAAGAACGGTTTTCATATTTGCAATGGTTACCGTAGCGCTTTTCATACTTCCTGATCTTTTTCATAGATTTCAAGCGATTGAGTAAAAAATTCTTCGGTATACTCCGTATCCATTGTCACATTGTCGTATTCCTTCAGAATGGATTTTATATTATACAGCCCCATTCCCCTCCGCGCGCCTTTCGTTGTGATTCCCGGCTTTCCCAGCTTACTGTACTCTATCGCTTTCTTGCGGTATGTATTCCGTATGATAATAGCAGCGCCGTTGTCCATCTTGATTATGCTAAGGTTGATATAGGGCGCTTCACATTCCTGACATGCCTCGATCGCATTATCCAGCAAAATTCCCATGATCCTTACCAGATCTATATTTTTTATATTTATCTTTTCAATCCTATCAGCGATCTCAAGATCTACTTTTATCTTCATTTCCAAAGCATAGTTTATTTTAACGGATATCAGCCCTTTCAGCTCGATAATATTCAAATTGAGCAGTCTTGCCACGACATCCTTTTCTTTATTCAGCAGCCTGTTTATCGGCATGATCTGTTTATCGTAATACTCTTTCAGCCCTTCCATATCATTGTCATTGATATAGACCGCCATACTCGCCATGATATTGGAATAATCATGCCTGAACGCCCGGATGTTCTGATACAGCTCCTCGATCTGGGACATATATTCCTGCAAATTGTCATACGAATTTTGTTTCAGCATGATCTGGGCATTGGTTTCATACTCTTTCACAATCGCCGCTATCATGATAAACGTCAAAACAAAATAAGCAATGTATAAAATGATGCTGCTAAATAAGATCTGCGGCAATGCTCCTGCCTCTTCCGCTACCGTTATATGCATAACAAAAACAAGCATACATACGATCAGATCTGCTCCAACAATCATATGAATTTTTGGTGATAATGCCAAAAATTCTTTATTTTTTATATTAATTGTCTTTTTTGCAATAAATCTGCAGCTGAAAAAGAAAATGGGATAATCGACAATCATATAGACAGGCCAATGTATGCTCAAATCAAGACCGATAATGCTCCAGACCAAATGCGTTAAATTATCTATGATCACCATGAATAAATAGGAAAATATAACAAGGAATACGTTCCATAACCAATCCTCCTTTTTCAGCCAGATTACATATGCAATCAAAATGATAAACATAGGTATTACAAACAAACTGCCGATCTTATCGCAAATAAATACCATATTTATGACCAGCACCGCTGTGATAACAGCATTATTTAAAATGGTCAATCGAAATGTCAGACAATTATTAAACAACAATAAATATGTAATAACGCTTATAATTAAAATTTGTATTTCCATCGGTTCCGCCCCATGTACTTCGTCTTTTTCAAATATTTTACCAAACGAAATATTATTCTGCAACAGCCCTTATTGGAACGGCTGCAGATATAAGCCCAAAAAAGACAGCCCGTTTTTGGACTGCCTTTTCCGTTTGCTATTCATATTTATTTGCCGCGATCCGGTCTACCAGCCGGTCCATTTCATTCTTTGATTTTGCACTCCTGCCCTCCGCAATGACCCTGCTGCGCTGTTCTTCGGACATCCTTGCAAAATTCATCATGGCGCTCTCGTTCATTGCCATGGGAAATCCCAGCCATGATCTCCCTCCATTCTAATACTCCTTCTTCACATCACTTAGGCCATACCGCTTCATAAATCCCTCCAGATCACCTGCATTCCTGATCAGCATAACCTCTGTGAACTTCCCTGTTTTTTTATCCTTAAATCCGGCAACCTGCTCTCCGGTGCAGATGCTGCAATGCAATACCGCATACTGCGTGTCCGGATCATATGCAATTTCCGGCTGCCGCTTTTTCCGCCTTTCAAACATATTCTTTTCACCCCGTCCTTTTTCTTTTGGGTTTTGGCTGCCAAAGGTATCTGCTCAAATCCACTTTTCCTCCAACAACCTCAATGCCGTCCGCCTCCAGAAGCTTTTGCTGTGCTCCCGGGCCGCCGAAAGCAAATTCCCCCGAAAGTTCTCCCTTGGCGTTGACCACGCGGTAACAGGGAATCCTGTCCGGAGCCGGATTTTTATGCAGCGCATTGCCCACCGCACGGCACATTTTCCTGTTTCCCGCCATTTCCGCGACCTGACCGTAGGTGGCGACCCTGCCCTTTGGGATTTTCATTACCGCCTCATAAATGCGCCTGGTGGGACTGTCGGTTACAAGATCATAGCTCTCGGCTATCATCCGTTTCACATCCTTATCGGGAATGCTCCCATCCAGAATGATCGTATTCCAATGCTCCTTGTTCAAATGCCAGCCGGGAATGACCGCCTCAAAGGCATTTCGCCAGAAATCCCGCCATTGGGGATCAACCTTCACATTCAGATTGATATATCCGTTTCTCTCATAGGTCCAGAGAAACGCCTTATTGTTTCCTCTCACACGGACTAACTGCCAGTTCGGATCATGGAAGGGTGCCTCCTGATACGTGTCCGGAAATGACAGTCCATAGGCCAAAGCCTCCTCACGGGTATTCATACGCTCACTCCTTTTTCATCATACTTTCATATGAAGCTCTTTCCGCCCTCATCTCAAGCAGCAGGCGCATAACGTTCCACTTCCGGTTGGTAGGGGTCAACACCGCTTTGTAATCGACCTGCACCCGGGCTTTTCGCAGCGCCGCCAAAAGCTTATCCATCCTTTTTTCCGTAAAATCACACAGCAAGAGAAGACTCTCGTCCGGCTCTTTTACACTTGCGTCCGGCGCAGATAAGCTTCGCGTCCCCGATACAATCGCCTCCAAGGGCTGCATATAAAGAGACGGCTCCACCAGCTCATAGCGGATTTTCTGCGCAATTGCGATCTGTTTTAATTTTTTCAGCTCGCTATCCTCCATATGAAAAATAAGCAATTTTTCCATAATTGTTTCCTTCCCTGCAATGTCTCTTTACAAATTTTAACGCAATCTGCAGGTTTAATCAATTATAGTTTTACCTGCGCACAGATCCGTTTGTTCTCCTTTATCGGAACAGCCGCATTGTTGGCATTATACGCTTGAATATTGTCTGCCAAAGGAATATAATGTCCGTAATATTCCATCGGCAACTGCATGAATGGAGATTTCTTGCAAATATTGATATAAATCGGGACTTAAAACGGAGGTAACCCATGCTGTACCACTACACCGACTTTGCCGCCTTTGACGGAATTATCCGTTCCGCGGAGCTAAGGCTTAATAATATTCTGAATATGAATGACTCCTCGGAAATGCGTCTTTTTATGAATGGTATCTGCAAGGCCGTCATGGGGAGACTGGAATCAGACGGCGAGACGGAAAAAATGGATAAGACAGAAGCTTTCTTTCAAAAGGAGCTGGCGGAGGAATTCCATTATTCCGCTTATGCCGCCTGCTTTTCAAAATACAGAGATGATGCTGCCCAATGGGAACGCTACGGACATTTCGGACAGGGGGTCTGCATTGCATTTCATGAATATCTGATGGAAAAAATGGTCGGCGGCTCCGTATCCCTTCAGGAAGTATACTATCAGGAGGATATGCGGGAGCACCCGCTGGTGAATGAATTCTACCGACTGATCAAGGAACCGGATACTTTTTCCGATAACCTGCCCCAGCTTCAAAATCTTATGAATGATGCATGGGTTCAGTCGGCGGCCTTCAAACATCCTTCCTTTGCCAGCGAAAAGGAGTTTAGGCTGGTCGTTTCCCCGTTCATCTCGAATGAATTTGCGGTGGAGCCGAAATACCATGTGTCGATGGACAGGATCAAAAAATATTATCCGCTGGATCTCAACAGAATGTGCGGGAAGTTAAATATGCACCTTGCGGATCTGGTGGGAGAGATCATCATCGGCCCCACTTCCCCGCAATCCCTCCCGATCCTGCAGGATTATCTGGCGGACTGCGGACTGAATATTTTAAGGGAAAAAGTCAGCCTGTCCACCTGCCCGCTGAGGAATCCGACCACATAGAGGATCTTGTTTGATCCTGCAAAAACACCTATGAGATTAAAAAAACCCCTGCTATGTATTATCATAGCAGGGGTTTTTCTCAATCGCTAAAACTTATTTTATTTAACGGTTACGGAAGTGATATGCGGATTTACTCCCTCATACCAGTACAGGAAACCTTCCAGATCAACGGTATCGCCTACATTCAAAGAGGTAACCGTCTGATATACTTCAGTAGTATTGTCGCATAAGTCGGAATCAACTGTAAAGGTATAGGTCTCTCCGTTAAGAGAAACATTAAAATACAAGTCATCTCCATCCTGTCCGGAGCCATCCCATGCATAAAGGAATGCAACATCATTTCCATCCTCATCCTGACCTGCTGCCTCAACGGTCAGACCTGTAAAGGATACAAACTGATTCTGATAATCGATCAGCTCATCTGTTCCGAGAAGGGAGGTAACATCAACAGCCTCTGCAACATAGCTTCCCTCTGCAAATTCAAAGGTAGCATCAATGATCTCAACTTCCCCTGACCACTCGGACTTATATCCGGTAACCTTTATCTTTGTTCCGACTGTCAGCTTCTCGTAATCTTCCTCAGAACATGCCATATGGTAGAGGAAGTACGCGCCATCCTGATCCTGCGTATAAACAGTAGCCATATTGTCCCGCCATAACTGCTTTGCCTGAACATAAGCCTCGATCACAACCTCTGCATCAAGATCAGCCGCAGCATACTCTGCGTAAGTCATAACGCCCTCTGATTTCTCGTCCGCTGTAACCTCATCATCCGAAGTTGTATCAGCAGCAGATCCATCATTCTCTGTTGAAACAGCGGAATCATTATTTGCATCCGCATTGTCGTTTGCGGTATCTTTGCAGCCTGCAAGAGAAAGTGCAAGTACACCGGTTAAAAGTAATGCTGTAATCTTTTTCATTTTTTCTCCTTTTTCATAACCACACTATAAAATCACAATTGATAAACAACGACTTAATTATACCTAAAAATTCCAATAAATCAATAGTATTAATGCCTTATTTTCTTCGCTTTTACCCTCCGAAAAATGACATAAACAACAATAAGAAGCCATGCCGCCGCCAGAACTGACAGCAATATGACCGCCGTTTGCGGCAATGGCCCTAAATCTGATTTTGCCGAAATCCCCAGATCGCTTGCAGTCCCAAGCTGATCCAGACGGTACAGCGACGTAATGTCGTCATAAAGCTGTTCGATATAATCCTCATCGACCTCCTGCCCCCTCCGGACGGATTTAACCGTATTCTCGATCAGCTGTCCTGCCGCATCCCGAAGGGATGCAGAGCCGTTGAACACCGGGGTGACAAATGTATTCTCCGTATTGTCCAGAAGCAGCTCTGCCGCCTGGATCTTAACATCATAATAGGTCGAATTATCCTCCCCGCATCTGGAGAGATAATCCTGATACTCCGGGGATTCCTGCGCCTTTGATGTCACGGGAACATAGCCCTCCGTTTCCGAGTACGCAATCTGGACGTCATTGGTCAAAAGATACTGCACAAACAGCCATGACGCCAACACCTCCTGGGGATCCGACTTGTTGAAAATACAGACGGAGGGCCCTTGGGATATCATCTGAGGATTCTCCGTATCAAACTGGGGAACAGCCATGACTGCCGTCTCAAATTCCACGATCTTATCCTCGCTGATATCGGACAGCGGCGCATTTGTGCCCATCCATGTCGCCCCCGCAGTTGAATCTATTGCAAAAATACATTGCCCCGCATCCAGAAAATTGGCGGGATAACTGGAAATCTTAAATGTGGAAAAAGCGCCGCTTGCCCCATGCTCCGCAATCGTATACAGCAACTCCTCCGTCGTGTCGTTAAAGAGCAGGATCTCTCCCTCCTGCGTGGAATACCCGGCGCCCTTCTGCTTTAACATCTGGATCATCATGTTATCCGTCGACTTATAGATAAAAGGGATCATCACCTTCTGACCATTGATCAGGAAATTCCCCTCGTCATCCTGCGCCATTGCCGCCTCGGAAACCTCCCAGATAAAATCCCAGGTCAAAACCTCCGGCAGCGTATATCCCAAAGCCTCCACGTAGGTTTTGTTGATATAGCAGGCCTCCGTTGAGCGCATATACGGAACCGCGTAATAATGTCCCTCAAACCGGCATTCCTCCAAAAACTGCGGGATGATCTCATCCACCGTGGGGGAGTCAAACCTGACCTCGCTTCCGCCAAGGCCATACTCCTCATCGGTAAACAGCTCCTCCAGCGGAACGACCAGATTCGTCCCCGTCAGATAGGTGGCGATATGATCCGGATAGGTGATGCAGACATTCGGCGTTGTATTTGTAGAAATATTCGTAATCACATCATTATAAATTTTCGAGTAATCCGTATACAGACGTATATTCACGGTAATATTCGGATACAGCTCCTCAAACTCCTCGATCGCCTGTTCATATATCGCGGTCTGGGTCTTATTCGTATCATTCTTCGCCCAAAAAGTAATCTCATATTCCCTTGAACTGTCGAATTCCTCCGGGACCTCGAAAGCGCTGAGCCCTTTCGAGCCGTGGCACCCGGTAAGCCCAAGCATACTAAACACCAAAACCGCAAGGAGAACAAACGATACGATTCTTTTTCCTGTCCTTATCATCCCTTTGTTCCTCCTCTTGAAACTCCCTCCATAACCTTGTTCCTGAAAATTAGAAACAGCACGATCAACGGCAGAGAAATGACCACCACCGCCGCCATCATCGCCGGAATATTTTCACGGCCGAATCCGTTTTCCCTGATCTCCTGAATTCCGTTCGAGACAAGGTAATAATTCTCGTCGTCTGTGATGAGCCTCGGCCATACATAGGAATTCCAGCATTCGATCACTTTCAGTATGGTTATGGTTATCAGGGTCGGCTTTGATATCGGAATCATTACCCTAAGCAGATACTTCAGATCGCTTGTTCCGTCCACCTTTGCCGCATAATACAGGCTGTCCGGTATCTGCTCGAAATTCTCCTTCAGCAGATAAATATAAAACACCGACGTAACGGACGGAAGGATGAGCCCCGGAAAGGAATTGCGCAGATCCAGATTGGTGATGGTCACAAAGTTGGTGATAATGACCAGCTCATTTGGAATCATCATCAATGAGAGAAAAATGACAAAGGCAATATTTTTTCCTCTGAATTCCAATCTTGCAAATGCAAAGGCGGCAAGCGTGATGACCACCAGCATAACAGCCGTGGTAACCACCGTAAAAATTACGGTATTCAGAAAATATCTTCCAAGAGGCACGGCAGTAAAGGCATCCACATAGTTCTGCAAGGTCGGTGACAGGGTAAAAAACTTCGGGATATACTCTGAATTATAAGCGCCGTAGCTTTTTAACGAAGTCAGAACCATCCAGTAAAACGGAAACAGTACGACAACCGCCCAAAAAGCCAAAATGATATAGGCGGCCGTACCGGCAGCAGTTTTACGGGCTTTTGCTTTTTTTTCGATTTTCGTGTAATCTATCTTATTTTCCATAGCCAGCGCCTCTTAATAATGTACATTCTTTTTACTGATGAGCAAATTGATACATGTGATCGTAAGTATGATGGCAAATAAAAGGAGTGCCGCCGCAGACGCATAGGACGGATACCCGCCGCTGTCGCCATACAGCATATCATAGACGTAGCCGACGATCGTATTCATTTCCGCCGCATTAAGATTCGTGCCAAACAGGGCCACCGCGTCGCTGTACGCTTTAAATGCCCCGATAAATCCCGTAATGACCAGATAAAAGATCATCGGGGAGATCATCGGCAGGGTGATCCGCATAAACGTCCTAAACTTCGACGTTCCGTCCACCTTCGCCGCATTGTAATAGTCCTGATTGACGGAGGCAAGCGCACTTGTCAGGATCAGGATCTTAAAGGGCATAACCACCCAGATCGTATAAAAACAAAGTACAAACATTTTCGCCCAGTAAGGGCCGTCAATAAAATCAACCGAGCTTCCGCCGAACCAATTGATAAGAAGATTGATAAAACCGTCGGAGTACGCCGTCTTTTTAAACAGGATCATAAACACCAGACCGACCGCCAGCGTGTTTGTCACATAGGGCAGAAAATAAACGGTCTGAAGAAAATTCCGAAGCCTCCGGATGGAATTCAAGCCCACCGAGATCAGCAGCGCGATCACCGTAGACAGCGGAACCGTGATAATGACCAGAATAAATGTGTTTTTTACCGCCTGCAAAAAGTATGGGTCATGCAAAACATAGGAATAGTTGTAAACGCCGGCGCCGAAATATGTCTGGGACGCAAAATTGTAGCCCTCCTCAAAGGAATAGACAATGACGTCCACCAGCGGATATACCATAAAAAATCCCAGAAAAAGAATTGCCGGCAAAAGATACAGCCAGCCCTTTAAGCTGCTGTCGCGTAATTTTTTCTTCATTATCCCAGCGCTCCTGTCCCGAAATAAATTCTTTCTTCCGTTTCCCTGTCAAAAATGTATACCTTATGGGGGATCAGCTCAAATCCTACCTTTGAACTGCCGACATCCACCTTATTTTCCGTGCTTATGATCGAGCGCACCGCCGGATCAAGGGAGGCTTTATGTGTAGATACCACGCTGATATCGCGGCCCATTACCTCCACCCCTCTAAGTTCACAGAAAAGCGGGCCATCCTCTTTCGGCTTAAATCCCTCCGGCCGGACTCCCACATAGACCTCACGGTCGGCGATACCGCCGCCCCCGGAAGCATCGCTAATCTCTAAAACCGGCTCCTCGCCGATAAAAAGCTTATGATCCTTTATTTTTCCATTGAAAATATTGATCTGCGGAGTGCCCAGAAATTTTGCAACAAACAGGTTCGCCGGATCATCGTACACATCCTGCGGCTTTCCCATCTGCTGGACAATGCCCTCTTTCATAACGACGATCATATCGGAAATGCTCATTGCCTCCTCCTGATCATGGGTTACAAATATAGTGGTGATTTTTGTCTCCTTCTGTATCTTTCTGATTTCCTCCCGCGTCTGAAGCCTTAAGCGTGCGTCAAGGTTTGAGAGCGGCTCATCCAGAAGAAGCACCCTCGGCATCTTCACCAGCGCCCGGGCGATCGCCACGCGCTGCTGCTGCCCGCCGGAGAGTTCCCCTGGTTTCCGCTCCATCAGCTCGTCGATCTGGACAAGCCTTGCGGCTTCCTGCACTCTTTGAAGCATCTGCTCCTTGGACAGCTTGTCCTTTCCCTTAAAATTCTGCAGCGGAAACATAATATTCTGCTTAACCGTCAGATGGGGGTAAAGGGCGTAATTCTGGAATACCAGCCCAATCCCCCTATTCTCCGGCGGCAGATTTGTAACATCGTCTTTCCCAAAGAAAATCCTGCCGCTGGTAGGCTTTAACAGACCGCTGATCAGATTCAGCGTGGTGCTTTTCCCGCACCCTGATGGTCCCAGCAGACCGATCAGCTTTCCGTCCGGTATCTCAAAATTAAAATCATTGACGGCAACGACATCCTTCGGGTTCTTTCTGTCACGCCCCGGAAATGTTTTCGTCAGATTCTGCAATACGACTTCCATATAATTCCTCCCTCGAAGGTCTATGGTCTCCCCCATGATATCAAATAGCCACACCGGAGATCCGGCGTGGCGTCTTTCATGTCTTAGTGTTTCGGAATCAGTTTTTCTTTCCCGCCCATATATGGCTGCAATGCCTTTGGAATATCAACGGAACCGTCTTCGTTTAAATTATTCTCCAAAAACGCGATCAGCATACGGGGCGGAGCAACTACGGTGTTGTTTAACGTATGGGCAAAATATTTTTTATTGTCCTTATCCTTGATACGGATCTTAAGGCGGCGGGCCTGCGCATCCCCTAAGTTGGAACAGCTTCCAACCTCAAAATATTTCTTCTGCCGGGGAGACCATGCCTCCACATCACAGGATTTTACCTTAAGGTCCGCAAGATCGCCGGAACAGCATTCCAGCGTGCGTACGGGAATATCCAGACTTCGGAACAAATCCACCGTATTCTGCCAGAGCTTTTCGTACCAGAGCTTAGACTCCTCCGGCTTGCAGACGACGATCATCTCCTGTTTTTCAAACT
>CAYROM010000007.1:49899-66020 GCA_964425905.1 uncultured Lachnobacterium sp. | reverse complement strand
TCCCTTATTTTTGCCCTTATGAGAGTTCGTAACATGAGGGAAAAGGATATAACACGAGGGAAAGCATAAGGGCAAACTCACTTGCTATAAATTTAGCACTTTCAAGGGTTAGCGGACTTTTTGAAGATAAGATATAACAATTAATAAATGCTGTAAAAAGTGTCTTATCAGAATTCTAGTTTTGCAGTTGGACAGCTAGGGAGTGACAGCATATCATAAAGTGCTGCCGCTCTTTTTTGATGCTTTTCATCCCTGTCCCAATCCACGGGAAATATAAAACCGTAGGAACATGGCGGAGGGAGCTTTGAAATGATAAATAATATCGGATTGACTAACCGTAACTGCGGCGAATACAATATATGAAAAGAGGGCATTCTATTATCATACGGAGGATTATCGTAGTGATAGGAGGAATTTTATATGCAGGCTTTATCAAAGGCGGCAAGGGGAACCTACACGATCCAATGGATCTTTGGTATCCCGGAGGTGTTGGAGCAGCTAAAGAACTGGCAGATTGGCGAGGGAAGCATTATTCAGGTTATTGAGAAGTACAAAGACTGCCTGCTGATCGGCACAGGATCGAGAAGAATCGTAATCGGAAATGAAGTTGCAGACCGGATTCAGGTATAGCGGAAGACATTATTATGAGTAATCGTTTAAAGCAGGAGAGCAGTCCTTATCTGTTGCAGCACTCCGAGCATCCCGTGGTTTGGTATCCGTGGTGTGAGGAGGCATTTGAAAAGGCCCGCATTCATGATAAACCTGTTTTTTTTAAGCATTGGGTACAGTACCTGCCATTGGTGCCATGTCATGGCACACGAAAGCTTTGAAAATGAAGAAATTGCAGGAATACTCAATGAACAGTTTATCGCCATCAAGGCAGAGCAAAAACCGTTTTTTGCCGGCGCCTGTTTTCCGCCGACAAATAAAATAGACGGATGGAAAAATTCGGGTGTATGAAAAAAGGAGCAGGGAAACCTGTTCCTTTTTTGTGCGATATGGTATTGTTTAAAATATAAAAAAATTTTGTAACGAAATAAGTTGATGTGCGTCTAATCTATGTCTGAAAAGAAGGGAGGTGGATGTGTCATGGACTTTGAAAAACTGTATAACGCGTATTTCATGGAGGTGTATTCCTTTTGTCTGACGATCGTAAAGGATACCTGTCTGGCAGAAGAAATTGCGCAGGATACCTTTTATAAAGCAATCCGTGCGGAGCATTCCTATCAAAAAAAATCCAGCGAGATCACGTGGCTGTGCGCCATTGCAAAAAATACCTGCCGGGATGTTCTGCGCAGACAAAAGCATGTGGAACCCATTGAGGAGGCAGAGCTGTCCGGCCGGACAAGTACGGAGAACGAGGCGGTCGATAAGATGTCGGCGTTTCAGATTCATCAGGCATTACATAACATGGAGGAGCCGTATAAGGAAGTTTTTCAGCTTAGGATATTTGGAGAATTGTCCTTTTCGGATATCGGAAAGATTTTTAAAAAAACAGATGATTGGGCAAGGGTGACATACCACCGCGCCAGAATAAAATTACAGGAAAGGGTGGAGCATTATGAGTGAAAAAAAATACAATTGTGACTTGGTGCAGGACTTGCTGCCTCTATATCAGGATAATATTTGCAGCGAAACGAGCAAAAGGATCGTGGAGGAGCATCTTGAAGATTGCGGAAGCTGCCGGCAGGTTGCGGAAAGGCTCGCCGATACAAAAATCGATCAGTATCTTGCAGAAGAAAAGGAAAGTGTGTTGAAAGTGCATGCAAAAAAGGAGAAAAGAAACGCTGCGAAGATCGGAGGCATAACGGCGGGCGTTTTGCTGATTCCGATCATTGTCTGCCTGATCTGCAATCTTGCGATCGGACATGGACTTAGCTGGTTTTTCATTGTTTTAGCCTCCATGCTGGTGGTGGCCTCGCTGACCGTTGTCCCGATGGTGGTATATGAAAAAAAATTCTTTTACACAATTTTGTCCTTTACGGGTGCGTTGCTTCTGTTGCTGCTTACCTGCTGTCTGTATGTAAAGGGAGATTGGTTCTTCCTTGCAAGCATACCTACAATTTTAGGATTGTCCGTTTTTTTGATGCCCTATATCATCGCGCAGCTGCCCTTTGAAAAGGGAAATGCGTTTGCACAAAGGCTTGGGAGGCACAAAGGCGTGCTTTCTATGCTGTGGGATACCCTTTGGCTGTATGCGACCATTGTTGTGTGCGGCTTCCATTCCGCTGATGACGGGTATTGGAGTGTAGCGCTTTCGGTGACAACGCTCTGCGTCATTGCAGCATGGATCATTTTTGCGCTGATCCGTTATGATAAATCCCATCTGCTGACAAAGAGCGGAAAGATCGTAGTGTTTTTAGGAATTTTCACTCTGTTTGCAAATGATATAATATATTTTCTGATAGAGGGGCAGTTGGATTTTCGGTTGACCCACATGGATTTTAAGACATGGCATTACACGGAAGCAATGGGCGAGGCTTCCCTCGCCGCACAAAATGCGAATATAAACTGTACTGTCGCGTTTGTGATAATCATAGCGGGCATAATTTTATATGCAGCAGGCAAGCTCCGGGAGTCGCGCAGGCAGAAAAACGAAAGCTAGGTCTGTTCCCTTTTTGCCGCATATTGTGTATAATCATGGATAAGCAATTGATCGGTGGAAGTATTTGGAAAAAAGAAAATGATTACGATATTTTGTGCGCTATACTGCGAGGCGCAAGCGCTGATTGCGCATTACCAATTGAATAAGGATAGCGGCAACACCCATTTTCAGGTATTCGGGAATGAAGAACAGGGAATCCGCATAGTGATTACCGGGGCAGGCCCGATTGCGGCGGCAACCGCGGTGGGCAGCATATGTACGCGGTATGGCATGGGGAAAAACGATATGCTGTTGAATATTGGAACATGCGCCGGAGCGGATGAAAATACGGACGGGATATATTTATGCAATAAGCTGGTGGAGGGCGCCACGGGGAGAACCTTTTACCCGGATATGCTGTACCGTCATCCCTTTGGGGAGGGCACCCTGATTACGGGGGACAGGATTTGGCAGGGCAGTCGGAGGAAAGACTTTAAAGGGACGCTTCTGTATGATATGGAGGCTGCCGCCGTCTACCAGGCGGGGAGCCGCTTTGCAGGCCCCCACCGGATGCAGTTTATCAAGATCGTATCGGATCATGGGGAGGGGCAGTCCCCTTTGCCGCAGTCCCAGCATCAGATTTCTGCGCTGATTCAGAAAAATGCGAACCTTTTGTTCGGGTATATGGACGATTTGGGGCAAATACTGCAAAGAGAAGCGGATGAACGGGCGCAGCTATCTGAGGAAGGGCAGAGGTGGCTTGCAAGGCTGAGCGAGGATCTGCATTGTTCCAAGGTGATGCAGGATGAAATGCGTCAGCAGTTGTGGTATCAGGAACTGTCCGGCAGCAGTTATGAGGCGGTTATCTTGGGCATGTATGAAGAGGGAAGGCTTCCCTGCAAAGATAAGAGAGATGGAAAAAAGACCTTTGAAGAGCTTAAACAGAGACTATTATAATCCCTTCTTTTCCCATATCTATGTGGAGGAGGAGGTTTTCCGACATCCGAGAACCAGACGGATACTTGCCCGCTTTCCGGAGGCGGTGGTCGTTCCGGTTTCACATTACAAGGATGTGTTTTGCAGGAGCAGACAGGATTACGGTCTTCAGCACCGGGCTAAAAATCTGATTCTTGCGGCGCAGAAGGGAAATTATCTGTACAGGGGGGCCCCGGTCTGCCAGAACTTCGGAAATTCGCATTTTTACTATACTTCCTGTATGATGAACTGCATATACGACTGTGAGTACTGTTATCTAAAGGGAATGTATCCTTCCGGGCATATGGTATTGTACATCAATATTGAAGATACGTTTATCGAATTGGAGAAGGTGCTGGCGGTACATCCGGTCTATCTTTGCGTATCCTATGATACGGATCTGCTTGCGATGGAGAAGCTTACCGGTTATGTAAAAGAGTGGTGCCGGTTTGTGGAACAGAATCGGGAGCTGACGATTGAGATCCGCACAAAGAGCGCAAATTCAGAATTGTGGAAGGAGTTCACCCCGCAGGAGCGTGTGATATATGCTTTTACGCTGTCTCCGGATAAGATCATCGCGGATTATGAGCATGGAACGCCGTCGCTTTCGCAGAGGCTTCGCAGCGCAGCAGCGGCACAGAGGGCAGGATTTCGGATCAGGCTGTGTTTTGATCCGATGATCTATTGCCCGGACTGGAGGACGCAGTATGGGGTTATGCTGGAGCAGGTATTTGCGCAGATCGACCGGGAGCGGATCGTTGATGTAAGCGTCGGAACCTTTCGGGTTTCTCAGGATTACTTAAAGAAGATGAGGAAAAACGCCCCGCTTTCTCCGGTAGTGCAGTTCCCTTACAGGAATGACCGCGGAGTGTACCAATATCCCGCACAATTGATGGAGGAAATGGAGAATTTCATGGCTGCCGGATTGGAAGAAAGACTTCCATCGGGAAAAATTTTCCGGTGGAAAGAGGAATCATAAAGGAGGATGAAATGGAAGAAGCGGCAATCGTTACGGGGGCATCGTCGGGAATCGGTCTTGCTATCAGTAAGATGCTCTGTGAAAAAGGCTACGAGGTCTTCGGATTTGGGAGAACGTTTTCGGATGATTGGGTTCATGACGGCTTTCATCCGGTTGTCTGCGATGTCACGGATACCGAAAGGATATGCGCCGAAATAGCCGCCATCAAAAAAGAGCGCCGTGTCAGAGTACTTGTGAACGGCGCGGGGGTCGGATATTACGGTTTGCATGAGGAACTTAACGCAAAAAAGATCAAGGAGATGGTGCGCACGAACATGGAAGCTCCTATGATCCTTTCCAATATACTGCTTCGAACCTTAAAGGAAAATCAGGGATGGATCATAAACGTTTCTTCGGTGACGGCGGTTGAGATTAACCCCCATGGCTGTGCATACGGTGCGACAAAGGCGGGATTGTCCGGTTTTTCGCGCAGTCTTTTTGAGGAGACCCGCAAGTACGGCGTCAAGGTCGTCAATATCCAGCCGGACATGACCCGTACAAATTTATACCGGAATGCAGATTTTACCGAGGATGACGACGTGATGGCATATCTGCTTCCGGAGGAGGTCGCAGCCGCAGCCGCATTTGCGCTGGAGCTAAGAGAGGGCGCGGTAGTAACGGATCTGACTGTCAGACCGCAATTTCACCGGATCAAAAGAAAAAAATAAATTTTTTCTCTTTACAAATGAAAATAGCGTGCTATAATAGCCTTATTAACAATAACGATTCTTGTTAGCGAAGGGTAACTATGCAGCGATACAGTAAAAAAAGACAGGCAATCCTTGATTGTCTGCGCAGCACAAGCTGCCATCCTACCGCAGAGTGGATATATGAACATATACAGACGGAATATCCGGATTTGAGTCTGGCGACGGTTTATCGCAATCTCAGCCAGTTTAAGGAGCGCGGTATTATCTGTTCGGTGGGGGTTGTGGACGGTCATGAGCGTTTTGACGCAAAGACTACACCCCATTCCCACGCCATCTGCAGTTGCTGCGGAGCGATTTCTGATATCGAAAATCTGCAGGTTCCACAGATCGTTATTGATACCGCCGAGAATATGACAGGTTATAGCGTCGTGGAGACGTCTTTGCAGTTCAAGGGATTGTGCAAAGCCTGTCTGGGGCAGTAAAGTAGTGAAATCGGGGGAAACCCGTTTCAATTATAAATCTAGGAGGAATAAATTTATGGCTAAGTATGTATGTTCTGTATGCGGATATGTTTATGAGGGAGAAGCAGCTCCGGCAGAATGCCCGATTTGCCATGCGCCGGCCGAAAAATTTGTAGAGCAGGCAGGCGATCTTACATGGGCGTCTGAACATGTGTTAGGCGTGGCACAGGGTGTCAGTGAGGATATCTTAGAGGATTTAAGATCCAATTTCAACGCTGAGTGCTCCGAGGTAGGTATGTACCTTGCTATGGCAAGAGTTGCCCACAGAGAGGGATATCCGGAGATTGGTCTGTACTGGGAGAAGGCTGCCTATGAGGAAGCGGAGCATGCTGCAAAATTCGCAGAACTGCTTGGAGAGGTTTTGACCGACAGTACAAAGAAGAATCTGGAGATGCGTATTGAAGCTGAGAACGGCGCTACCGCAGGTAAAACCGATCTGGCTAAGAGAGCAAAGGCTGCAAATCTGGATGCAATCCATGACGCCGTTCATGAAATGGCAAGAGACGAGGCTCGCCATGGCAGAGCATTCAAGGGTCTCTATGACAGATATTTCGGTAAATAAATTTACAGAATACATAAGAGGGGAACTGAGAGATCGGTTCCCTCTTTTGGCGGAATGAATACAGGCGGTAGATAAGAGGCGTATCGCAAACGACCGATTGGAAAACAGGGAGGAAGAGTCAGAATGGAAATGATTACAGTTACAGAAGATATCAAATACATCGGGGTAGATGACAAGACCATCGATCTGTTTGAGAGCCAATACATAGTCCCGAACGGAATTTCCTATAATTCCTATTTGATTCTGGACGACAAGATCGCGGTGATGGATACCGTTGATCCAAGAGCCTCGGATGAATGGTTTGGAAATCTGCAGAGAGAACTGGCAGGAAGAACCCCTGATTATCTGGTAATATCACATCTGGAGCCGGATCATTCCGGAACGATAGGCCGGATTGTGGAAGCCTACCCGGATATCACCCTGATCGGTAATGCGAAGACCTTTTCCATGCTCCCGAATTTTCTTGAGCTGAAAGATACGGCAACTCTTGTGGTAAAAGAAGGGGATACGGTTACATTGGGCAAGCACACCCTGCAGTTCATTATGGCGCCAATGGTGCATTGGCCGGAGGTTATGGTGACCTATGAGCAGAGCAGCAAGATCCTGTTTTCGGCGGATGGATTTGGAAAATTCGGTACGCTGGATACCGATGAGGACTGGACATGTGAAGCCCGCCGCTATTATTTCAATATTGTGGGAAAATACGGAGCGCCTGTACAGACATTGCTGAAGAAAGCTTCCGCATTGGACATTCAGATGATTTGTCCGCTGCACGGCCCGATCTTAAAGGAAAATCTTGGTTTTTATATTGATAAATATAATACATGGAGCAGTTATCAGCCGGAGGACAAGGGAGTTCTTGTCGCCTATGCATCCATTCACGGGAATACGGCAAAGGCTGCCAATCAGATTGCGGATCTGTTGAAGGAACTGGGAGAAGAAAAGGTAGCGGTTACGGATCTGTGCCGGGATGATGTCGCGGAGGCAATCGAAGACGCATTCCGCTATGACCGTCTGATTGTTGCGGCATCCAGCTATGACGGAGGGGTATTTCCGCCGATGGAGGTATTTCTGTTGAAGCTGAAGGCAAAGGCATACCAGAACCGGAAGGTGGCGATCATTGAAAATGCTTCTTGGGCACCATGTGCTGCAAAGAAGATGAAAGAGTATTTTGACGGAATGAAGGATGTGCAGGTGCAGGAGCCGATCATTACGATCAAAACTACCGTCAATAAAGAAACGGAAGAACAATTGAGAAATCTTGCAGAAAAGATGAGAAGCCTGTAAGGTACAGGGGACGCCGGATTACCGGCGTTTGCAGAAGGAGAAGAACTCCCCCTATTGGGTGAGTTCTTCTCCTTCTTTGTTGAGTCCGTATCCATATGGGAAGAGAATCAGGTCCTCATCCGCCGTTTGTTTTTGGTCAATATCGTTCATATCTATCATCCATGTATATTTTAATGTTCCGGAAAAATCATATTCTCCGAATAAAACATCCGCGATTCCCTCGCCCTCTGTGCCGGGCAGCCATGCCATCACAATCGCGTCGAACATATCCATGTATTCCGTCATATCCAGAGGCCGTCCCGCGATCACAATGGCAACAACGGGAACGTCCTCGTCTAGGGAGGAGAGATTTTCGCGCAGGGCGTCCAACATCTCCCGATCGGCAGCGGAGATGGTAAGCGTATCGGCATTTCGGTCTCCGTCGCTCTCTGCATACGGAACTTCTCCGAATACGGCAATGACAGCATCTGAATCCTCCGAAATACTTCCGTCCACGCTGTGGGTTACGGAAGCGTGGTCGCCGATCTCTGCGTAGATGCCTTCGATGATCGTTGTTCCCTGGGTGATATTACCGGATGCTCCCTGCCAGGAAATGGTCCAGCCGCCGCATTGACTTCCGAGGTCATAGGCTTTCTGTCCTACCATAGACAGAGACGTTGTCTGTGCAAGCTGTTCAATCGCAGTAACATCCCCCATAGATTCGTTCTTAAGAAGAACGAGGCTTTCGCGGACAGCGCGTCTTGCAACCTCCCTGTGTTCCTCGCTTCCATAGTCGTCCAGACATTGCGCCTCGGCGGTTCCTCCGATTTCCTCCTCGAAAAGCCCTGCGGTGAATTTTACGTATAGAATACGGGTTACGGCGTCGTCGATCCGTTCCTCCGTTACGCGCCCCTCATCCACCAGCGCAAGAAGCGCTTCCATACATTCATTCCATGTAAAGGGCTCCATAAACAGGTCAACTCCTGCATTGACGCAGATTTCCACCTGATCCTTGTAGGTTACCCCGGAGGTCTGCTCGATGGCGTTGTAATCGCTGACCACAAGCCCTTGAAATCCAAGTTCGTCCTTTAACACTTCTTGAAGAAGATGCTTATTTTCGTGACATTTCACACCGTCCACGCTGTTGTAGGATGCCATAACGGTAAGTACTCCCGCATTGATTGCGCTGGTATAGGGATCCAGCACACCGCTTGCCAAAAGCGCGTCAAATTCTTCGGCGGACATCTCCACATCTCCCTGATTGATTCCGTCCTTGGTGTAACCTTCCCCGATAAAATGCTTTGCGCAGGCAATGATATGATCGGAAGCCATATAATCATTTTCCTCCAAGGAACCCTGTAAACCTTCGATATATGCAAATGCAAGCGGAGCGATATCCTCCGTCCGCTCGCTGAAGCATTCATAGGTTCTGCCCCAGGTCTCGTTCTGCGGATTGCCGAGGGTAGGAGCGAAAGTCCATTGTATGCCTGTCGCCCGCACTTCAGATGCGACGACTGCTCCGATTTCTTCCATCAGCTCGGTATCGTTTGCCGCGCCAAGTCCGATATTGTGAGGAAAAATCGTGGCGCCGTAGACATTATTGTTTCCATGCACCGCGTCAACTCCGTAGAGGAGCGGAATGCCAAGGCGGGTTTCAAGGGCCGCCGCCTTCAGTTCGTTGACATGGGCTTCCCAGTCCTCCACGGTATTGCCGGAGGAAGGCGCGCTTCCGCCGCCGCTGAGGACGGAGCCGATCCCATAGGCGGCAATATCCTCTGCGGTAATTCCGGACTGCTCCGCCTGAACCATCTGGGCAACTTTTTCCTCTAAGGTCATCTGTGAAAGAAGAGCCGTGATACGGTCTTCAATCGGTGCGTCCGGATCCATGTAGACAGACTTATCGACCCCGCTGTTTTCCGTCGTGACCTCCGCTGCATTTTCCGTGTTCTGGCTGTTTGCTGCTTGACAAGCGGAGAGCAGAAGTGCGAGGATGAGGGCCAGCGCCGCAAATACATTGCGGTTGTAAGATTTTGCTTTTGTTTTTTTCATGATCTTCTCCTTTTTCCGGGAAAATAAATTCCGATTATATATCACCTGTATCATACTTTATAGAAAAATTAAAATCCATAGGAGACAAAAAATGCATACTCAAAACGAAAAAATAGCACTTTTGTATGGAAAGAAGGGACAAAATGTTATATAAATAGATACAGGCAAAGATTAGGACGGACGGGGGAAAATATGTTATACCGGATAACGGATGGGACAGTTTCGGCGGGCGGACGGGTCATTCTGTCCCACGTGGATTTTGAGATAAAAGGGAAAGAAAAAATAGCGGTTGTGGGAAAAAACGGAGCAGGGAAAACCACCCTGTTGAAGCTGATTGCGGGCGAGATATCCCTTGACCGGGATGATAAGCGCCGGGGAAACGGAATTGTCAAGTCCCGGGATATAACGATCGGGATGCTTGACCAGAGCAGCTTCAAGGATCGGGATAAGACCGTAGAGGAGATACTGCTTAAGGGCTGTCCGTGTCAGGAAGACTTTTCCAGGGAACGCTTTTTGTATGAAATGGAGTATGATCGCATTTTCACGGGTTTTGGTTTTGCAAAGGAGGAAAAGAAGCGGGTGCTGTCCTCTTTTTCCGGTGGCGAGCAGACAAAGATTTCATTGATCCGCCTGCTTTTGCAAAAGCCGGATATCCTTCTTTTGGATGAACCGACCAACCATCTGGATATTCCGACGGTGGAATGGCTGGAGCAGTATATGAGGGAATACGGGCATGCGGTTGTTTTCGTGTCCCATGACCGTTTTTTTCTGGATCAGGTGGTGGATGTGGTATATGAACTGCAGGACGGACGCATGAAGCGTTATCCGGGCAGTTATACGGATTATCGCCGGCAAAAGCGCAGGAATATTGCCATTCAGAAGAAGAAATACGATAGTCAGCAGGCGGAAATCGCCCGTTTGAACGAGTTGATCGAGCAGTTTAAGCATAAGCCGAAAAAGGCAGCTTTTGCCCGCTCCCGGAAGACCGTGCGAAACAGGATGGAGCGCATTGAGCGCCCGAGAGAGGACGAGGCGCACATTTTCACCGGGGTGATCGAACCGCGGATTCCCGGAAGTAAATGGGTTTTTGAGGCGGAACATTTAAAGATAGGATATGGCAGTCCCCTGCTTGAATTATCCCTAAGGGTGAAAAGAGGACAGAAGATCGGAATTATCGGCGACAATGGAGTCGGGAAAAGCACGTTCCTAAAAACCGTGGCAGGACTGCTTGCCCCGGTGGAGGGCGCCTTTACACTTGGAAATAACACGCTGATAGGATATTTTGACCAGCAGAGCGCCGCCCTGCAATCGGAGAAGCAGGTGCGGGAGCATTTTAGCGATCTTTTTCCGGGGCTGACGGAAAAGGAGGTGCGAAGTATACTCGGGGCATATCTGTTTGGCGGGCAGGATGCTGCAAAACGCGTGTCGGATCTGTCCGGCGGGGAGAAGGCAAGGCTGGTGCTCTGTGAATTGCTTACCAGCCGGCCGAACCTTCTGCTGTTGGATGAGCCGACAAACCACATGGATATCCCGGCAAAAGAGACGCTTGAATCTGCATTTTCGGCATACGCGGGCACAATTCTTTTTGTGTCTCATGACCGCTATTTTATCGATCAGGTGGCGGACGCAATCCTGATTTTTGAGGGAAACGGCGTACTTTATTATCCCTTTGGCTATGGGCATTATCTGAAAAAAAGCAGGCAGCAGGAGGGCGGGAATCTATCCGCCATGATCCGGGCGGAAGATCAGGCGCTGGTTGCAGACCTTAAGGCGGTGCCGAAGGCGGAGCGCCACCGCTTAAAGGAAATTGATACGGATGAGGCCTATTTTGACTGGAGGCTTAAGCTGGTATCGGAGCCCATGCAGGAGGCGGCAAATGAGGTGGAACAGCTGTATCTCCGGCTTGAGAGAGTGCTTTGGGAGAAGACCAAAAGCGAATGGCTGCGGGAATATGCGGATGAGGCGTGCGGATCGGAGGACAATGCGGCGTCTTTGGATATGTATAATGCGGACGAGAACGATACGGAAGAACTTTCCCGGCAGCTGGAACGTGCGTGGGAGGAGTGGACAAACCATTGCCTTGCATGGTATGATACCTACAATTGCTAATTCGCAGTACATGTGATACAATATGCGCAGCGAAAAAGAAATGTGGAGGAAAATGTTATGTATATTACTTGTTTGGATCTGGAAGGTGTGCTTGTACCGGAAATCTGGATCGCATTTGCAGAGGCTAGCCAAATCCCGGAATTAAAGAGAACGACCCGCGACGAGCCGGATTACGATAAGCTTATGAATTACAGACTTGGGATATTAAAGGAGCATGGACTTGGGCTGAAGGAGATTCAGGAGACGATCGCAAAGATTGACCCGATTCCGGGGGCAAAGGAATTTTTGGACGAATTGCGCTCCATCACACAGGTGATCATTATCAGCGATACCTTTTCACAGTTTGCAGGCCCTTTGATGGAGAAACTCGGATGGCCGACCATATTCTGTAATTCTCTGGAGGTAGCAAAAGACGGCGAGATCACCGGATTTAAGATGCGCTGTGAGAACTCAAAATATACGACCGTAAAGGCATTGCAGTCGATCGGGTATGATACGATCGCCAGCGGCGACAGTCACAATGATCTAGGCATGATAAAAGCAAGCAAGGCAGGATTTTTGTTTAAGAGCACCGAGCAGATCAAGGCTGACAACCCGGAGATTCCGGCTTATGAGACCTACGACGAGCTGCTTGCGGCGATCAGGAAGGCGATGGCTGAATAATTGAAATGGCGCAAAGGGGCAGGATAAGTAAATGACTTATCCTGCTCTTTTTGCAGCCTTTTCCGCTTTGATGACTTTCTGATAACGCGTCATCTCATCCGCAATGACGCCGCTCAATCCAAGCAGACAGATCAGGTTTGGAACCGCCATGAGCGCATTGGCTATATCGGAGAAGTTCCATGCGATCTGTAAGGTGGTGGTTGCGCCCACATAAACGATCAATGAAAATAGAATGCGGTAGATCATGTTAAACCTATGGGTTTTCAAAAGATACTCGAAAGCCTTTTCCCCATGATATTCCCAGCCGAGAATAGTGGAGAATGCAAAGAACACGATTCCGATGCAGACCAGCCAGCCCCCGGGCAGGCCGAGAACGGTTTCAAAGGCGGCGATGGTCAATGCGGCTCCTGTAATCAATTCCCTGTATTCCAGATCTCCGTTTTCAGAGAATATGTATTCATTTCCGGAGGAATCCTTAAAGGTGCTGCCGGAGATTACAAACTCTTCAAAGCTAAGATCCTCCGAAGAAATTTCATTTTCAGCGGTAAGTGTTACCGTATCCCCTTCCGCCAGCGGATAAAGCAGCAGCTGGTTTTTGCTGCATTCCAAAATATATTTGCCGGTAGTTATTTTCTCCCCGTCGTCCAGAGAAAATTCCATAGTAGACAGAGAGCCGCTTTCATCGATATAGTAGGTTCCTGCCGCGCGGGTTTCAGTTGAACCAAGGACTCCGGAACTGGCAATGCATAGTCCCGTGATCGTACATACAACGATCGTATCCCAGAAGGTTCCGGTCATATTGATATAGCCCTGACGCACCGGATCATTCGTAGAAGCGGCCGCCGCGGTAATGGCAGCGGAACCCATGCCGGCCTCGTTGGAAAAAACGCCCCGGGCAACGCCGAACCTAAGCGCCTGTGTCATGGACGCCGTCAGCGTGCCGCAGAGTCCGCCGCCGATGGCTTTTACGGAGAATGCCATTCGAAAGATCATGGCAATACCGGAAGGCAGATTGGCAAGATTTCCGAAAATTATGATGAGTCCTGCAATAATATAAAATACCGCCATCAGGGGAACGACCACCTGCGAAACCCTGGAGATGGATTTAATACCGCCAAGAATGATCAGTAAGGCCAAAAGGGTAATAATAATGCCGGTCAGCTCCATAGGAACATGAAAAGTGGACTTCACGGCGGATGAAATAGAGTTTGCCTGCGTTAGATTTCCGATGCCAAAGGAGGCGATAACCGCAAACAACGCGAACATCCAGCCGAGAAAAGCTCCGAGCCTTTTATGAGTAAACCCTTTTTTCATGGTGTACATGGGGCCGCCGGACATTTCCCCTTTTTCATTTACTTCGCGGTATTTGATAGCCAGCATACACTCGCTGAATTTTGAAGTGAGCCCGAATGCAGCGGAAATCCACATCCAGACTAAAGCCCCGGGGCCGCCGGCTACCATTGCGGTTGCAACGCCTACAATATTGCCGGTTCCGATCGTTGCGGCGAGAGCCGTTGTCAATGCGGAAAACGGCGAGACGTCACCCTCCCCCTTTTTCTGGCGGGCTTCTTTGCTTAATACGCTGCCAAGAGCGTACGGAAGATTGCGCCAGCACAGAGCTTTTGTGCGGATCGTCAAAAAAATGCCGGTGCCGACCAGCAAAAACAGCATGACCGGGCCCCAGACGATATTATCCACGGCTGCAAGAATGTCCGAAAGCGCTTTCATAAATTTTCCTCCCTGATCCCGTAGGTTAATATAAAGCAGTCTAGCACAAGAAAACAGATGTTTCAAGATGATAGAGATTAAGCAGTATTTTTATTGAAAAAATAGGAATGCTGTCATAAAATCAGTTTATATAGTGCACATATAAAATGTATGGGAGTGTCTGAAATTTATGAAAAGAAAATTGCCCGTCCTGCTGGCGGGAATGATTATTTTGTTTACGCTTTGCTATCATTATCGTTCAGAAAAGATAGCGGGCTTTTTTTCGGAAAATACTGTCTCATCGGAGTATGGGGACAGCATGTTGCTTCAGCAGGAAGAAAAATTTCCGGAGGCTGAAAGCCCGGAGGATGAAAGCCCGGAGGATGAAAGCCCGGAGGAAGAGGCGGAGGCGGGCAGTCTGAATGCGTATAGTGCGGATGAGGAAGGGGCGGGCGATTTCTCCGAGGGGGAACTGCCGGGGCATTTAAAATACTATTACGGCACGCTGTCGGATGAGGATAAGCTTTTATACCGGGAAATTTATGTAATCATACGCGATCATCTGGATTATACACAGGTAAGCGCTACGGATTCGGACCGGATTGCCGATGTGATGGAATATGTGCTTTTCGATAATCCGGAGTTGTTTTATGTAGACAGTCTGAGTACCCAGACAACGACCGCAGGATCAGCCAGCACGATGAAGATCATGGCGGAGGAGTTCCTGACCGAAAGCGAGCAGAAGACCGCATCACAGAAGATTTCAGAGTTTTCCGCAAATGCCCTTGCGGGGATTACCTCGGATATGTCAGAGTATGATAAGACGCTCCACATTTATGAATATGTGGTTTCCCATCTGCAGTATGTGGATGGGGCGCCCTACAATCAGAGTCTTTATTCTGCAGCCCTTGGACAGACGGTCTGCCGCGGGTATGCCTGTGCCTTCAAATATCTGTGCGATCAGGCAGGTATCTCCTGCATTATAGTGACCGGAACCATGCAGGGGCAGAGCCATGCGTGGAATCTGGTGTGTATAGAGGGGAAATGGTGTTATGTTGACTGTACCGCAGGGGACGATCTGGAGGGAAAGTCAATAGCGGTGGATTACAGCTGGTTTGGAATGGATTACGGTATGATCTCCCAGTCCCATGAAGTTTCTCATCTGTCGGTCCTTCCAGCGGCTGAATCCCTTGAAAATCTGTACTATTATCGGATGGGACGCTATTTTGACAGCTATTCGGCGGACAATCTGACAGAACTCTTATCCGGCGGATCCGATTTTTCTTTTCAATGTTCCACAGAAGATGTCTATGATAGGTATTGCAGCGAACTTTCGGAGAATCAGGAGATTGCGCAGGCGGTCGGCCCGGGAAAACAGGTTCAGTTTATGGGAAACGGAACCACCTATACAATCTATATTCAGTTCCGGTAAAGAAAAAAGAAATGCAAAAGGACCGGGAGACCCGACCCTTCTGCGAGGAGTTTAGTTATGAAAAAAATAAGTGAATGTATATAAACCAATAAGATGGATAATTTTTAGTCGGAACTGACAGAATTGTGGAAGCTTCCGACGACTCAACAGCTCCTTTTCGTTTACAGGATCATCATATCAGGAAAATGTGTCCAAAATTTGGATGATTTCCAAAGAAATAATAAAGAAAAATTAAAGAAATATAAATTGTGCGGTTAACAAATGATGTCCGCAAGCCGATAAAGTAACCAAATGGTCGGATAGCCTTTTTTGCAAACGGATTTGCAAAGATTATTTCAGGGATGAGACTTTAAATTCTTTTTTGTTCATGCAATTCATGGGCGGACTTTATTCATACCCGTTTTATTCCCTATGCAAATTCATATAATTTCATATTTGCGGATATGTTGTGTTGTACTACACGTTTAACATATTATGGGGCGGATCATATATTGGTCTGCCCCGTTTAAAACCGGAAATTCTTAAGTAATCTTAAGATTTTTCGGTTTTTAATTGGTTTTTAATTATGGTATAATGTCGTCAGAC
>CAYROM010000007.1:0-49799 GCA_964425905.1 uncultured Lachnobacterium sp. | reverse complement strand
ATTATACCGCGCCGGAGTGCGCATTAGTCGCCCATGCGAAGCCATGTGCGGAACGCACATGGTAATAATGTCGTCAGACATTATACCGCGCCGGAGTGCGCATTAGTCGCCCATGCGAAGCCATGTGCGGAACGTGTAACAGTATTATGGAGTAGATAATATGAAGAAAAATATATTGATCGTAGATGATGAACCGGAGATTACGGATCTTCTGGAGGTCTATCTGATGTCGCAGGGCTATTTTGTATACAAATTTTATCGGGCGGAGGGTGTGCTCGAGTGCATTGAAAAGCAGAAGATCGATCTTGCGATTCTGGATGTCATGCTTCCGGATATGGATGGATTTTCATTGTGCGGAAAGATCCGGGAGGAATATTTTTTTCCGATCATCATGCTGACGGCAAAAATTGAGGAAACCGATAAACTTCAGGGAATCCTGCTCGGAGCGGATGATTATATTACAAAACCCTTTCAGCCGATGGAACTGATCGCCAGAGTAAAGGCACAGTTGAGGAGGGCGGACATTTATAATCAGGCATTGAGCGGAACATCTCAGGAAGAGCGTTACGAAATCTGTGGTCTGGAGGTAAATGCGGTAAGACATCTCTGCACGCTGTATGGGAAAGAAGTGGAGCTGACTCCCACCGAATTTTCCATTCTGCTTTCTCTGTGCCGTCATATGGGGCAGGTACTCACGTCGGAGGAGATCTTTGAGGAGGTGTGGGGGACAAAGTATTTGGACAGCAACAATACGGTGTTTGTCCATATCGCCAGGATCAGGGAGAAGCTGCATGAGAATGCCCGGAAGCCGAAGTTCATCAAGACAGTATGGGGTGTGGGATATAAAATAGACAGGCAGGGAGAGAATAATGAACAATAACAGGAGAAACAGCCTGTTTGCAAAATGGGTCAAGGGTTATCTGATACTGCTTTCGGTCTTTGCGGTCGTAATAGGATTTCTGCTGCTGCTGGGATATCAGATCTGCAGCATGAGATGGTGGCATGTAGAGGATTTTGGCTATTTTTTGATCGCAAATATCCACAGGCATTGGGGAATATGGTTTTTGGGGCTGCTTTTTATATTGAGCGTTATAAGCGCAATATGGAATTTTTGGAAAATACAAAAAGAAACACAGGCGATTGCGGATTCCGTCAATCAGCGGAAAAACGATATGATCATGTACATGGCGCACGACCTTAAGACGCCGCTGACATCCATGATAGGATATCTTACGCTGGTCTCGGATGAACCGGAGCTTCCGGCAAAGGCGAGGGAGAAATACACGGGGATTGCGCTGAAAAAGGCGCTTCGGCTGGAGGAGCTTGTAAACGAATTTTTTGATATCACGCGCTTTAACTTTTCACATATGATTCTGGAATATTCTATGGTCAATATGTCTGTGATGGTGGAGCAGATGCTGGCGGAATTTAAGCCCCTGTTTGACAAAAAGAGTCTTACCTGTCAATTTACAAAGGCGTCTGAAGTACAGCTTTGGTGCGATGTGGATAAGATGGAGCGGGTGCTGGATAATTTATTTAAGAATATTGCAAATTACAGCTACAACGATTCTGAGATTGAGGTTTATGTGGAAAAGCTAAATAATTGCGGTATGCGGCTGGTTACGCGAAATCGGGGAAAGACCATTGCGCCGGAGATGCTTGAGCATATATTTGAACAGTTTTTCCGGCTGGATAGCGCCAGAAGTTCATCCACGGGAGGTTCCGGTCTGGGGCTTGCCGCAGCAAAGGAAATCGTTTTACTTCATGGAGGAAGGATATGGTGCGAGAGCAGAGATGAAACCATTGAGTTTATCGTGGAGTTGCCGGGAAGGCAGAAAGAAGATAGAAAGAAAATCGTAAGAATTTTTTGAGATAAAATTGAGAAAAGAAAGCCTGTTTTTTGGTCTAATATAATGTAGATAAAATTACAGGAGGTCTTTTATATGGTTGGCAATTCCCGGAAAAAGAAAAGGTTTAAAAAAGAGCTTCGGTCTATTCTCATAGCGTGTGCAGCAATCGTCGTTGTTTTGGCAGCAATGACATCTGCTGCGCTCTATTTGAACACGGGATGGGATACAATGACGGCTGAAGACGTCCAATATCCGCAGACGCTTGATACCGCGATTTATCCGGAAAGTCTGATGGCGTTGTATGAGAATAACCCCGAAGCCGCACAGTTTGTATTGGATTATCAGGAAAACGCCGGCAGGCATGATCCGATCGATATATCTAGTGATGTGCAAAAGGGAACGGTTCCGCTCTTTCTGCAATGGGACGAGCGCTGGGGTTATGAGTTTTACGGAAGCGATTTTATGGCGGTCACAGGCTGCGGCCCGACCTGTCTTTCTATGGTATACTGCGGATTGACCGGAGATACGGAATGGAATCCGTATAAGATTGCGCAGAAAGCGGAGGAGGAGGGCTATTACGTGGAGGGGAGCGGGTCTTCCTGGGAAATGATGACACAGCTTGCAGAGGAGCTTGGGCTTACCGCAGAGGAAGTGATCTTCGATGAGGAACACATAGTATCGGAGCTTAATGCGGGGCATCCGATCATCTGTATCATGGGCGCGGGGGACTTTACAACCACAGGTCATTTTATTGTCCTGACAGGAGTAAACGAAGATGGAACCGTTGCAGTCAATGATCCAAACAGCCGGATCAACAGCAATACGGATTGGGATTTACAAAAGATCATGTCGCAGGTCAAAAATCTCTGGTCATATAGTTGAGAAAAAGTGAAAATGGAGAGGCTTAAGATGAATCGTATCCTGATTGTGGAAGATGATATAATGATTGCGGAAAAAATAAAAGAGCATTTGCAGCAATGGGCATATGAGGCGGTTCTTGCGGAGGACTTTAGCAATGTTCTGGGCGAGGTGACGAAAAATGCGCCGGATCTGATTCTGCTTGATATCATGCTTCCTTATTATAATGGATTTTACTGGTGCAGGGAGATTCGGAAGATGTTTAAAATGCCCATTATTTTTATTTCCTCGGCAAGTGACAATATGAATATTGTCATGGCGATGGATATGGGAGGAGATGACTTCATCGCAAAGCCCTTTGATCTGGCGGTGCTTACGGCAAAGATCGGCGCTATACTGCGGCGCAGCTATTCCTATGCGGGATCCATGAATGTCCTGGAGCATTGCGGCGCGATCCTGAATCTGGTAGATGACAGCCTGACCTATCGCGGTAATAAAATTGAACTGTCCAGAAATGAAGCGGAGATACTTACTCTTTTGATGGAGAATTCCGGGAGTATTGTAAGCCGGGATACCATTATGATGCAGTTGTGGGACAGCGATAATTTTATCGATGATAATACCCTTACGGTAAATATGACGCGTATCCGGAAAAAGCTTCGGGAGATCGGGCTGGACGATTTTGTAAAAACAAGGAAAGGAAGCGGATACATCATTGAATGATATAAGAAGATATTTCAGGAGCAGAAAGAGGAGCATTGGTCTTTTCCTGCTCTGGTCTGTATTGTTTATCATAATTCTTGTATTATCCGGCATTTCGATTTCGGCCCTGGCGTATCCGGTCAGCATGGGCATGGTATTTCTGCTGTTTTATGTGGGATACGATTTTTGGGGCTTTTACTGTAAGCTGCGTCAATTGGAGAAGATCAAGGAACACATCGATATGTCATTGGAAAATCTGCCTTTACCGGATACCGCCGTAGAAGAGGAATATCAGGCTTTGCTTGAGATCCTGATGTCAGCAAAGCGGCAGAATCTTTTGTCCATGCAGCAGAGCCAAAATGAGTTGACAGAGTATGTTACGATCTGGACGCATCAGGTGAAGACCCCCCTGACCGCGCTGCAGCTTTTGTTAAACGATATGGGGGAACCGCAGAAATCGGAAATGCTAAGCAGGCTGTTTGAGATCGACCAGTATTGTGATATGATGCTCCAGTATCTCAGACTGGAAAGCGACAGCACGGATTATGTGTTAAAATCCTACTCCGTAAAGGCGATGGTCAATCAGGCGGTCAAATATTTTGCAAGAATGTTTATCTCGAAAGGGATATCCGTCCGTGTAAAGATCCCGGAGGACTGCCTGATCGTTACGGATGAAAAATGGCTGGTATTCGTGCTAAAGCAGCTGCTCTCCAATGCCTTGAAATACACACAGAGGGGAAGCGTTACCATCGATATGCCGGAAGCGGAAACCATCCGTATCCGGGATACCGGAATCGGTATTGCGGCGGAGGATCTTCCCCGGATCTTTGAGCGGGGCTATACCGGATACAACGGGAGAAAGGACAAGAAGGCAACGGGGCTTGGGCTTTTTCTTGTGAAAAATATTTTAACACAGCTGGGCGGAAGGATTTTGATCCATTCGCAAGTGGACAAGGGTACGGAAGTGCTGATTGTGATTCCTTACAAAAATGTAAGGTTACGGGAAGAAATGTAAGGCAAAGTTAAGGCAGTACATTTCTTCTTTTCTTATAATCTGTTTAGATGCTGAAAGATATGAAATGATGCAGGCATCGTAAGGAGGAAAATTATGGCACTATTACAGGTAAATAATCTTCAAAAGATTTATACGACCCGGTTTGGCGGAAACAAGGTGGAGGCGCTTAAAAAGGTAAGCTTTTCCGTGGAGGCAGGGGAGTATGTTGCGATTATGGGAGAGTCCGGTTCCGGGAAGACAACGCTTCTCAACATTCTGGCGACGGTGGATCGGCCGACAAACGGACAGGTTCTTTTGAACAACCAGAACATTATGACCATCAAAGAGAACGATCTGGCAAAATTCCGCCGGGAACATCTGGGATTTGTATTTCAGGATTTTAATCTGCTGGACACGTTTTCCCTGGAGGACAATATCTACCTTCCGCTGGTGCTTGCGGGAAAGAAATATAAGGAAATGGAGGAACGGCTGAAGGGCATTGCGGATGCATTGGGGATTACGGATCTTTTGAAAAAATATCCCTATGAGGTGTCCGGTGGGCAGAAGCAGCGCGCGGCGGTTGCAAGGGCGATGATCACGAGCCCGGACATTCTGCTGGCAGATGAACCTACCGGAGCCCTGGATTCCAAATCTACCGGGGATCTGCTTGATGTGTTTGGGAAGATACATGACGGCGGACAGACGATTCTTATGGTAACACACAGCGTTCGCGCGGCAGCCCATGCGGGAAGAGTGCTTTTTATCAAGGACGGCGAGATATTCCATCAGATTTATAAGGGAAATATGAGTAATGATGAGATGTACCGGAAGATATCGGATGCATTGACCGTGTTATTGTCAGGTGGTGATCAGTATGAATAGAGGATTATATATTAAGCTGGCGTCACAGAACATTCGGACGAACCGGAGCACCTTTTTTCCGTTTTCCTTTTCCTGTATAGCAATGGTAGCATTATTTTATATGCTTTCCAGTATCAAAGGGCAGGTTAGCGCGGGCAGTTTTACCGGTCAGGCGGTCGTGGAACTTGTTTTGCAGTTTGGAAAGGAAGTCATTGGGATATTTTCCTTTTTTGTCATCATTTATACCAATAGTTTTCTTATGAAACGCAGATCCGGGGAATTTGGACTGTACAGTATTTTGGGTATGGAAAAAAAGCATATAGGAAAAGTCGTTTTTTGGGAGATTGTATTGACCGGAGCGGCCAGTATTCTGCTGGGCTTGTTTGTGGGAGTGTTGTTTTCGAAATTAATATTTTTACTTCTTTTATTTATCTTAGGGATAAAAACCGGGATTGCCTTTGCAATCGACCCGGGGACGCTTGGAGAAGCAGGGCTTTTATTTGCCGGGATTTTTGTATTTGTCCTGCTGATGAACAATATCCGTGTATTCCGGTTAAAACCGCTGGAGCTGATGAGATGCAGCAGAGTTGGTGAACAGGAGCCGAAAGCAAAGTGGCTGTTTGCAATCCTTGGTTTGATCTGTCTCGGGATCGGTTACTATATTGCTCTGGTAACGGATAATCCGATAACAGCCCTAAGCACATTTTTTCTGGCGGTACTGTTTGTGATTGCGGGAACCTATCTGCTTTTTATCAGCGGGAGCATTGCGCTTCTAAAGTGTCTGAAAAAAAGTAAAGCCTACTATTACCATAAGAACCATTTTATTACGGTATCCGGGATCATGTACCGGATGAAGCAGAATGCGGTAGGACTTGCAAATATCTGCATTTTGTCTACGGCAGCGCTTGTAGTCATTTCTACCACGGTATCGCTGTATGTGGGAATACAGGATGTGCTTCGCTCCAGATACCCCTATGATGTATTGACAAGCTGCAATTATTCGGAGGATGAAGGGGAGTACTGTGATTATTCTGTTCTTTCACCGGTGATCGAGGAGAGCGCTGCGGCGCACCATGTCTCCATTCTGGAAGAAGAGACGTATTATAGCTACAATGCGTTCGGAAGTTTTAAAGATGATACTTATATTCCGGAGGCTCTGGGGACTTGGAATTCCATTAACGTATTGAGCGTGGTCTGTCTTGAGGATTATAATGCTATGACGGGAGAGAAGGCGGAACTTTTGCCGGATGAAGTGCTGGTAAAGACAGGCGGAGGCTGCAAAATATCGAGAGACACTATCACGGTCATGGATCGGGAATTTCAGATCAAGGGTGAGGCGAGTGCGGAAGATGTTGTCACATCGTCGTATCCGATTGTTTTTCTGGTTGTAGCGGATCTTGATGTAATGATGGATATACGGGATATCATCAACGCAGCCAATATGGATATCAACAATACGGTCATACAGTATAATTATGATTTTAATCTAAGCGGAACGCTGGAGGATAAGCAGGCATTCTGTACCGAGCTTCGCGATACCTTAAATGCTGCCGGAATAGCACATCTTGCAGAGGTGGAAAACATTTATACGGTTCGGGATGAAATATATCAGGTGTATGGCAGCCTTTTCTTCATTGGTATTTTTATCGGAATGCTGTTTTTGATCACGACGGCGATGATCATCTATTACAAGCAGATTTCAGAAGGGTACGACGACCGGGAGCGTTTTGTAATCCTGCAGAAGGTCGGAATGGGCAGCAGGGAGATAAAGCGGACCATTAAAAATCAGATATTGATCGTATTCTTTCTTCCGATATTGATGGCGGTCATTCACATCTGCTTTGCCTTTGACTGCATCAAGAAGATTTTATTTATGTTCAATCTTAACAATGTGGCGATCTTTGTGGGCTGCACCGCGGGAACGATCGTTATTTTCTTCATAGTTTATGCGGTCATCTACCTCTTGACGGCGAAGGTTTACTATCGGATCAATTTAGTATGGGTTCGCCAACCGTACTAAAACAAAGGAGGTATCCTAAATGGATGTTAATAGTTTATCACATACAAAGTGGAATTGTAAGTATCATATAGTGTTTGCACCGAAGTTTAGAAGAAAAATAGTATACGTTGAGATAAAGAAGCATGTCAAAACTCCGGCTGCAAGGCTGGGAGGATTGAATGATCCGGACATGATGGAGGAGAACATCGCCAGCGGAAAGGATACGGAAGAATCCCCGCATTGAGGTACGCCTGAATACACCCCTGACTGCGGAACTGGCAGAGCAGGAGGGGGCGGATATCATTATGTGCGCCGTTGGAGCGAAGCCGATCGTTCCGCCGATTCCCGAGCTCAAGGAGAGCAGGAAGGTGGTCGGTCTGGAAGCGCTGCACACAAAAGAATCTGCGGCGGGGCTGCGCTAATTCTTTTTGGACTTTGCAACGATCAAGAGCAGCCCTGATTTGATAAGCACGGGCCGCAATGCGGAATACAGAACAACGGCAACGATTACGGAGAGAACCGCATTGACGCTGGTGGTTGTGATATTCCATGCCAAAGTAACGTCGGCAGCCGGTTTTCCCATAATGATCCGCTTGTAGAAATAGCTGAATAACGGATCAAATACTACATTGAACGCCATGCCGCTGATGGAGGCGAGAATAGTAAAGCCCAGTACATGGCCCTTGTCCCGGGACTCGGAGATATGACCGATCCTGTGGGCAACAAGGCCGGTTATAAGGCCGATTAAAAATTTCAGGATGAAGGTCTTCGGCGCAGATAAGATATAAACCGGGTCAAGCAGGTCGCCGATCGTCATTCCGATCGCGCCGCCTATACCGCCGTAGACGCCGCCTAACAGCAGCGCGCCCAGCACGCATACAGCATTTCCAAGGTGGAAGGAGGTGGTGCCGCCTCCCGGGATTGTAACCTTGATCTGAAGAAAGGTGAATACAACATAGGACAGAGCCGCTATCAGGGCGGTTAATGTAAGCTTGTAGATTTTTTCGTTTCTCATATTGGTACTCCTCTTTTTGTTTTTCTTAATCTTTATCATAGTCTAAAATGGTCTTGAGTAAATAGCCAAAAAAGACAAAAAAAATAAGACCAGAAAAATCCGGTCTTATTTAATAATGATGCTTGCGCATTTTAAATCTTCACCGAGGTTGTACACGGTGCCGCTTGTTATGCCGACCACCGTCGGCCGGAGGATGTAATGGGGATTATTCTTAACGACCCGCGCCTGTTCTCCGTTGGATAACTCAACGATCGAGTCCACCGGATAAAGGATCATGCTTTCCAAAAAGCTTCGCATGGCATTTATGTCCAGCTCGTCGGTCATGGACATGATCATCTCTACTGCATCGCGCTGTGAGTAAGCGGCCTTGTAGGGGCGTTCCGTTACAAGGGCGTCATATATATCCGCAACGGAAAGGATACGCGCATAGGGGCTGATCTGCTGCTCCGTCAGTCCAAGGGGATAGCCATTGCCGTTTATTTTCTCATGGTGCTGCAAGACGCCGAGGGTGATCGCTTCGCTGTATTCCGTGTGGGCGGTTACCATATGGTAGCCAAAAACGGAATGCTGTTTCATGACCTCAAATTCATCGTCAGACAGGCGGTCGGGCTTGTTTAAGATTTCCGGGGAAACCTTTGTTTTTCCGACATCGTGCAAAAGTCCGGCCACTCCGATCTCATAGATCTGTTGTTTGCTGAGTCCCTGCTGTTTGGCGAGTATCATGGAAATAGTGGCGACATCCACGCTGTGTTTAAAGGTGTACTCATCGCTTGTTTTTAATGTGGAGATGTCAATTGCCACCGCGTCGTTATCCTCGATCGCAGACATCAGGTCGGCGACAATATAGTTTGTTGTGTCCGCAAGCTCCGGCGAGTCGGTATTATTGTAGATATACTGGATACCTTCCGAGACCCTTTTTCGCACGCTGTCGGAGAGCGTTACCTTAGAGCGGTCGTTTGTGCGGTATTTTTCCACATTTTTCTCAGCCTCAGGGGATAACTGTACCGTTTCCTCCTCCGGGTCATATTCCCCGTCCTGAATATAGACGCTCATAACGCCCATTTTCAGCAGGGAATCAATGATATAGTCGTCAAGAACCGCTCCCCGGGAAACCAGATCGCGTCCCAGACGATCGACAACCGACTGGTCAATTTTCATGCCTGGCTTTAGCTGACGGGTGCGCATGTATTTTCGTTTGATCAAAATGCTATTCTCCTGTATGGTCCGGGTGCTAATTCGCTGCCGGTAAAAATCAGGCGGCTGTAAATCGCACCGATTTCTTATTTACTTAAATATGGTTTTATTATACACTAAATCTAAACAAAAATAAAGGATATATAACAAAGGAGGAAAAGTTATGCCGGATATTATTTCATTACCAGTTATCATAGCTGTTGCAGTAGTTATTCTCATCATTATTCTATTTTCAATTGGATATGTAAAAGCGCCGCCGGATATGGCGTATATCATATCGGGTATCAAGAAAAACGCCAAGATCGTGATCGGAAAGGCGAGCATCCGTATTCCGTTTTTCGAAAGGCTGGATAAATTGAATCTGCGATTGATCCCGATCGATGTAAAGACGAGCAACGCGGTTCCGACTGCCGATTACATTAATATCAACGTGGACGCCACGGTCAATATCAAGATCAGCAATGAGCCGGCAAAAATCCGTCTGGCTGCAGAAAACTTTCTGAATAAGCCTACCGAATATATCGCGGCGGTTGCAAGAGAGGTTTTGGAGGGCAATGTCCGTGAGATCGTCGGAAAGATGAAGCTGGAGGAAATGGTTTCCGACCGCCAGAAGTTTGCAAATCTGGTCAAGGAAAACGCAGAGCCGGATCTGGCGGCAATGGGACTTGATATCATCAGCTTTAACGTCCAGAATTTTGTCGACGGAAATGAAGTGATCGAGAATCTGGGTATCGACAATATCGTTAAGATCAAAAAAACCGCGGCCATCGCCCGGGCGGAGAGCGAGAGGGACATCAAGGTCGCTCAGGCAGCGGCGGATAAGCAGTCGAATGACGCGGCGGTTGAGGCCCAGACGGAGATCGCCAAGAAGCAGAATGAACTGGCGATCAAGAAATCCGAGCTCCAGATGGAGGCGGATACCAAGAAGGCTATGGCGGACGCCGCTTATGAGATCCAGAAGGAGGAACAGCGAAAGACCATCGAGATCACTACTGCAAATGCGGATATCGCAAAGCAGGAGCGTGAGATCGAATTAAAGCAGAAGGAGGTTGCTGTCAAGGAGCAGGCTCTTGAGGCGGAAGTCAAGAAACAGGCGGAGGCTGACAAATACGCTGCACAGCAGAAATCCGATGCCGCCCTCTATCAGCGTCAAAAGGAAGCGGAGGCAAAGCAGTTTGAGGCCCAGCGCGAAGCCGAGGCGAGAAAAGCACAGGCGGAGGCGGAGCGTTTCGCTAAGGAGCAGGAAGCAAAGGGTATCCGCGCGGTCGGCGAGGCGGAGGCCGCTGCAATTCAGGCAAAGGGTCTAGCCGAGGCGGAGGCGATGGAGAAAAAAGCGGAAGCCTATGCAAAGTACAACAAAGCAGCCGTTGCGGAAATGATGATCAAGGTTCTCCCGGAGATTGCCGGAAAGGTTGCGGAGCCGCTGGGACAGATCGACAAGATTACTATTATTGGCGGAGGCGAGAACGGCAGCAACGGAGTCGGGCAGGTCGCAGACAACGTTCCGGTCGTTATGGCTAAGGTGTTTGAAAGCATGAAGGAAGCCACCGGTATCGATCTTGCGGATATCATCAATGCGGAGAGCTATGATGCAAAGGTAAACCGCAACATCAATCTGTCAGGGCTTGAGGATGTGAACCTTGTGGTCAAAGATTCCAAGGAAAACGGGTTAAACGACAGATAATAAAGGCCGATATATTATAGTAGGATTTGAAGGAGCGGCCCATGAAAAAAGTAGGAATTGTGATTTGTAATTACAATAAGGTTGATAAAGTTTTAGAGTGTATCCAATGCATTCTGGAATCAAAATTTCAGGACTATGATCTCTATGTGGTGGATAACGCGTCCACGGACGGAGCGCCGGAGGCAATCCGGGAAAAATATAAGGATCAGGTGGCTCTGATCGTAAATAAGGAGAATTTGGGCGGTTCCGGAGGCTTTAACACAGGCCTCCGGGCGGCCTATGAAAAGGGCTATCCGTATCTGATGTGCGTGGACAACGATGCAATGCTGGATGAAAATGCGGTCGGGGAACTGTACCGATTTCTGGAGGCACATCCGGAAACCGGCATGGCGGGTTCTAAGATTTATCATCTTGAGGCGCCGGATTATATCCAGCAGTTTGGCCAGAGTATCGATTTTGATATTTTCTGCACGGAGGTGCCCCACTTAAACCGGGTGGAGGACGGGACGATGCCGGAATGGCTGTATGTGGACAGCGTGGCGGCCTGTTCCCTTATGGTGCGCCGCAGCACGATCGAAAAGATCGGATTTTTGCCGGAGGACAATTTCCTGTACTGGGATGATACCGAGTGGTGCCATAAATGCAATCTGGCCGGAATGAAGGTTGCCTCCGTGGGAACCTCAAAGGCGTTACATGCGATGGGGGCAAAGCAGGAGGCGGTCAACACCTTCCCGACCTATTATGCATGGCGGAACTGGATATACTTTTTTGTGAAATATACGCCTGAAGAGCGGCTGGAAAAAATGACGAGGACATTTCTGGAGTCCATTTTTAAGGTGATCTATGCGGGCCTTCACAAGGGGGAGAACCATGTTCCGCAGACGGTCATGCTGGCGTATGACGACGTGATCCACGGCATTATGGGAAAGGCCGGGGACAATCGTATTTTTCCGGTGGATGTCAATCTAAAGCCATTTGGCGAACTGTTTACATCTGCAAAAGCATTCTATGTGGAGGAGGGCAGTTTTCCGACGCTGCATCAGAGGCTGCACAATATTGCAGAGGAGCTTGGGATTTCGGTCGAGTGGAAAAGCGAGCCGGGCGGGGGGACAACGACGATTGTTCTCTGCGAGGATATTTTCAACATTGATGACCTGAGCAGGGAAAAAGTGTATGTGGATATCGACCGCTGCATCCTTCGGACGGAGGAGGACGTGCTTGACGTGATTAATTATAATTACAGCATGCGAAGCTTTGTCTATGCCAATTTTCCGGTGTTTATGGAGAAGATACGCCTTCTTAGGGAAACATTTTCCGGGTAAAATCTTCTTACATTTTTTTTGGCCATTTGCTAAAATGATAATGTGAATGAATAGCAAAGAGGTGAGAAAAATGTATCGGATTGGTGAATATGTAGTAAAAGCAAACAGCGGAGTTTGTAAGATTGAGGATATCGTGCATTTGAACATGTCCGGCGTGGATAAAAAGAAGGAATATTATCTGCTGATACCGATCGAGGACAAGGAAGCAAAAATTTATGTTCCGGTGGATAGTGCGCAGGAGAATCTTCGCAATGTGATCAGCGATGGCGATGCATGGAGACTGATCCGCGGAATTCCGCAGATCGAATCCGTATGGATTGAGAACGATAAGCTGCGGGAGCAGGAGTATAAGGCAGCCCTTAAAAGCGGCAGACCGGAGGCGCTTGTGGGGATCATCAAGAATCTGTATTACCGCAGGGAAGCCCGGATGGCTGAGGGAAAGCAGAGTACGGCGGTGGATGAACGATATTTCCGATTGGCTGAAAATGCTCTGCATTCCGAGCTGGCATTTGCTATCGGCAAAGAGAAAGATGATGTGAGTGAACTGATCAAAGAGGTCGTTGAAGATTCACGGAAGTGAAAATAAAAGGCGTATACCGGAGAAAAAATCCGGCATGCGCCTTTTGCTATGCAGCGGTATATAATAAAGCCCGGGGGCTGCCGGTCTAGAAGCGGTGACCGCCGCCGGAATGGCCGCCTCCGCCGCCACCGCCGGAGTGACCGCCGCCGGAGTGACCGCCACCTCCGCCGCCTCCGCTGGAGCTTGGGGGACTGTATGTTTTTGTCTGGTTTGTAAAGTTGATCTGCAGGTTATTCATATTAACCTGACGGAACATCCCTGAAAGCACTTCCGTGTTGGATGGCTTGTGCTTGCGGGAAAACGCCTTTACGACAAAGAAGTTTATCAGCATGGCAATGATGATAGCTAAAAAGACATTGCTGACATACTTCATTGGCTGGGCGATCCTGCGACCCTCCAGAAGCCGCAGGATCTGGTCAAATGCGTTATATGCACATTGGTAATACTGCGCGTTGGAGGCATACCGGTACACGTTGTCGGTGATTGTATCCGCATATGAGCTTGTCAGGCAGCGGCGTATGCTTCCCATGGTATCCACATAGATCATGCGCTCATCCATATCGATCACGAAGAGGGTGGCGTTGGAATTGCCGAAATGGCTGGAATTATAGTTTTCGGCAAAACTCTGCGTAGTAGAATACGGGTTTCCATACTCGGGAACAGTAACAAAGGCAACATTCCCATATGCGGTAATCTGCTCCATCAGTTCCTGAAGCTGTGCTTCCTCGGAAGCAGAAAGGAGATCCGCATTGTCCTCAATGACAACTACATAGCCGTTTGACGGATTGGTATAGCTGGCGGAGGCAAAGACTGCCGTTGATCCGGCAAGTATAGTAAAGATCAGGCACAAGAGCGCCGCCAGCAGGCGGGGCGTTTTTTTGAACGTATATGTATTATGCACGGTCGTCACCTCCCTGTTTATCGAACTGAGGAAGTCTGCGGGTAGAGAGAATATTGTACTGCTCTATCACATCCTTCAGGGTAAAGAATACGGCTATGAGCGACAGGATCGCCGCACCGTAATAGTAGATATCGGAAGCCGGGTGTAAGATTGTTACAACTGCGCCAAGGGCAATCCCGCACAGCGCGGTGATAAGTCCAAGCAATCCTTTTTTTCCGGGAACTTTTCCGATTTTGCTCAAACCGATTGCGGCTATGGTGATAGCTGCGATCAGTATGATGATCCAGATAAAATTCGCGGACAGCAGGGACTGCATGATGGTAATGGCAGAGAAACCGAATACGATTGCTATGTATATAATGACAATGGTGCCAACCCATGCGCCTGTGGACTTTTTGCCGGTATTCGTATTAATCTTGGTCTTGATCTGCCGGTTCATCTGCGCCAGTTTCTCAGGGTTCTTGATTGCAAGAACGCCTTTATCATCCGTATCGGTTTCGTTTTTTATAATTTTTCCGATCTCGATCGTTGATATAAGCGTAGCGATCAGCGCGATGACTGCACACAGAGTCAAAAGCTTCGAGGGAACTAACGTCAAAAAAAGGTTAAAAATGATAAAAAGGGGTACTGCGAGGAGCAGGGAGCCAAGCAGATACTTCTTTATATCCACGGGAAAGTCGCTGACGACTTTTCCGGTCTGTCCGTTTACCGTGGCGTATGCTACGCGGTCTCCATTGCGGTAGGACATAAACCATACCGGAAACATTGCCTGATCGGCGGTTTCGGTCTTTGTATGGAGCATGGACGGATTATAATTGCCGTTGTGTGCCTTGTCGATTGTGTACCCGGAAAAGGCAGGAATTCTTGTGATTTCCTTCATTGACTCGTCAAAGGCGAGCTGTTCAGCCTCCGGCTGATAGGCAAGGGGGGCAACATCCGCGGTATCCGCATAGAATCCGCTCAGATAGGCGGGGGTAAAGGCTTTCATTCCCTTCACGTCATATGGAGCGATGGCTTCGCTTATATTATCTGCAAAGGAGGATGAAGCGTCATAGGACAATCCCTTGTAGTATGCGTCAAGGTCACCTTGCAGGGCATAGTGGTCGGTGATGATATAGTCTCCCCGGCGGTAGGATTTTTTCCCATGCAGAGCGACGTTGCCCTGCTGGGTAATATAAAATGCCCAGTACGGCATGTAAATTCCGCGGAAACTGTCAATGTTCGTCGGATTTTTAAATTCCTTCGGGGCAAAGATCGCTTTTTTCATAAGATCTGCATATGCCTGCTTGCAGTCCTCTTTTGTTTTCTTAAAAGGAATAATGTAGTGCGGACGGCGCTCTTTGCTTATTCGGCTGTACAGGATCGTGGATGCACCACAGAAACTGCAGAATCCGGCAGCAGCGTTATCCGTGCTTAGAATTTCACCGCCGCATTGCGGGCAGGAAAAGATAGTGACTTCATAATCCTCCTCGAATCCTTTTTCCTCTACTGCGTCAGAGGTTTTGTTCTCAAAGGAATATGGATCGAACAAAGCATTGCAGTATTCACAGCCGAGCTGCTGGGTTGGAATATCAAATTTCAGATTTCCGCCACAGTTTGGACATTGTAACATGGGGACCTCCTTATTTTTTCATTGGTATAATCATATGTTAATATATTTAATTTAAAACTCCAAGAAAAAATTTTAATTCCGGTTCCGCTTTGGAAGAGAAATGGTCTGCCGCCACAGGGTGGGATGGAATAAAATAAGCAGAGGGAACAGTTCCAGGCGTCCCGCAAGCATGTCGAACATCAGCACATACTTGGTGAAAGGACAAAAGAAACCGAAATTTCTGGTGGGGCCGACAAGTGAAAGTCCCGGGCCGGTATTTCCGATCATTGCGGCTACGGCAGTAAAATTCGTTGTCATATCATAGCCCTCAAAGGAAATCAGAAACATTGATATGGCAAACACGATCGTAAACGTAATGAGGTAAACATTTACGGAACGCAGAACATCATGCTCGATCGGTTTTCCCTCCATCTGAAGTCTTTTTACGCTCTTCGGATGGATATATGAGGATAACTCTTTGTGTACGGTTTTCAGCGCCAATGTCAGACGGGAAACCTTAAGGCCGCCGCCGGTACTTCCTGCGCAGGCTCCCACCAGCATGATAAACACAAGGACAGTCTTGGCCGTGGAGTTCCACAGATCAAAATCGACCGTCGAAAATCCTGTGGAGGATATAATGGATGCAACCTGAAAGGCTGACTGGGTGAGCGCATCAAAGAAACTCTGAGTGCTGTCCCAGATATTGAGCATGATCAGCGCGACCGCCGCTGCGATTATGAGAAAATAATTGCGGATCTCCTCCATCCGAAAGGCTTTTTTAAACTGGCGGAAGAGCAGCAGATAATATGCATTAAAATTTACGCCGAACAGAATCATGAAAATTGTGATAACCCATTGCTGGAACGCGGAACAACTGGCTATGCTGTCGTTTCGTATACCGAATCCGCCGGTTCCGGCAGTAGAAAACGCGATATTAACAGCGTCAAAAAAAGGCATTTTTCCACAGATTAAAAAGACCGCCTCCAATACGGTCAGCCCGAAATAAATATAGTACAGTATGCGGGCGGTATAGCGGATCTTCGGAACCAGCTTTCCGACGGATGGCCCCGGGCTTTCCGCGCGCATAAGGTTGATGTTGGAGCCGCCGCTCATAGGGATGACGGCAAGAAGAAAAACAAGCACGCCCATTCCGCCGATCCAATGGGTAAAGCTTCGCCAGAAAAGCATGCATTTGGGCAGGCTTTCGACGTCATTTAAGATACTTGCCCCGGTGGTCGTAAAGCCGGAGATGGTTTCAAAGAGAGCGTCTGTAAAGCTGGGAATCTCATGGGACAGCCAAAACGGGAGACACCCGAGGAGGCTTAAGACGATCCAGCTCAATGCTGTGGCAACGCAGCCTTCCTTCAAATAAAAAACATTGCTCTGGGGTTTTCGTATGGTTGCCATACAGCCGATGAAGAGGCCAAGCGCAGCGGAGATCAGAAACCAGATCCCGCTTTGTTCCCCATAGATCAGAGCGACGATACAAGGCAGCAGCATCAGGAGCGCCTCAAGCTTAAGAACCTGTCCTAAGACATATCGAATAATTGAACTATTCATGTCAATAAGCCTCCACTATTTCAGAATATCCAAAATGCTGTTAAAACCGGTATGGGTGGTAACGATCATAACATTGTCGCCGACCTGGATAACATCCTGTCCGCTGGGGATGATGATCTTCCCTTTTCTGTTGATAAAAGAAATCAGAAGATTATTTTTCAGGGATAATTCCATTAATGTTTTATTTGTGACGGCGGATTCCTCACCCACATGAAATTCGATCGCTTCTGCGCGCTGGTCGAACAGATGGTACAGGGTTTCGATATTGCTTCCCATGGATGCCTTACGGGCGCGTACATAGGCAATGATCGCCTCGGAGGTAATATATTTTGGATAGATTACGCTTCCGAGATCAAGGCTGCTGATAACATTTGTAAAATTGATCCGGTCGATCTTGGTAATGACCTTTGCCTTTGATACGCTTTTGGCGTGGAGCGTAAGCATAATGTTTTCCTCATCAATTCCGGTCAGAGGAACAAAGGACTCAGCATCTTCGATGCCTTCTTCCTTCAAAAGCTCCTGATTGGTTCCGTCGCCGTTGATGATGATGGCGTCGGGGAGAAGCACGCTAAGCTTCTCGCACCGTGTGCGGTCGCTTTCGATGATTTTGACGGAAATTCCCATGCGGAGCAGCTGGTCTGCCAGATAATAAGCCGCCCTGCCTCCGCCGACGATCATGGTGTTTTTGACCTGTTTGGTCTGGAAACCGATTTTTTTTAAGAAGAGACGGCCCTCCCGTCTGGTGCCAACATAGGATATGATGTCGCCGCTTTGGAGCTGAAAATCGCCGTTCGGGATGGATACCTCGCCGGCGCGCTCAATGGCGCAGATCAAAATGTTGCATTGCAGCCGCTTGCGCAGATCTGCGATCGTCATTCCGTCAAGCATATTCCCATCCGGCAGTTTGATCTTAACCATCTCTGCCTGTCCGTGAGCAAAACTGCTGACTTCCAGCGCGGTAGGGAGGTAGAGGATACGTGCGGCCTCCAGCGCGGTCTCCAGCTCGGGATTGATAATGAGCGCCAGGCCGAGCTTTTCACGGATGTAGCCGACCTCCTTGCTGTAATCCGGGGTGCGGACACGGGCGATCGCCGCGCATTTTCCCACCCTCCGCGCAATGGTGCAGCAGAGCAGATTCAGCTCGTCGGATTCTGTTACCGCAATGATAAGGTCGGCATTGTCTATGCCGGCCTCCGTCTGAACACTATAACTGGCGCCGTTTCCAACAACGCCCATGATATCGTAAAGATTTGTGATTTCCTGTATTTTCTGTGGATTCTGGTCAATGATCGTTATTTCGTGACCTTCCTTGTCGAGTCTGCCGACAAGTGTGCTGCCGACTTTTCCGCAGCCGACGATAATGATCTGCAAGCCGGTTGCAGAATGATTTGCCTGAAACATGTTACGCCTCCATATTTTTTGCGCGTTATATATTATGCGTTAGGTTGTTTATTTTTTCTCTTGCGTATATCATAAACGTTTTTATTATAGCACATTCAATAAAATCATGCTATATTTATTAAAAATGCAAAAATGAATGCGATCAGCGATGAAAAGAAGGGAAAAATATGGATTATAGCAGGATATTGCGGTTTAGGGGGACTTGGAGAAACTATCAGTCGAGGGTGCTTCAGCACGCGGGAGAATACCTAAAGGATGGCAGGATACATATCGTTGCGGCGCCGGGATCAGGCAAGACCACGTTGGGGATAGAACTGATAGCCCGGATGGGGGAAACGGCGCTCGTGCTCACGCCCTCCATCACAATCCGCGAGCAATGGGCGGCGCGCATTGCGGAGGGATTTTTGTGTGACGGGCTTGCTCCGCAGGATTATATTTCCCAAGATCTGAAGGAGCCGAGATGCATTACGATCATTACCTATCAGGCGCTGTATAGCGCAATGAATAAATACAAGGGGGTTATCGACGAATCCGGGACGACGGTCGGGAGTCTGGAGACGGACGATAAGATTGCAAAATCCCCGGAAAAAGAACAGGAGGTGGATTACTCTGCTTTTGATGTGATCGCGGAGATGAGGACGGCCGGAATCGGCGTGTTGTGTCTGGATGAATGCCACCATCTGCGCAGCGAGTGGTGGAGGGCGCTGGAGGAATTTAAGCAGGCGCTGGGCAATGTGAAATTGATTGCGCTTACTGCGACGCCGCCTTATGATTCTACTCCGGCCATGTGGAAACGCTATATGGATATGTGCGGTGAGATCGATGAGGAAATTACGATCCCGGAGCTTGTAAAGGAAGGGAGCCTTTGTCCCCATCAGGATTTTGTATATTTCAATTATCCCACGGAGGAGGAACGCTCGGAGATTACGCGCTTTGCAAACAGAAGTGCGGCGATGCAGAAACGTTTGATGGAGGATGGAAACTTTCTTACGGCGGTAATGACCCACAGGGGCATGAATGGCGGGATGAGCAATGAAGAACTGCTTGAGGAGGGCGACTATCTGTCGGCCTTGCTGATTTTTCTGAATGAAAAGCGGGTGGGAATCCCGGCGCAGCTTACAAGGGCGGTAAGGATGAAAAGTCTGCCCAGGCTTTCCGCAGCATGGCTGGAGACTCTGCTTCAGGGATTTTTGTATGACGACAAGGAATCCTATGCCTGCACGGAGGAATACCGGGAGTGGCTGATAAATGAGGTCAAGGCGGAGGGGCTGATTGAGAAAAAAAAGGTGGCGCTTGCAACAACGGAGGCGGTGGAAAAGCTTCTGATCAGCTCAAAAGGGAAATGTGAGAGTATCAAGCAGATCGTAATAAACGAATATCAGGATATCGGCCCGCAGCTTCGCATGCTGATCCTGACGGATTATATCCGAAAGGAGTATGAGAAATCCCTCGGAGTTTTGGAAAGTGATGTGACAGCCCTCGGCGTTATCCCGTTTTTTGAGCAGATTCGCAGAGCGGGAACGATCATTCGTCTGGGCGTGCTCTGCGGGTCGGTCGTGATCATTCCGGCGGAGGCGAAGGAAGAGCTGCTTGAGGCAATTGGAGACAGCGGAAAGGTAGCATTTGCAAAGGCGGGAAGTCTTCCGGAAACAGATTATCTGAAGGTGACTGCGGTGGGGGACAACCACTTTCTGACGCAGGCAGTTACGGATATTTTTACAAAGGGATGCATGCAGGTGTTGATCGGAACCAAATCCCTATTGGGGGAGGGGTGGGATTCTCCCTGTATCAATTCCCTGATCCTTGCAAGTTTTGTCGGGGCGTTTATGCTCAGCAACCAGATGCGAGGGCGCGCTATCCGTGTGTTTAAGGATGATCCGGAGAAAACAAGCAATATCTGGCATCTTGTCTGCCTGATGCCGGATCAGGACACTTATTTGCAGCCGGATTTGATGCCGGAAAAGGAAAGTGAAGATTTTGCGCTCTTAAAGCGCAGGATGGAGCATTTTCTTGGTCTGCACTATACGGAGGATGTCATTGAAAACGGTATGGACCGGTTGACGATCATCGGAGAGCCATATGATGAAGCGCATGTTAAGGCGATGAACGAACAGATGCTTGCACTCTCCCGGCAAAGGAATATGCTGAAAGCCCGTTGGGACAGGGCGCTGACGAAGAATGCAGGAGTACAGGTGGTGGATGTTGCGGAGATCGAGGCGAGTGCGATCTCCCAAACCCAGTATCAGGACAACCATAGAAAGCTCCTCTATGCGGGAGCAGGGGCCGCGGCGGGAGTCGCGCTTGCTTTCACGCCGGCAGGATGGCTGGGGGGCGCGGTTGCCCTTGCGTCCGGGGTATATGGCGTGTCTAAGCTGAGAAAATCCGGGAAACTGAAAAAACCGGAGGAGAGTCTGAAGAATATTGGAGAGAAGATATATCAGGCGCTTGGACAAAAAAGGCTGCTGGAGGAAAAAGACGGAAGAGTGGAAACCTCTGTCGGAAAGAATGACCGCAGGGAGGTTTACTTAAACAGCCTAAGCGGAAGGGATAAACTTTTGTTTGCACAATGTGTCCGGGAATTTTTCTCCGCTGTGAACGATCAGCGGTATCTTTTGGTGAAATCGGGGGATCGCAGCGGCGAGGACGGTTTCTATTGCATTCCGGAATGCTTCGCGAAGAAAAAGGAGGATGCGGAGTTTTTTTACAGTTGTTTAAAACCCTGTATCGGGAAATATGATATGGTCTATACACGAAATGAAGCCGGGAAAGGGATTCTGCTGGAAGGCAGGATGAAATCTCTGGCGGATCAAAAGGAGCGCAGCCGGTCAAAAAAGACTCTGAGATCCGGCAGATGATCATGTAAAAGTTATGACAGCAGAGGGGTTTTTGCATATCCTAATAGGGAAATCCAGATAGAAATGAGCGGTTATGAGGACAATAAAGTTAGGGGATCGGGGACTTTTGGTGAGATACCTGCAGCTGGCGCTTAGCAGGGCGGGATTTTCAACGGATTTGGACGGGGTCTTCGGTGAATCCACTTGTCGGAATTTGAATGCCTTTTTACAGAAAGAAACGGAATGTGTGGTTGCGGACGAGGTGTGGGAATTATTGATTCCCTATCTGAAAGGGTATACGAAGCACACCGCCGCCGGAGGAGATACCTTTTGGGGGCTTGCGGAAAAATACAAAACCGATGCGAATAAGATCCAAAGGGCGAATCCAAGGGTGCAGGCGTCGCGTATTCCCATAGGAACGGTTTTGAATATACCCTTTGATTTTCCGGTAGTGACCGGAGCGGTGCCGTACAGTTCCCTGCTCAACGAGTATTTTATTGAGGGACTGACTGTCAGATATCCGTTTCTGGAAACCTCTGTTATCGGGAAAAGCGTTATGGGAAAGCAGCTTCTTAAGCTTAAGATCGGAGAAGGAGAAAAGCAGGTTTTTTATAATGCGTCCTTTCATGCAAACGAGAGTATTACAACACCGGTTCTGTTAAAATTTGCGGAGGAATACGCGGCTGCATTCTCCGGGGGAGAAGAGTTATATGGGGCGGATGCCGGAGGTTTGTTTTACGGCTATGAATTGAATCTGGTGCCGATGGTAAACCCGGATGGGGTGGATCTTGTGAACGGTTTTCTGGAGGACAGCTCCTATTATGAGCAAGCTGCGGAAATTGCAAAAAACTATCCGCAAATACCTTTTCCGTCGGGATGGAAGGCAAATATTGAGGGAATTGACCTTAATCTCCAGTTCCCGGCAGGATGGGAGCAGGCGAGGGCGACCAAATATGCACAGGGCTACACAATGCCGGCGCCGAGGGACTTTGTGGGAGAAAGACCACTTTCGGCGCCGGAAAGCCTTGCAGTATATGAATTCACAAGACAAAATGATTTCAGGCTGATTCTTGCCTATCACACCCAGGGGGAAGTGATCTATTGGAAATATCTCGACTATGATCCGGAAGGTTCCAGACGGATCGCTATGTATTTTTCACAGGTAAGCGGATATGCGGTAGAAGAGACGCCCTTTGCATCGGGATACGCAGGGTATAAGGACTGGTTTATCATGGCATATGAACGGCCGGGCTATACGATTGAAGCAGGTATCGGATCAAATCCCCTTCCGGTGAGCCAGTTCGACCGGATCTATGAGGACAACAGAGGTATCCTGATCGGCGGAATGATGCAGATTTAATGAGGAAAAGCGCCGATATGCTTTATTTAAACTTTAAAGACACATTGGTGGAAACATTTTTGCAAACGTGATATAATGAGCGGTAGCGAATTATATCCGCGCGAATGCGCATAGGTATCAGCCGAAGGCGATCATGTGCGAAGCACATGATATAATGAGCGGTAGCGAATTATATCCGCTGACAGGAGGGATAAAATGCAGGATTTCATCAAATATAATTATCATGCCCACACATGGCGCTGCCAGCATGCATACGGCACCGAGCGGGAATATATAGAAGCGGCGCTCGAAATGGGTATCCGGAGGTTTGGATTTTCGGATCATATTCCAAGCCCGGCGAAGGATGGTTATGTTTCCAACATACGGATGAGGATGGATCAGGCGTTAGAGTACAGGGACTGCATCAGGGCATTGAAGAAGGAGTATGCGGGACAGATTGAGATCCTTGTCGGTTTCGAGGCTGAATATGTGCCGGAATATTTTCCGGAACAGATGAGGATGTTTGACAATTTTGGATTTGATTATCTGATCATGGGGCAGCATTTTCTCGAGCCGGAAGAAACCGGAATATATACAGGAACCCCCACGGAGGATGAGAACAGAATGCGGCTGTATGTGGATACCGTGATCGAGGGAATAAATACAGGGAGGTTTCTGTATATTGCCCATCCCGACATCATGAATTATCAGGGGATGGATTCCGTATATGAATGGGAGATGTCCAGACTGTGCAGGGAGGCTAAGGAAAAAGGCGTGCCTCTGGAGATCAATGTGCTCGGCATGGAGGCAGGAAAGCTTTATCCTGCGGAGCGTTTCTGGAAAATTGCAGGAGAAGTCGGAAATAAGGTTATTCTGGGGCTGGACGCACATACCGTAGAGCAGGTAAAGGCACAGGACAGCTATCGAAGGTGTCTGGCGCTGGCAGAAAAATGCGGGCTTGATCTGATCGATGGAAGCGAATTGATTTGATGAGGTTTCTGTTTTATATTTCAAAAGATTATGTTAAGGAGCAATAGTAATGGCAAATGAAGCAATGGATTTTACATCCGGCAATATTTTTAAGAAATTGATCCCCTTTATGCTTCCCATTCTTGGAGCATTGGTTTTGCAGGCAATGTACGGGGCGGTGGACATTTTGGTCGTCGGATGGTTCGGCACGGACGCAAGCATTTCGGCGGTATCTACCGGAAGCGGCCTGATCAATATGGTGGTGTATGTTCTGAATAGTTTGGCGATGGGTGTTACCGTTCTCATGGGGCGTTATCTCGGCGAACAAAAGGAAAAGAGGCTGGGGAGAGTGGTCGGAGGTGCGATCGTTACGTTTTTGCTGATCGCAGTAGTGATGACGGTGCTTTTTCTTGTATTTGCGCCGAATCTGGCAAGACTGCTGCAGGCTCCGGAGGAGGCGGTTGCCCAGACGATTACCTATATCCGTATCTGCGGGGGAGGAATCGTATTTATTATAGGATATAATCTGATCAGCAGTATTTTTCGAGGGATCGGAAATTCCAGACTGCCGCTTGTTTTTGTAGGAATTGCCTGCGTGATCAATATTTTTGCGGATCTGCTGTTTGTTGCGGTATTTCGATGGGATGTGGCCGGAGCGGCGCTTGCAACGGTTATGGCGCAGGCAATCAGCCTGATCATGTCGCTGTTTGTATGCAAAAAGATAGAGCTGCCCTTTGAATTGCATTGGTCTGATTTACGGTTTAGCAGGGAGTCGGGCCGGTTTTTGACGCTGGGGCTGCCCATTGCGTTTCAGGAACTTTTGACAGAGATTTCTTTTATGTGCCTTCTGGCATTTATCAATGGAATGGGATCAACAGAGGCAATACGGCTGGCATCCTCTTCCGGTTACGGAGTTGCAAATAAGATAACCGCTATCGTTATGCTTGTGCCGACCGCATTGCTGCAGTCCATGTCCTCGTTTATTGCACAGAATGTTGGCGCCGGAAAGGAAAAGCGGGCGCAGGTATCCATGGGTTACGGTATGTTGATCGGCGGAACGATCGGAATCGTTATAACCGCAGCCGCTTTTCTGGGAGGACAGCAGATTGCATCCCTGTTTACGGATAATGTGGAGTACCAGTTGAAGGCGGCGGAATACCTTCAGGGATTCAGTCTCGAAGCGATCGTTACATCCATTTCCTTTTCGTTCATCGGGTATTATAGCGGGCATAATCAGACCCTGTTCGTGCTGCTTCAGGGGATTGCGCAAACCTTTATTGTGCGTCTTCCGATGGCCTATGTGATGTCCAGAGCCTTTATGGATTCCCTTGTGTATATTGGGGTATCGGCTCCGACAGCAACGGTATTTGGGATAATGATAAACCTGATCTATTTTATGTATTATTCGAAGAAACAATTACCGGAATCAGAGGCGGCAATGCAAGAGGAGACGGTATGAAACATAAAAAACGGATAAAAAATATTTTGAGATGGATAGGGATTCTTTTCTTGTTGATCCTTCTGGCAGTAGTGATCCTTTTCGGAGTGCTTACGGTGACGGAGTATAAGCCGGAGGATGTGGAGCCGATGGAGATCGATGGAGGATGTTCCAAAATCCTTTCAGACGGAGATTACCCCGGTACGGTTTCCCTTACGATCATGACATGGAATGTGGGATATGGCGCTCTGGGAGAGAACGCAGACTTTTTTATGGACGGGGGAAGCCATGTCATTACGGCAACGGCGGATGAGGTCGAGGAAAATTTGGATTTTTGTATGAGTGTGGTAGAGGAAGTGGATCCGGATGTCATCTTCTTTCAGGAAGTGGATACGGATGCAAAACGTTCACATGGAATTGACGAGGAACAAATTTTTCTGGACGGACTAAGCGGCTATCAGGAGACGTTTGCATACAACTATAAAACCCTGTATGTGCCATATCCGCTGCCCACGATCGGAAGAGTAAACGCAGGGATTATGACGCTTTCCCGATTTGAGATGACAGCGGCTGACCGTATCCAGCTTCCCTGCCCTTTCAGCTATCCGGTCAGATTGTGCAATTTAAAGCGCTGTCTGCTGGTAAGCCGTATTCCTATTGAGGGAAGCGATAAAGAGCTGGTTCTCGTGAATCTGCATTTGGAAGCATATGACGACGGGGAGGGAAAGGCGGCGCAGACGGCAATGCTGAGCGCGATTCTGGAGGAAGAGGCAGAGGCCGGCAATTACGTTATTGCAGGAGGGGATTTCAACCAGGTCTTTTCCGACGTGGACACCAGCATGTATCCGGTCATGAATGAGGATATGTGGACAGCGGGAGAGGTGGATGTTGCGGCGTTTGACGGCAGTCTGCAATTTGTTATGGACAATTCCACGCCCACCTGCCGTTCCTTGGATCAGCCCTATGCAGGAAGCGATAAGGAGAATTTTCAATATTATATGATCGATGGATTCATCGTATCGTCGAATTTGCAGATAGAGGTAGTTGAAACGATTGATACCGGCTTTGAAGCCACGGATCATAACCCGGTTGTCATGACGGTTACTCTTCAATAACCGATTTTTCTCTTTTCGTCAAGTGGAATTTTTGACAAAAGATTGATAACTATTTAGGCGAATTGCCTTATAGCGTTTGACCACAACATATTGTATAATAATTCTCGTTGAAAAACAAAACATAGTGAGGAGCGAGGATATGTCAGACGAAGTACTTGATGAGGTTATGATTAAGGGAAGCTGTAAGGGAAAGGCCGATGCGATTGTAAATTGCCAATGCAATATTGAGAATGCGCCGAACCGCTGTGATCAGGCGGAGCATTGTATGTTTTACTCTTATTATAAGTGCAGCAAACAATGGAAAAGATTAGCGTAGGGGTAGTTGATCGTTTCACATATTTTGAGGAGAAGAAACTTCTGCTTGGCAATGGGGTCGGGCAGGAGTTTTTTGCGATTGTTTATGAAAAAAATTTTAGTTTTGAGTGATTCACACGGTAACATAAATAATATGATCTTCGCTGTTAAGCAGGTAAGACCGGACGTGATCATCCATCTGGGCGATTGCTGGTCGGATTCTGTCATGCTGCAGAAAAAATTTCCTGATATCCCCATGGAACGTGTTCCGGGAAATTGCGACTGCACATTGGAGCCTCTGGAGCGTATCTTATATATAGAAGGAAAAAAGGTCATGATTTGCCACGGTCATACTTATAATGTTAAGACCGGATATCTCAGGCTGGAGCTGGCGGCAAAAGAAAAGGAGGCGGATCTTGTGCTGTTCGGACACACCCACCGGGTGTTTTATGACTGGCATAATGATCTGAGGATTCTCAACCCCGGGAGCATCGGAGCGCCGGGATATGGAAATCCGCCTTCATACGGGATTCTTTTTCTGGATGAGGACACCGGTCAGGCGGATATGGATGTGTGTTATATAGAATAAAAAATTGACGGATGGAAGGTTCCGCTGTATAATGGCGGCATATCTTCCGTTTACAAGACCCTGTGTATTCTTGTAAACGGTATGCATTAAATAAAGAGGAGCAAAAGAAGATGGTTAAGGTAGTTAAATTTGGCGGCAGTTCTGTTGCGAGCGCCGAACAGTTTGCAAAAGTAGGAGACATTATCCGCTCGGATGAGTCCAGAAAATATGTGGTGCCAAGCGCGCCGGGAAAAAGAAATGCAAAAGATACCAAGGTTACCGATATGCTTTATGATTGCTATGCCTTGGCAGAGGCAGGGGAGGAATTCCGCGTCCCGCTAATGAAGATCAAGGATCGCTATGACGCCATCATCAACGGTCTTAAGTTAAAGACCTCATTGGATGAAGAATTTAAGATCATTTCCGCTAAGTTTAAGGAGAAGGCGGGAACCCATTATGCTGCGTCCAGAGGCGAGTACCTAAACGGGATCGTTATGGCGGATTATCTTGGCTATGAGTTTATTGATGCAGCCACGGTGATATTTTTCGATAAGGATGGCAATTTTGATGCGGAGAAGACCGACAAGGTGCTCTCCAAAAAGCTGGCCTCCTGCAAGAAGGCGGTTATTCCGGGCTTTTATGGCGCTATGCCGGACGGCAGTATTCACACCTTTTCCAGAGGAGGATCGGATATTACCGGTTCCATCGTTGCAAAAGCGTCCAAGGCAAGCATCTATGAGAACTGGACAGATGTTTCGGGCTGCCTTGTAGCGGATCCGCGGATCATCGATCATCCGGAGCCGATCAGGGTAATTACTTACCGGGAGCTTCGCGAGCTTTCCTATATGGGGGCATCCGTGCTTCACGAGGATGCGATCTTTCCGGTTCGCAAGGCCGGCATTCCGATCAACATCCGCAATACAAACGACCCCGGGGCGGAGGGGACCCTGATTGTGGAAAGCACCTGCCAGAAGTCGGATTACACGATTACCGGAATTGCAGGCAAAAAAGGTTTTGTTGCCGTTAATATCGATAAGGATATGATGAATGCCGAGGTGGGCTTCTGCCGGAAGGCTCTTCAGGCCTTTGAAGAGAATGGGATTTCCATTGAGCATATGCCATCCGGGATCGACACAATGACGGTGTTTGTCCATCAGGCGGAGTTTGAGGGCAAGGAGCAGCAGGTGATCAGTTCTCTCCGCAGGCTCGCAAATCCGGACGTCATAGATCTCGAGGCGGATCTTGCGCTGATCGCGGTGGTAGGACGCGGCATGAAGTCAAACCGCGGAACCGCGGGCAGGATTTTTTCCGCATTGGCCCATGCGAATGTCAATGTCCGCATGATCGACCAGGGATCTTCGGAGTTAAATATTATCATTGGCGTCAGCAATAATGATTTTGAAAAGACGATTCAGGCGGTGTACGATATTTTCGTATCGACAAGACTGTAAAGAAGTTTTCAAGGTGCAGGAACCATTCTTCGCTTCCTTTCATATTGTATATGGAAGGGAGCGTTTTTTATGGATAAAAATACCGTTATTTTTGTTACTGACAAAAGGCAGAGATATATCAGCGATTTTCTTCCGGGGAGAACCTCTTCCTGCGCATGGAGGGATGAGGAGAGCGACAATATCTGCCTTGAGCAGCTAAGAAAAGCTACGCAGATCGTTCTGCCGACCCCCGCAAGCAAGATGGAAAAAACAAAAGATATAGTTGAAATATTAAAATATAATTTAACAAATTGCCAATATGTATTCGGAGGGAAGCTGGGGGACGAGTGGAAGAAATGGTGTACCGGCAGAAAGATACCGTATCATGATTTTATGGAGGATGAGGATGTTGCATGGAAAAATGCAAGGATTACTGCGGAGGCGACGGTCGCAGAAATTTTAAAGTACAGTAAATACTCGATCCTCGGGCAGAAGATCGTGGTGACCGGATATGGCAAATGCGCCAAGAGTGTGGCAAATCTTCTGGCTGCCATGGGAGCGAAGGTTACAGTCCTTGCGCGCAGCGTACAAAACCGGAAGGAGGCAAGGGCGGACGGACACAATGCAATAGATTTTTCCTATGGGGCGGAGGAAGCATATGGAACGGGCGTGTTTGTGAACACAGTACCTGCCTGTGTGCTGACGGAAAAAATTATTTCAGAGATGCATAAAGATGCGGTGATCATTGATATTGCTTCCGCGCCGGGTGGAACAGATCTTGCTGCCGCACAAAAATATCGGATTCCGGTCATAGCGGCATTGGGGCTTCCCGGAATCTACACACAGAAGAGCAGCGCAAAAATACTGGCAGATGCAATACGCAAAAAAACGTTCTCAGATTCTGGTATGAAAGAGGAGAAATCATGGATTTTTCAAATTATAATATAGGATTTGGAATCACCGGTTCCTTTTGCACCTTTGCAAAGGCAAGGAAAGAAGTGACCAGATTAAAAGAAATGGGAGCAAATGTAATCCCAATTTTTTCATTTCATGCGCAAAGTTGTGATACGAGATTCGGGAGCGCAAAGGAGTTTGTGGATGGAATCTGCGACATAACGGGAAATGAGGGGATCAAGACGATCAGTCAGGCGGAGCCGATCGGGCCGAATAATTTTCTGGACATCATGGTTATCGCACCTTGTACGGGCAATTCCGCTGCAAAGCTCTGCAACGGAATCACGGATACGCCGGTTCTGATGGCGGCGAAGGCACATATGAGAAACGGAAAGTCACTTGTGGTCGCAATCTCGACAAACGATGCGCTTGGCGTGAACTTTAAGAACATAGGAGGCCTGATGAATATGAAGAATATTTATTTCGTTCCGTTTGGTCAGGACAATTATAAAAGTAAGCCGAACTCAATGATCGCGAAAATGGAACTGCTTCCGGATACGATAGAAATGGCGCTTTCGGGAAAGCAGATCCAGCCGATCATCCAGATGTAAGGATGTGCTGCATTTTTGACCGGCCGCCTGTGCCTATGACAACAGGCGGCTGTTTTTCTATCTCAAAGGAAATTGCCCCGCAATGATCCTATGAGGCAAAAGTCTTTCAGGCGGAGGCTGTACATACGCGTATCAGATCAGGACAGATCGAGTTTAATCTGATATTTTGTCAGCCAGTAGTTGATCTGAAGGTAATATGCCATTAGCTGGGGAGCTGCCATCAATTGGCCGAACCACGGCTTTCCATAGTCCTTTGGGCGCTGGCAGAAGGAAATCAGCTTTTTTTTGTCCATAAAGGAAAGGATCGGACTGTTTGGATCGGAAGCAACCTGAAACAGAGCGGAGGAGAGCAGCCTTTCATATCCGGGATCGTATGTCTTGGGATAGGGGCTTTTCTGCCGTGTGCGCACCTGCTCAGGAAGAAGTCCTCTGGCAAATTCCCTTAGAAGATGTTTTATCTCCCCGTTTTTGGTTTTCATTTCATACGGAACTTCAAACAGGTATTCCGCAAGGGCGAGATCGGCAAAGGGAACACGGATATCCATACTGTTGCAGGAGGCGGTCCTATCCGTCCTGTCAACCAGCGTCTGCATAAAAAACCGGATGGTCAGATACATGGTCTTTTGATGGAGATAGCTTGAAGAGGCAGGATCGGCGCCGGAGAGAAGATCCCGGCAGGCGGCAAGGTACTGTTCATTTATGTATTCATCCATATGAAGTTTATTTATTAAATCATCTTTTAATAAATTCTTTCTGAAAGATAAGTCCAGGGACCAGGGGAATGTGTTTGCGGTATACATTTCTTTCCGGTGGTACCACGGGTATCCGCAGAAAAGCTCATCCGCACACTCTCCGGTAAAAGCAATGCGGTTTTGGGGCGCGATCTTTTCGCAAAAATAGATAAGCGAGGAGTCGATATCTGCCATAGCCGGAAGATCGTGGGCGTCCACAGAGTTCTTTAAATATTCGAATTGTTCCGCATTGCTGCACACCAATGTGGTGTGATCGGTGGAAAGCGCATCTGCCATCTGGTGTACAAATGGAGCGTCAAGCGCCGGCTGGAAGCTGTTTGGGCGAAAATGGTTCCGGCTGCCTTTCAGCTCAAACGAAAAGGTCTTTAAAGGCTCGTCACCCGTGGATTCCCTGACCAGACATGCGGTGATCACGGAGGAATCCAGTCCGCCTGACAGCAGGGAGGCCGGAGCGGTATTCGTGCAGGCTAAGGTGCGGATCGACTTGTCTAACAGTTCTTTTACGCGGAACAGGGTATCTTCATAGCTGTCGGAATGCTCCGAGATGGAAAAACGGTGATAGCGTTCAACAAACAGCCGGTCCGATCCGTAAACCAGCAGATGTCCCGGCCGGATTTCGCAGACGTCCTTAAACACACCGCATCCGGGAGAGTGTGCCGGCCCCATGGAAAAGATTTCGTTTAAGCCGTCAAGATCCAACGCCGGTTCAATGCCGGGATAGGCAAAAATCCCTTTTAGCTCCGAAGCAAAGACCAGAGTGTCATTATGTACCGTGTAATAGAGCGGGCGAAGTCCGAGGGGGTCGCGGAACAGATATAAGAGCTTTTTGGCGCTGTCATAGACCGCCATAGCAAAAGCGCCGCTCAATTTTTTTACAAAATCGGGGCCGTATCTGATGAAAGCGCAGAGAATAAGCTCTTCCTGACTTAAATCGCTGGTGTTGATCTGATCCTGTTCCATTGATCTTCTGAGCTGCGGAAGATTGGATATGTAGCCGTCATAGAGGAGCGTGAAGGAGTCTTTGTTAAGTGTTTTGGTAACCGGCTGCGGCTCACAGGGAATATCGGGATGGATGTGGCAGCAGGAGAGTTCGTTCTGGCTGAAGGCTCCGTTCGAAAACAGACAGGTTCCCTGGCGGTCCGGCCCTCTTTTGACCAAAGCCTCCGACATATGCTGTATCGTTTGGCGGCAGAAGGAATTCTCTTTTGGAAAAGTGGTATGTGGTGAAAAAAAGCCTGCAATACTGCTCATGAAATACTCCATAGAATTACTCATAGACAGTATATGCCGGAGTTAATAAAAAGTTCATAAAACATTTACGCCTTATTGTTGTGCAAAAAATTAAAAAGTGGTACAATACCGATATTGTGTAAGATTTTGGATAGGAGAAAGATATGAGTGCATTAGCTAAATTCTTTGGTACCCACAGCGAGAGAGAGATTAAAAGGATCACTCCGATCGTCGATAAGACGGAGAGCTATCGGGAATCTATGATGGCGCTTTCAGATGATGAACTGAAGGGAAAGACAAGGGAATTTAAGGATCGTCTGGAGAAGGGAGAAACTCTTGACGATATTCTTCCGGAGGCATATGCGACGGTGCGTGAAGCGGCCCGCCGCGTGCTTGGAATAGAGCATTACCGCGTACAGATCATCGGCGGCGTGATTCTTCATCAGGGGCGTATCGCCGAGATGAAGACAGGTGAAGGTAAGACGCTGGTCTCTACGCTTCCTGCTTACCTGAATGCGTTGGAGGGGAAGGGCGTTCATATTGTGACGGTCAACGATTATCTGGCAAAGCGCGACTCGGAATGGATGGGACAGGTTCATGAGTTTCTGGGGCTGACGGTCGGCGTTGTATTGAACAGCATGGATAATGATGAGCGCCGCAAGGCCTACAATTGCGATATTACTTATGTAACAAATAACGAGCTCGGCTTTGATTATCTAAGAGATAACATGGTGATATACAAGGAACAGCTTGTGCAGAGAGGGCTTCATTTTGCGGTGATCGACGAGGTGGATTCCGTCTTGATCGATGAGGCAAGAACCCCCCTCATTATCTCCGGGCAGAGCGGAAAGTCTACAAAGCTTTATGAGGCGTGCGATATTCTGGCGCAGCAGATGCAGCGGGGCGAGGATATCCCGGAATACTCCAAGATGGATGCCATCATGGGGGTTGAACAGGAGGAATCCGGAGATTTTATCGTAAATGAAAAGGACAAGGTCGTAAACCTGACGGGACAGGGCGTAAAGAGGGTTGAGCAGTTTTTCCATATTTCAAATCTGGCAGATCCGGAGAATCTGGAAATCCAGCACAACATTATCCTCGCGCTCCGCGCCCATAATTTGATGTTCCGGGATCAGGATTATGTGGTAAAGGACGATCAGGTCATGATCGTAGATGAGTTTACCGGGCGTATCATGCCGGGCCGCCGCTATTCCGACGGACTTCATCAGGCGATCGAGGCAAAAGAGCATGTGAAGGTCAAGAGGGAGAGCAAGACGCTTGCAACGATCACTTTCCAGAACTTCTTTAATAAATTTGACAAAAAGGCGGGTATGACAGGTACTGCGCTTACCGAGGAAAAGGAATTCCGTGATATCTATGGAATGGATGTTGTGGAGATTCCCACAAACCGTCCGGTGAAGCGTATCGATCATCAGGATGCGGTATTTAAGACGAAAAAGGAAAAATTCCGTGCGGTTGTCGAGGAGGTAAAGAGGGCCCATGAGAAAGGACAGCCGGTTTTGGTGGGTACGATCACCATTGAGACCTCCGAGCTTATCAGCGGAATGCTCCGCAGAGAGGGGATACAGCACACCGTATTGAACGCAAAATTCCATGAGATGGAGGCGGAAATCGTTGCCCAGGCGGGACAGCACGGCGCGGTTACCATCGCAACCAATATGGCAGGGCGAGGAACGGATATTAAGCTGGATGATGAGGCAAGGGAGGCCGGAGGCCTTAAGATCATCGGAACGGAGCGCCATGAATCAAGGCGTATCGACAACCAGCTGCGTGGACGTTCCGGACGTCAGGGCGATCCGGGTGAGTCCAAGTTTTATATTTCTCTTGAGGATGACCTGATGCGTCTGTTCGGGTCTGACCGTCTGATGGCGGTGTTCAACACTCTGGGCGTTCCGGAAAATGAAGAAATCCAGCACAAGATGCTGACCTCCGCGATTGAAAAGGCGCAGCAGAAAATCGAGGGGAACAATTTTGGAATCCGTAAAAATCTGCTCGAATACGATCAGGTAAATAATGACCAGCGCGAGATTATCTATACCGAGCGTTTCCGCGTGCTGAACGGTGAGAATATGCGGGACGTAATCTTTAAGATGATTCAGGATCAGGTGGAAAAAGCGGTGGATACCTGCATTTCCTCCGAAGTGGATAGAAGCGACTGGAATCTTTTGGAATTGAATGAGCTGATCCTTCCGACGATTCCGCTCAAACCGATCACGGAGGAGAGCATCTCATCTATTAAGACAAATAAGGAATTAAAACATTACTTAAAGGAACAGGCGGTTCTTCTCTATGAGGCGAAGGAAACGGAATTCCCCGAGCCGGAGCAGTTCCGGGAGATTGAGCGCGTTGTACTCTTGAAAGTGATCGACCGCCGCTGGATGGATCACATTGACGATATGGATCAGCTTCGTCAGGGAATCGGTCTTCAGGCTTATGGACAGAGAGATCCGCTGGTTGAGTACAAGATGGCGGGTTTTGACATGTTTGACGATATGACCGCCTCCATACAGGAGGATACGGTCCGGCTTTTGTTCCACGTGCAGGTACAGCAGAAGGTGGAGCGCGAGCAGGTGGCAAAGGTTACCGGCACTAATAAGGATGAAACCGCGCAGAATGTACCGAAAAAGCGTGAGCATGCCAAGGTATATCCGAACGATCCTTGTCCGTGCGGAAGCGGCAAGAAATATAAGCAATGCTGCGGAAGGCTGAAATAGAAACTGTTTGGCAGAAGAGACAGGCACAGAGCGAAGGGGGACTTTGCTCTGTGTTTTTTTATCGTTATAGAAGACGAAGAACATAAGTTCGAAAAATGCTGTACTTTTAAAAATTATTGTGATATGATTGTACGGAATGAGAGAAAATGTAATTATATGAGTAAATTTGATTTGTAAGGATGATGATTTCAATATTCATGCAGGAGGAACTCTCATGGATCATTTTAAATTGGTATCGGAATATCAGCCCACCGGAGATCAGCCGCAGGCGATCGAAGCTCTTGTAAAAGGTTTCAGGGAGGGCAACCAGTTTCAGACATTGCTCGGTGTTACCGGAAGCGGCAAGACCTTCACCATGGCAAATGTCATTCAGGCGCTGAACAAACCCACGCTGATCATTTCGCATAACAAGACGCTGGCGGGACAGCTCTACGGGGAGATGAAGGAGTTTTTCCCGGAAAACGCGGTGGAGTACTTTGTGAGCTACTATGACTATTATCAGCCGGAGGCGTATGTGCCTCAGTCGGATACCTATATCGCGAAGGATTCCGCCATTAATGATGAAATTGATAAACTGCGCTTGTCCGCCACAGCGGCGATGGCAGAGCGGAAGGATGTCATTATTGTCGCCAGCGTATCCTGCATCTATGGGATCGGAAGTCCTGACGACTATATGAACATGATGGTCTCCCTGCGGCCGGGGATGGAGATCGACCGGGACGATGTGATAAAGGAACTGATCGGAATGCAGTATTCCCGCAATGATATGGATTTTAAGAGAGGAACCTTTCGCGTTCACGGGGATGTGCTTGAGATATTTCCGGCAAACAATGGCGATCGCGCCATCCGGGTAGAATTTTTTGGTGATGAGATCGACCGGATCACGGAGATCGACGTGCTGACAGGGGAAATCCGGGCGGAGCTGCAGCATGCAGCGATTTTTCCGGCGTCCCATTATGTTGTTCCTCAGGAAAAGATACTGGAGGCATGCGGCAGGATCGAGGCGGAACTTGAGGAGCGCGTGAGGTTCTTTAAGGGGGAAGGCAAGCTTCTGGAAGCCCAGAGGATTGCGGAACGAACGAATTTTGACATTGAGATGTTGAAGGAGACCGGTTTTTGCAGCGGAATCGAAAATTATTCCCGCCATATGGAGGGAAGAGGACAGGGGGAGATGCCGGCAACATTGATGGACTATTTCCCGGATGATTACCTGATTATAGTGGATGAGTCCCATATAACGATTCCGCAGGTACGGGGAATGTACGCGGGGGACCGCTCCCGTAAAACGACTCTCGTTGATTATGGGTTCCGCCTGCCATCAGCCCTTGACAACCGTCCTCTGAATTTTGAGGAGTTTGAGGGAAAAATAGACCAGATGCTTTTTGTTTCCGCAACCCCGAATGTCTATGAGGATGAGCATGAGCTTTTGCGGGTGGAGCAGATCATTCGGCCAACGGGGCTGCTTGACCCCGAGATATCCGTCCGCCCGGTGGAGGGGCAGATCGACGATCTGATAGGAGAGGTAAATAAAGAAGCGTCTTTGCATCACAAGGTGCTGATAACCACATTGACCAAACGGATGGCGGAGGATCTGACCAAGTACATGAGTGAGGTGGGAATCCGGGTAAAGTATTTGCATTCGGACATAGATACGCTGGAACGGGCGGAGATCATACGTGATCTGCGTCTGGATGTTTTTGATGTGCTGGTAGGGATCAACCTTTTAAGGGAGGGGCTCGACATCCCGGAGATTACGCTTGTAGCGATACTGGACGCCGACAAGGAGGGCTTTTTAAGGTCTGAGACCTCCTTGATCCAGACGATCGGGCGGGCCGCCCGAAACAGCGAGGGGCATGTGATCATGTATGCGGATAAGATTACGGATTCCATGCGGGTTGCGATTGAGGAGACCGAGCGCCGCCGCCGTTTGCAGCAGGAATACAATGAAGCGCACGGAATCACGCCCCAGACGATCCAAAAATCGGTGCGGGATCTGATCGCCATTTCCAAGAAGGTGGCGGCGGAAGAGATGGATTTTACCAAGGATCCGGAATCAATGAGCAGGGAGGAATTGGAGAGAATGATCGCCGACATTCAGAAGAAGATGCAGAAGGCGGCGGCGGAGCTGAATTTCGAGGCGGCGGCGGAGTACCGCGACCGGATGATCATGTTAAAAAATACGCTGCGGGATTTATAAAAATATATGGGGCGATAGCAATAAATGGGTAAGCAATCGTCTGAAAAATAAATATTTCAAAAAGGAGCATTAAAATGCCAAAGAAGGAAAGAAAATACATTAAGATACGGGGAGCGAATGAGCATAATCTCAAAGGAATCGATATCGATATTCCGAGGGATGAGTTTGTGGTTCTGACGGGACTCTCCGGTTCAGGGAAATCCTCACTCGCATTTGATACGATCTATGCGGAGGGACAGCGCCGGTATATGGAGTCGTTATCTTCCTATGCAAGACAATTTTTAGGGCAGATGGAGAAACCAAGTGTACAATCTATCGAAGGCCTGCCCCCGGCAATCTCTATTGACCAGAAATCTACCAACCGTAATCCGCGCTCCACAGTCGGTACGGTTACGGAAATTTATGACTATTACAGGCTGCTGTACGCCAGGATCGGGATACCCCATTGTCCAAAATGCGGCAGGGCGATCACAAAGCAGAGCGTCGATCAGATGGTAGATGCGGTCATGGAGCTGCCGGAGCGCACACGTATCCAGATCCTTGCGCCGGTAGTGCGCGGACGGAAGGGTGAGCACCAGAAGCTCTTTGAAAAGGCAAAAAAGAGCGGCTATGTCCGGGTGATCGCGGACGGAAGCATGTATGAGCTTTCGGAGAGCATTCCGCTGGATAAAAATATTAAGCACAACATAGATATCGTGGTAGACCGCCTTGTGGTAAAGGAAGGGATCGAAAAGCGGCTCACGGATTCTCTGGAAAATGTATTTGAGCTGACGGAGGGAAATGCAATCGTGGATATTGTAGACGGGGAACAGATGACGTTTTCCCAGAACTTTGCCTGCCCGGACTGCGGGATCAGCGTGGATGAGGTGGAACCCCGCAGTTTTTCCTTTAACAATCCCTTTGGGGCATGTCCCGTGTGCTACGGACTTGGATACAAGATGGAATTTGATGAGGATCTTATGATTCCGGACAAATCTCTATCCATATCGGAGGGGGCGATTCAGGTCATGGGCTGGCAGTCCTGCACGGATCCCTCCAGCTATACCTATGCAACCTTAATGGCGTTGTCGGAGGGCTACGGTTTTTCACTGGACACTCCGTATAAAGACCTGCCGGAGGATATCCGCCATATGCTGATCCACGGAGGGGATGGCAGGATTCTCAAGGTTCATTATAAAGGACAGAGAGGCGTCGGAGTATACGATCTGAATTGGGACGGTCTGATCCGAAATGTGGAGCGTCGTTACAGGGAGACGGGATCGGATATCGTAAAAGCGGAATATGAACAGTTTATGCGGATTACTCCATGTGCGGAATGCCGCGGACAGCGTTTGAAGAAGTCCTCTCTGGCAGTAACGGTGGCGGATAAGAATATTTACGAGATGACGTCGCTTTCGGTCAAGGATATGTGCGTATTTCTGGATAACATGGAATTGACGAAGCAGCAGCATTTTATAGGGGATCAGATACTGAAGGAAATCCGCGCCCGTGTGGGCTTTTTGCAGGAGGTGGGGCTGGAATATCTGACCCTTACCCGGGCTACGGCCAGCCTTTCCGGAGGAGAGGCGCAGCGCATCCGCCTTGCGACCCAGATCGGCTCAGGACTGGTAGGGGTGGCATACATTTTGGATGAACCGAGCATCGGCCTGCACCAGAGAGATAATGATAAGCTGCTGAACGCGCTGAAAAATCTGAGGGATCTTGGAAATACGCTGATTGTGGTCGAACATGATGAGGATACCATGCGGGCGGCGGATTTCATTGTCGATATCGGGCCGGCGGCGGGAGTCCACGGGGGCGAGGTGATCGCCACCGGTACGGCGGAGGAGATCATGAAATGCAGGGAATCCATTACCGGGGCATATCTAAGCGGACGTTTGAAAATTCCGGTGCCTAAGGAGCGGAGAACGCCGAAGGGATTTATTACGATAAAAGGAGCAAGGGAAAATAATCTGAAAAATATCGACGTGGATATTCCGCTGGGGATCATGACATGCATTACCGGAGTTTCCGGATCTGGAAAAAGCTCGCTTACCAATGAGATCCTTTATAAGCATCTGGCAAGAAGCCTAAACCGCGCCCGGTGCATTTCGGGAGACCATGATGATATTATCGGGCTGGAACAGCTGGATAAGGTCATCGATATCGATCAGTCCCCGATCGGAAGGACGCCCCGCTCCAACCCGGCGACCTATACCGGAGTGTTTGACATGATCCGGGATCTGTTTGCGGCGACTGCGGACGCGAAGGCGCGGGGGTACAAAAAGGGGCGTTTCAGTTTTAATGTAAAAGGCGGACGGTGCGAGGCGTGCGGAGGCGACGGCATTTTGAAGATCGAGATGCATTTTCTGCCGGACGTATACGTACCCTGCGAGGTCTGTGGAGGAAAGCGTTATAACCGGGAGACCCTTGAGGTAAAATACAAGGGGAAGAATATCTACGACGTGCTGGATATGACGGTGGAGGACGCGTTGGAATTTTTTAAGAATGTGCCGACGATCCATAATAAAATACAGACTCTCTACGATGTAGGACTCGGATATGTGAAGCTGGGACAGCCTTCCACGGAGCTGTCGGGAGGGGAGGCGCAGCGCATAAAGCTGGCGACGGAACTTAGCAGGCGGGGAACAGGAAAGACGATTTATATTCTGGACGAGCCGACCACCGGACTTCACTTTGCGGATGTGCATAAGCTTGTGGAGATTTTGCGCCGGCTCTCCGAAAGCGGCAACACCGTGGTCGTCATTGAGCACAACCTCGATGTGATCAAGACGGCGGATTATATCATCGATATGGGGCCGGAAGGAGGCGACGGCGGAGGAACGGTGATCGCCCACGGAACGCCGGAAGAAGTGTGCCGGATTGCGGAATCCTATACAGGACAGTTTTTAAAACCCTATCTTGAAAAAAAATAGTTTGAAAAATGGAATTTATTGTATATAATGGTACTGTATATGAAAAAATAAGATTATATGTGGTATTGCGCCCAGAAAAAATACAGTAAATACAATAGATAATTTCAGGATAAGAAGAAAGGGGTAATAAAATGGTCGGATCAGATATGGGAATCGATTTGGGAACAGCGAGTATCCTTGTATATATTAAAGGCAAAGGTGTTGTGTTAAAGGAGCCCTCGGTCGTGGCTTTCGATAGAGATACAAATAAGATCAAGGCGATCGGGGAGGAGGCGCGCCTGATGCTCGGAAGGACTCCGGGCAATATCGTCGCGGTTCGTCCCCTCCGTCAGGGCGTCATTTCAGACTATACGGTTACGGAGAAGATGATCAAGTATTTTATTCAGAAAGCGCTTGGCAAAAAGAGTTTCCGAAAGCCGCGCATCAGCGTATGTATTCCGAGCGGTGCAACGGAGGTGGAGAAGAAGGCTGTGGAGGACGCCACCTACAATGCCGGTGCAAGGGAGGTTGCGATCATCGAGGAGCCGATCGCGGCTGCGATCGGTGCGGGGATTGACATTGCCCGTCCCTGCGGAAATATGATCGTGGATATCGGAGGAGGAACGGCAGATATTGCAGTTATTTCTCTGGGAGGAGCGGTTGTAAGCACATCCATTAAGATTGCCGGCGATGATTTCGATGAGGCGCTGGTTCGTTATATGAGAAAGAAACATAATCTCCTGATCGGTGAGAGAACCGCGGAGGATATTAAGATCAAGATCGGAACCTGTTATCCCCTTTCCACAAACGAGACGATGGATGTTCGCGGGCGTAATCTTGTGACAGGACTTCCGAGGACGATCACCGTAAGTTCGGAGGAAACCGAGGAGGCGCTGCGGGAGCCGACCCTTCAGATCGTGGAGGCGGTACACTCCGTATTGGAGAAGACACCGCCGGAACTGGCCGCTGACGTTGCCGACAGGGGCATTGTTCTGACAGGCGGGGGAGCGCTGCTGCGGGGATTGGAAGAGTTGATCGAGGATAAGACCGGAATCAACACGATGACGGCAGAGCAGCCGATGACCTGCGTGGCGATCGGAACCGGAAAATTCGTGGAATTTTTATCCGGTAAACGGGATAATGATTGATTTTTAGTATAAAGTACCCGGGGAGAGTTGCCGATATATACACATAAGAATAGTTTTGAAAGGATAGGCGCTATTATGGTAAAAGGTCTTTATACTGCCCACACCGGCATGGTCAACGAGATGAAGAGGCTTGATATCATGACCAATAATCTGGCTAATGCCGATACAACGGGATATAAAAAAGAGGGAACTACTTCGAGAACCTTCGCAGATGAATATGCAGTCCGGGTTAAGGATTCTTCATCCTATGGACTTCCGCGGCGCATAGGTTCCGTTTCTCTGGGCACGCATTTGGGGCAGGTGTATACGGACTGGTCCTCCGGCAGCTATGAAGTGACGGATAACACAACGGATCTTGCGGTGGAGGGCGATGGCTTTTTTGCGGTTTCCTTTACCGACAAAGCAGGCAACACTTCCATGAAGCTCACCAGAGACGGCACATTTACTGTGGACAAGGACGGATATCTCCGGACGAAGGATGGAGACTATGTTCTGAATGCCACCGGCGCTTTGAATAATGATCCGTCCCAGGCGAACTATATCCAGATGGATCCGGCGCAGACGTTTACGGTCAATGAACTTGGATATATATATCAAAATAACGTATTGGTCGGAACGGTTGGACTGGTTGATGTGGATAATTATGATTACATCGAGAAGTATGGCGAGAACATGTACAACGTTTTGGAAGGCGGCAATCTGGTTGCATCGGACGGCGCGGTCCAGCAGGGAGTATTGGAAAGCTCCAATGTGAACGTGGTAAGTGAAATGGTGAATATGATCGCGATCCAGCGGGCATATGAGGCGGGGCAGAAGGTCATCACATCTATTGACGATACCCTTGAGATTGCAGCAACTCAGGTTGGCAAAGTATAGTACTTGAAATAGCAAAAAAGGAGAAAGTTGCCCTATGATGAGATCACTTTATACCGCGGCGACCGGTATGATTGCGGAACAGACGAATGTGGATACCATTGCAAATAACCTTGCAAACGTAAACACCACAGGATATAAGGCGGAGCGCACGGAGTTTAAATCCCTTTTATATCAGACGATACAGACCCGTACAACTACGGCCAACGGCGAGGAGAAGCCGGTTGGCGCGCAGGTGGGGCTTGGAACAAGGGTTGCGGCTACGACTTCCATGTATACACAGGGATCGCAGTATGAAAGCGACAGCCTGACGGATTTTATGATCGACGGAAGCGGTTTCTTCGCGGTCAGAGGAGCTGACGGGGAGACCTATTATACCCGAAACGGCAGTTTTACATGGAGCCTTAACGCGAATGGAAATACGATCTTAGCCACAAAGGAAGGATATCCGGTTCTTGACCGCAATGGAAATGTCATTCAGGTTCCGAATGGCGTAACGGAGGAGAGCATGGTCTTTAACAGTAATGGACAGATCGGATATAAGGATGTGACAACGGGCAATACGGTTCTTACAAACCAGTATTTTGGGATTTATCAGTTTATGAATCCGGCGGGGCTTGAGAAATTATCCTCCAGCCGCTTGCAGGCGACGGATGCATCCGGCCAGCCGATGCTTGAGGCTACGACTCCCGGACTTACGGAGAGCAAGGTTCTTCAGGGCTTTTTGGAGGGCTCCAACGTTCAGGTTGCGGAGGAAATGGTCAATCTGATCATTGCCCAGAGAGCATACGAGCTGAATTCCAAAGCGATCACGACATCGGACGAGATGCTCGAGACCGCGAATAACCTGAAGAGATAAGGGCTGCTGAAAACCTCATGAAAAGGAGAAAAATATGGATTTATCTTCATTGACTAGTCTTACATATGCAAACGCACAGAACTCTGTTAGTGCCAATTCGGCGGACTCATTGACAAGTTCCGCAAACAATCTTTCTTCCGAGTCTACGGAGGAGGAGTTAAAGTCGGTTCTTAAGGATTTCGAATCTTACTTTGTCGAACAGGTGCTTAAGGAAATGAAAGAAACCTTTACGCATGAGGATGAGGATGAAGATTCCACAATGGCGCAGTATAAGGATTTTTACATGGATTCGGCCATTGAATTGGTGGCGGACGAGATCGTGGATCAGATGGGTGAGACTTATACGCAGCAGTTGTATGAACAGATGAAGCGCAATTACAATATTGAATAGAATGCAGGAAGAGTTAAGGCAGCCATTGCAAGAGAATTTTTGCATGGCTGTTTTTTTCTCTCATTGAAAAATCCTTTTTATGAGAGAAAAAGCTATCTTCATGTTTGAATGGAGCAGGCTGAACTGAAAAAATGATAGGAGATAACAGGATTTGGAAAAGGTGACAGGCTATGTGGAGCACATTATATATCGGAATTCAGAGAACGGCTACACGGTTCTGGTTCTCATCGCCCACGAAGAGGAATTGACATGTGTGGGCTTTTTTTCTGATATTGTGGAGGGCGAGAATATTGAGGCTTCCGGAGAATATATTGAGCATCCGACCTATGGAAGGCAGTTTAAGGTAAGCTCCTTTGAGGAAAAGGCGCCTGAGGATGAACTTGCCATTGAGAGGTATCTTGGTTCCGGGGCGATCAAGGGAATCGGAATCGCAATGGCGGCGAGGATCGTCCGCAAATTTAAGAAGGATACCTTCCGCATTATCGAGGAGGAGCCGGAGCGCCTTGCGGAGGTAAAGGGGATCAGCGAGCGAAAAGCGATGGAGATCGCTGATCAGGTCAACGCCAAAAAAGATCTGCGTCAGGCGATGATCTTTTTGCAGCAATACGGAATCCACACGAATCTGGCGGTAAAGATATACAATACATATGGAGCGGAAATTTACGGAATTTTAAAGGAAAATCCATACCGGCTTGCGGATGATATCGAAGGAGTCGGGTTCAAGACGGCGGATGAGATTGCATCCAGGGTGGGAATCCGCACGGACTCTGACTTTCGAATCCGCAGCGGAGTTCTCTACGCCCTGTTGCAGGCCTCTGGGGAGGGACATACCTATCTGCCGGTGGAAGAATTGACAAGGCGGGCGTGTGAGCTGCTCGGGGTGGAGCCGCAGTATATAGAGCCGCAGTATATGAATATGGCTATGGAACAAAAGATCAAAATGCAGCAGAAGGACGGCGTGACGCAGATTTATGCAAACAGTTTCTATTACATGGAGGCAAACACGGCGGCAATGCTCAAACAGCTGGACATCTCCTATGACGTTCCGGAAATAGAGATTGAAACACGTATCCGGTCGATTGAGAAGCAGACGAAGGTTGAGCTGGATGAACATCAGGTGGAGGCGGTAAAGGAGGCGGTACGAAACGGACTGCTCGTAATCACAGGAGGACCGGGAACCGGAAAGACTACCACGATCAACACGATCATCCGCTATTTTGAGATGGAGGGAATGGACATTTTTCTTGCTGCGCCCACAGGAAGGGCGGCAAAGCGCATGAGTGAGACAACCGGATTTGAAGCAAGGACCATACACCGCATGCTGGAACTGACAGGGGGAATCGACGGAAAGGGAGCAGGTTTCGAGAGGAATGAACAGAATCCATTGGAGACGGACGTTATTATTGTGGATGAGATGTCGATGGTGGATATTACCCTTATGTATTCCCTGCTTAAGGCGGTGGTGGCCGGTACAAGGCTGATCCTTGTGGGGGATACCAACCAGCTGCCGAGTGTGGGACCGGGGAGCGTTTTAAAGGATATTATAGATTCCGGTCAATTTCATACCGCACGGCTGACGAAAATCTTTCGTCAGGCAAGCAGCAGCGACATTATCGTCAATGCTCATAAGATCAACCGCGGTGAAAACGTAACGCTTGACAATCAGAGCCGGGACTTTTTTTTCCTGAAGAGATATGATGCGGATAAGATTATTAATGTAACGCTTCAATTGATAAAGCAGAAGCTGCCAAAGTATGTTGACGCCGGAGAATATGATATTCAGGTTCTGACCCCTATGAGGAAAGGGCTCTTAGGCGTGGAAAGGCTGAACGGGATCTTGCAGATGTACTTAAACCCGCCGGAAAAGGGCAAGCGGGAAAAGGAGTACAATGGCATAACCTTCCGGGAGGGGGATAAAGTTATGCAGGTGAAGAACAATTATCAGCTCGAATGGGAGATCCGGACAAAGTACGGACTTGCGATCGATAAGGGAAGCGGAATTTTTAACGGGGATATGGGGATCATCGAGGAAATCAATGACTTTGCGGAGACAATGACAATCTCCTTTGATGAGGGCAAAAAGGTAGAATATTCCTATAAAAATCTTGAGGAACTTGAGCTTGCCTATGCGGTTACCATTCACAAATCCCAGGGTTCCGAATATCCTGCGGTGGTCATCCCGCTCCTGACGGGACCAAGAATGCTTATGAATCGAAATTTATTATATACGGCAGTTACAAGAGCAAAAAAATGTGTTACCATAGTTGGGAATGAAGAGACATTTGAGATGATGATACACAACAACTCGGAACAGAAACGGTACAGCGGTCTTAAGGACCGGCTGGCAGAGGAATAGGAAGGAACAGACATGGAAGTAAGAGCGTTGACAGAGATGGAGATTCCGGCAGCTTCTTATCTGGCGGTAAATACCTTTGACTATTGTCTGAGGAAAACGATATATCAGCAGGAACTGGTGGACGGCTTTTTGCGGTACGCATCAGTAGAAAATCTGATGCAGATGGTTAGAGGCGAAAAACTGAGATTATGGGGAGTCTGGCAGGACGGGCAATTGTGCGCAATGTCCGGGATGCAGTCGGAGGGACATATTACCATGCTGTATGTTCACCCGTATTTTCAGCGCCGGGGGTTCGGCAAGAGACTGCTGCTTGAAATGAGAAAATATGCGTCGGAAGTGAATAATCTTTCAAAGGTGACGGTGAGCGCGATGCCGGCATGGACATGCAGCTATTTTGAGCGCTGCGGTTTCGGACACCTCAGCTTTCCGGCATATGGAAATATGCCCTTTGTGCCGCTTGTGGCGCGCAGCATCAAGCCCTTAAAGTACAGGGTAAGACCGATAAACGAGAAGGTGCTTGTGAGTATAGTAGCCGGATTCCTCGGTGTTATTGTTTTTCTCGGAGCCGGATTTATGACTTATTACATGCTGACCCATTAATCAAAATGCATAAAATAATACTTTTTATGACAAAAAACTCGGCACTTTTTTGACAGGCAAAACTGTTGAAAAAAGTGCCGTCATATGATAAACTTAGGCGAAAAAGGGAATCTCTCTTTTTTTTTGCGCAGCGACAGGCTTATGCGAAAAATGTAAAAGTTAGGAAAGGACAGGGAGTAAGAATGAAAGCGTTTTTGATACTCGAAGATGGTAATGTGTTTACCGGAACAAGTATTGGTTCCGCCAGAGAAGTCATTAGTGAGATCGTATTCAACACTTCAATGACAGGGTATCTGGAGGTCCTGACAGATCCGTCCTATGCGGGACAGGCTGTGGTCATGACATATCCGCTGATCGGAAACTACGGGATCACCCCCGACATGGAATCGGGCAGACCGTGGCCGGACGGATATATTGTAAGAGAACTTTCCCGTCTTCCGAGCAACTTCCGCTCAGAAGGAACGATTCAGGACTTTTTGAAAAAGCATGACATTCCGGGAATCGCAGGTATCGACACAAGAGCGCTTACCAAAATCCTCCGCGAGGAAGGAACTATGAACGGTATGATCACTACCGACGAAAATTACGATTTTGATGAAATACTCCCCAGATTAAAAGAATATCGCACAGGTAATGTGGTGGACAAGGTTACCTGTGAGAAAAAGAGTGTCTTGAAGGGAACCGGGAAAAAGGTTGCTCTTTTAGATCTCGGAGCAAAGAATAATATTGCAAGATCCCTGAACGAGAGAGGCTGCGAAGTGACCATTTATCCGGCGCATACTGCGGCGGAGGAGATATTGTCCGGAAATCCGGACGGTATCATGCTGTCCAACGGGCCGGGAGACCCGAAGGAATGTACTTCTATCATTGCAGAGATAAGGAAGCTCTATGACAGCAATGTGCCGATCTTTGCAATCTGTCTTGGACATCAGCTTATGGCCCTTGCCACCGGAGCTGATACACATAAAATGAAATACGGTCACCGCGGCGGAAATCATCCGGTGAAGGATCTTTCCACAGGGCGCGTCTATATATCCTCCCAGAACCACGGATATGTGGTGGATACGGACACTCTGGATCCGAAGATTGCAAGACCGGCGTTTGTCAATGTAAACGATGGCACGAATGAAGGTCTGGAATATCTGGACAAAAATATTTTTACGGTGCAGTTCCATCCGGAGGCCTGCCCGGGACCGCAGGATTCTGCGTACCTGTTTGACCGGTTTATTAAGATGATGGGAGGAGAACAGTAATGCCAAGAAATCATGAGATTAAAAAAGTATTAGTAATTGGCTCCGGCCCGATCGTCATCGGACAGGCGGCAGAGTTTGACTATGCGGGAACTCAGGCATGCCGTTCCCTGAAGGAAGAGGGCGTAGAAGTATGTCTGGTAAATTCCAATCCTGCGACCATCATGACGGACAAGCAGATTGCGGATCAGGTGTATATTGAGCCGCTGACCCTTGATGTGTTAAAGGAGATCATTATAAAGGAAAAACCGGACAGCGTTCTCCCGACTCTGGGAGGACAGGCCGGCTTGAATCTCGGAATGGAGCTGGCGGAGTGCGGCTTTTTGGAGGAGCACGGAGTTAAGCTGATCGGAACCACGGCAGAGACCATCTTTAAAGCGGAGGACCGTCAGGCGTTTAAGGATACCATGGAGAAAATCCATGAGCCGGTAGCCGCGTCCCAGGTTGTCAATACGGTGGAGGATGGCATAAGGTTTACAAATACCATCGGTTATCCGGTTGTTCTTCGCCCGGCATTTACCCTCGGGGGAAGCGGCGGCGGAATTGCCCACAATGAGCAGGAGCTGATCGATATTCTCTCAAATGGTCTCCGCCTGAGCCGGGTAGGGGAGGTGCTGGTTGAGCGCTGTATCGCCGGCTGGAAGGAAATCGAGTACGAAGTAATGCGCGATGCGAACGGCAACTGCATTACCGTATGTAATATGGAAAATATCGATCCGGTTGGCGTGCATACCGGAGACTCCATTGTAGTTGCCCCATCCCAGACGCTGGGAGACAAAGAATATCAGATGCTTCGAAGCTCTGCCTTAAACATTATTAACGAGCTGCAGATTACCGGAGGCTGTAATGTACAGTATGCGCTGCATCCGGAATCCTTTGAATATTGCGTGATCGAGGTGAATCCCCGTGTATCCCGTTCTTCGGCGCTGGCGTCCAAGGCAACCGGATATCCGATCGCTAAGGTTACCGCGAAGATTGCGCTGGGCTATACGCTCGATGAGATCAAAAATGCAATTACACAGAAGACCTATGCAAGCTTTGAGCCTATGCTGGACTACTGTGTAGTAAAAATACCGAGACTGCCGTTTGATAAATTCCTGACTGCGAAGAGAACGCTCACTACCCAGATGAAGGCGACCGGAGAGGTTATGAGTATCTGTGATAATTTTGAGGGTGCGCTGATGAAGGCAATCCGTTCTCTTGAGCAGCATGTGGATTGTCTGCAATCCTATGATTTCTCGGAATTGAGCAATGCGGAGTTGAAAAAACAACTTCAGGTCGTGGACGACCGCCGGATCTGGGTCATTGCAGAGGCTGTTCGCCGCGGTGTTTCCTATGACGAAATCCATGAGATCACGATGATCGATCATTGGTTTATCGACAAGATTGCAATTCTGGTGGAGATGGAAAAGCGCCTTGAAAAGGAGGAGCTTACCGTTGAACTATTAAAGGAAGCGAAGCGCATTGAGTTCCCGGACAATGTGATTGCCCGCCTGACGGGAAAGACGGAAGGGCAGATCAAGGATATGCGCTATGCAAACGGCATCGTTGCGGCGTATAAGATGGTAGATACCTGCGCGGCAGAATTTGCGGCGGAGACGCCCTATTACTACTCCGTATTCGGAAGTGAGAACGAGGCGGCGGAAACCCATCCGGCAAAGAAGGTGCTGGTGCTTGGCTCCGGCCCGATCCGGATCGGACAGGGAATCGAATTTGACTTCTGCTCCGTACATTGTACCTGGGCGTTTGCAAAGGAAGGCTGGGAGACGGTCATTGTAAATAATAATCCGGAGACGGTATCTACGGATTTTGATATTGCGGATAAGCTTTATTTTGAACCTCTTACCGCAGAGGATGTGGAAAGCATTGTAAATGTGGAGAAACCGGACGGAGCGGTCGTGCAGTTTGGCGGACAGACCGCGATCAAGCTGACAGAGGCGCTTATGAAAATGGGCGTAAAGATCCTCGGAACAAAGGCGGAAGACGTGGATGCTGCGGAGGATAGGGAGTTATTTGACGAAATTCTCCAGAAGACCGGAATTCCGAGAGCCGCAGGAGGAACTGTTTTCACGGCGGAGGAAGCCATAGAAGTGGCAAACAGGATCGGCTATCCGGTTCTTGTGCGTCCCTCCTATGTTCTTGGCGGACAGGGAATGAAGATTGCATTTAACGATGGGGAGATCCGGGAATTCATTGATATCATCAACCGGATTGCGCAGGATCATCCGATCCTTGTGGACAAGTATTTGCAGGGTAAGGAAATCGAGGTGGATGCGGTCTGCGATGGCACGGATATCCTGATTCCCGGAATCATGGAGCATATTGAGCGCACCGGCGTACATTCCGGGGACAGTATTTCGGTATATCCGGCGCCGACCATCAGCCAGAAGGCAAGGGATACGCTTGTGGAATACACGAAGCGTCTTGCACAGGCGCTCCATGTAGTCGGATTGATCAATATCCAGTTTATTGCAATGGATGATGAAATCTATGTAATAGAGGTAAATCCG